>JBKJQQ010000244.1:0-2581 GCA_046593875.1 Mycobacteriales bacterium | reverse complement strand
GTGCCCAGGAAGATGATGCGCTCCTTGAGCAGGCGGCTGTAGATGTCGAACGAGCGCTCCCCGCGGGAGGTCTGCTCGATGACGATCGGGATCGTGTAGTTGCTGGGGTCCTGGAAGGTCATGGTCTTCTCTCTCCTAGACCGCGGTGCCGGCACCGGACGGGACCTGCGACGCGCCGCTGACCACGTGGTCGACGAAGCCGTACTCCTTGGCCTCCTGCGCCGAGAACCAGCGGTCCCGGTCGGAGTCCTTCTCGATCTGCTCGACCGTCTGGCCGGTGTGGAAGGCGATCCGCTCGGCCATGACCTTCTTCACGTACAGCATCTGCTCGGCCTGGATCGCGATGTCGGCCGCCGTGCCGCCGATGCCACCCGAGGGCTGGTGCATCATCACGCGGGCGTGCGGCAGGCAGTAGCGCTTGCCCTTCTGGCCGGCGCAGAGCAGGAACTGCCCCATCGAGGCGGCGAGCCCCATGCCGTAGGTGGCCACGTCGTTGTTGACGAACTGCATCGTGTCGTAGATGGCCATGCCGGCCGAGATCGATCCGCCGGGGCTGTTGATGTAGAGGTGGATGTCGCGCTCGGGGTCCTCGGCGGCGAGCAGCAGCAGCTGGCCGCAGATCGCGTTGGCCATCGGGTCGTCGACCGCGGTGCCCATGAAGATGATCCGCTCCTTGAGGAGCCGGTTGAAGACCTGGTCGTCCAGGCCCATGCCGGCGCCGCCCTGGCGGGCCGACGGGGTCGCGACGCCGACGGCATGAGGGGCAGTCGTGGGGACGACCAGCCCGGTCGAGGGGTCTGTCTGGGTCACGGTGGGGCCTGCCTCGGATCTCGTGGGCCGCCGCCTGGATCGGCGTGCAGCCCGTGACGGTGGTGCCTGTCAGCGACCCTAACGCCGTTCGCGGACAGGCAGTCCCGCCGAGGCAGTCGTTCCGCCGAAAGCGGACAACGCCATCGCGCCGAAAGCGGACGAGGCCATCGGCGCGCCGGGCTGAGCCCGCGCGGCGCTACTCCTCGTCGAGGTAGTGGACCGTGCCGTCGCCGTGCGTGTGGAACGGGCGACCGTCCTCGTCCACCTGCGTGTCGTCGTTCGGCGTGAGGTCGTCGCGCAGCGCGTCGAGGTCGACCGCGTTGCCGGACTCGTCGGTGATGGTCGCCGCCTCCATGACGGTGGCCAGCGCCTTCCCGCGTCGTACCTCGGAGACCAGGCCCTGCAGCTGGCCGGACTGCACGACCGACTGGGCGTACTGGTCCGGCGAGACGCCCGCCCGCTGCGCGCGCCGGACGACCTGGTCGGTCAGCTCGGCGTCCGTGACACCGAGCTCCTCCTTGTCCGCGACGGCGTCGAGGACGAGCTGCGCCTTGACGGCGGTGGTGGCGCTCTCGCGCACCTCCTCGGCGAACTCCTCCTCGCCCTTGCCCTCGTTCTCGAGGTACTGGTCCATCGTCATGCCGGCCTGCGCGAGCTGCTGCGCGGTGCTCTCGGTGCGCCACTCGATCTCGGTCGCGACGACCGACTCGGGCAGCGGCACGTCGATGGTGGCGAGCAGCGCGTCGAGCACCTTGTCGCGCGCCTCGACACCCTGCTCGAGCTTCTTCATGCGGTCCAGGCGCTGGCGGACATCGGCCTGCAGCTCCTCGAAGGAGGCGAAGCCGGTGCTCTCGGCCCAGATGTCGTCGGCGGCCGGGAGCTCCCGCTCGTTGACGGCGCGCACGGTGACGGCGACCTCGGCCTGCTGGCCCTCGTACTCGCCCGCGATCAGCGTGGTCGTGAAGCTGGTGGCGTCGCCGGCGCTCTTGCCGGTGATGGCGTCGTCCAGGCCCTCGAGCAGGTCACCCGAGCCGACCGCGTACGACAGGCCCTGCGCGGTGCCGCCGGGCACCTCCTCGCCGTCGACGGTGGCGGCGAGGTCGAGGGTCACGAAGTCGCCCTCGGCGGCGGCCCGCTCGATCGGCGTCAGCTTGGCGAAGCGCTCGCGCAGCTCGTCGACCTGCGTGGTCACGTCCTCGTCCGCGACGGTCGCGTCGGCCACGGTGACGGCGAGGCTGTCGTAGGCCGGGAGGTCGAAGTCGGGACGGACGTCGACCTCTGCGGTGAAGGTCAGCTCCTTGCCGTCGTCGAGCTTGGTCACGTCCACCTCGGGACGGCCGACCGGCGCGACGCCGGCCTCGTTGACGGCCTCGGAGTACAGCCGCGGCAGGGCCTCCTGCACGGCCTCCTCGAGCACCACGCCGCGGCCGACGCGCTGGTCGAGGATGCGCGGCGGCACCTTGCCCGGGCGGAAGCCCTGGACCTTCACCTGCGCGCCGATGGTCTTGTACGCCTTGTCGAGCTCGGGCTTGAGCTCCTCGAAGGGCACCTCGACCGTGAGGCGGACCCTCGTGGGGCTCAGGGTCTCGACGGCGCTCTGCACAGGGGGTTCCTCTCGGGGGTGGGCATGGAGGAGCGCGCCACTCGGGAGGCTGGTCGGGGCGGGGAGACTCGAACTCCCGATCTCCTGCTCCCAAAGCAGGCGCGCTAGCCACTACGCTACGCCCCGCGGAAGTGGGCTCCACGGAAAGCCCCGGCCGCGTGTGCGGGC
>JBKJQQ010000228.1:0-6218 GCA_046593875.1 Mycobacteriales bacterium | reverse complement strand
GCTGACGTCGGCCAGCACGCCGCGGCCGAACTGCGCGGGCTTGCCGGTGACGTTGAGATCGGTGTCGACCTCGACGTCGGTCGTGCTCCCGCGGTCGACCAGCCGGCAGGTGATGAGCGCCTTGGCGGTGCCGGTCCCCCGGGTCTCCTTGCCGCTGCCGTCGATGACCGCGACGTGGGTCGCCTCGTCCTTGGACACGAAGGACGCCTTGCCGCCGTAGGTCAGGTTGATCGGGCCGACCTTGACCTTGACGGTCCCCTCGAAGTGGTCGCCGTCGACCTTCGTCAGCGTCGCCCCGGGCATGCACGGGGCGATCCGCTCGACGTCCAGCAGCACCTTCCAGGCCTGGTCGACGGGAACGGGAACGGTGAAGCGGTTCTCGAGCTTCATCGGGCTGCCTCTCGTAGTCGTGCAAGGTCCTGCGGGGTGTCCAGGTCGTCGGGCGAGCCGGTGTCGGAGCAGTCGACGTCGACCACCAGGTCGGCATGCTCCCTCAGCCACGCACGGGCGCCCTCGTCGCCCGTCGCCCGCGCCGCGACGTCGGCCCAGGTGCTGCGGTCGAGCAGCACCGGGTTGCGGCCACGACCGGCGTACGACGCGACAGCCGCGCGTGCGCCGGCCCCGTGCGCGGCGATCAGCCGCTCCACCGCGGTCACCGTGACGCGCGGCTGGTCGACGAGGGCGACGACGCAGGCCTCCGCGTCCAGCGCCTGCAGTCCGGCGCGCAGCGAGGCCGCCATGCCGCTCGCCCAGTCCGGGGCCTGGACCACCGTCGCCCCGTCGCACAGCGCCCGCACCTCGTCGGCGGCCGCCCCGACGACGACCACGACGGGAGCGCAGCCGCCCTCGCGCAGCAGCCGGATCCCTCGCTGCACCAGCGCTTCTCCGTCCAGCGACAGCAGCGCCTTGGGCCCGCCCATGCGGCGACCGGCACCGGCGGCCAGGAGCAGTCCGGCGACGCTCACCGGAGCACGGAGTCTTCCTGGTGACCAGCGTCGACGTGGATGTCGCCGTCGGTCTGCGCCAACGGCCGTCCGGTACCGCCCCAGCGCTGCTGGACGAGCTCCGCGGCGATCGACACCGCGGTCTCCTCTGCCGTGCGGGCGCCGAGGTCCAGGCCGATGGGCGAGTGCAGGCGGGCCAGCTCCTGCTCGGTCAGGCCGGTCTCCCGCAGCCGCCGCAGCCGGTCGTCGTGGGTGCGCCGGCTGCCCATCGCCCCGATGTAGGCCGCGGGCCGGCGCAGCGCGACCTCGAGCAGCGGCACGTCGAACTTCGGGTCGTGGGTGAGGACGCAGATCGCCGTCCGCCCGTCGACCTCGGTGGCCGACAGGTAGCGGTGCGGCCAGTCGCAGACGACCTCGTGCGCCTCCGGGAAGCGCCGGGCGGTGGCGAAGACCGGCCGGGCGTCGCAGACCGTGACGCGGTAGCCCAGGAAGGCCCCGACCCGGCACACCGCCGCCGCGAAGTCGGTCGCGCCGAAGACCAGCATCCGCGGCGGCGGGGTGAAGGACTGCACGAACACCGTCACGTCGTCGATGCGCCGCTCGCCGCGCGACCCGTAGTGCCGGTCGCCCGTCTGCCCCAGCGCGAGCATCCCCCGGGCGTCGTCGGTGACCGCGACGTCGAGCCCCTCCGCGCCGAGCGTTCCTGTCGTCGAGGTCGGGCCGACCAGGAGCACGGCGCCCAGCGGCGCCGGTCCCCCGACGACGGTCGCCAGCGCCACCGGCTCGTCCGCCTCGACCGCCTCGACCCACGGCGCGAGCACGGCGCGGTCGGCGGGCGCGACCAGCACCTCCAGCGTCCCGCCGCAGGTCAGCCCGACGGCGAAGGCGTCGTCGTCGCTGTAGCCGTAGCTCTCGACGGCCGCACCCTCCCCGGCCAGCACCCGCTCGGCGGTCTCGTAGACCGCTCCCTCGACGCAGCCGCCGGAGACCGACCCGAGGGCCTCGCCGTCCAGGCCGACCGCCATGGCCGCGCCGGGCAGACGTGGCGAGCTGCCGCGGGCCCCGATGACGGTCGCGATGGCGAAAGGCGACTCTGAAGCGAGCATCTCGCGCAGGCCCGCCGCGATGTCACGCACCGCGCACCACCGCGGCCAGATGCTCGAGCGCGCCGAGGCTGTGCCCCTCGACGAAGTCGTCGACGTGCGGCAGCGCGGCCGCCATCCCGGCGGCGGACGGCGCGTAGCCGGGGGCGGCCTTGCGCGGGTTGGACCACACCACGCGGTGCGCGAGCCGGTGCAGGCGGGCCATCTGCTCGCCGAGCAGGGCGGCGTCGCCGCGCTCCCAGCCGTCGGACAGCACCACGACGACGGCGCCCCGGGCGGTGCCGCGCTGCCCCCACTGGTCCAGGAACTGCTTGAGCAGCTCGCCGAGCCGGGTCCCGCCGCCCGCGTCGGGCACGGCCTCGGCGACGGCCACCATGGCGGCGTCCGGGTCGCGCAGCGCCAGCTCGCGGGAGACCCGCGTCAGCCGGGTCCCGAGCGTGAAGACCTCGGTGGGCGCCGAGTCGCGCCGGGAGGCGGCGTGCGCGAAGCGCAGCAGCGCGTCGGCGTAAGCCTCCATCGAGCCGCTCACGTCCACGAGCAGGACGACCCGGCGCGTCCGCTGCACCGGCGCCCGGTGCCGCAGCCGGGCCGGCTCGCCGCCGGCGGCCAGCCAGGCACGCAGGGTCCGTCCGCCGTCGACCCGGCCGCGCGGTGCGGGGCGGAGTCGACGCGAGGCGCGCCGCTCCCCCGGCAGTCGCAAGGCAGCGAGCAGCCGGCGCAGGTGCTCCTTCTCCTGCGGCGTGAGCGTCGTGACGTCGCGGTGCCGCAGCTGCTCCACACTGCTCGCCGCCGCGCTCATCGACTCGTGCGGCACGTCTGTGTCGCCCTCGCCCGAGCCGTCCCCGGGCTCGGCGACCAGGCGCAGCGCGCTCTTCAGAAGCCGCTGCCGGCGCACCGCTGCGGCCGGCCGGTCGCCGAAGTACGCCTCGAAAGCGACGTCGTACATGGGGATCTGGTCTGCGCTCTGGCACAGCGTGAGGCGGCCCGCCCAGTAGAGGTCGGCCCGCCGGGAGGGGTCGAGCATCGCGAGCGCCGACACCGCCGTGTGGACCCGGTCGGCGGAGGCGTCCACGCCCGCAGCGCGCAGCGTCGCAGCCAGGCCCACCAGGCTGTCGACGGCGTCGTAGGGCTCACCCATGCGTCTCACCCACCGAAGACCGCCGAGGTCAGCGCCTGCTGGACGTCCAGCCGCTTGGCGTGCAGCTGGTCCTCCCGGTACTTCAGCACCGCCCCGAGGGTGGCCGTCGCGGTGCCGGCGTCGAGCCGCTCCGCCCCGAGGGCGACGAGCGCCTGGGTCCAGTCGATCGTCTCCGCGACCCCGGGCGGCTTGAGCAGGTCCTCGCCGCGCAGGACGGCGACGGCCCGCGCGACTTGGGCGGTCAGGGCGGCCGACGCCTCCGGGACGCGCGCCCGCACGATGGCGACCTCGCGGTCGAAGTCCGGGTGCTCGACCCAGTGGTAGAGGCAGCGGCGCTTGAGGGCGTCGTGCACCTCGCGGGTGCGGTTGCTGGTGACGACCACGATCGGCGGCACCTCGGCCCGGACGGTGCCGAGCTCCGGGACCGTCACCGTGTAGTCCGACAGCACCTCGAGCAGGAACGCCTCGAACTCGTCGTCGGCGCGGTCGACCTCGTCGACGAGCAGCACCGACGGCGTCGTCTCGAGCGCGGCGAGCAGCGGCCGGGCCAGCAGGAAACGGCGGCTGTAGACCTCCGCCTCGAGGCGGTCGGCGTCGGCCCCCCCTGCTGCCTCGGCGGCCCGCAGGTGAAGCAGCTGACGCGGGAAGTCCCAGTCGTACAGCGCTTGTGAGGCGTCGATGCCCTCATAGCACTGCAGTCTGAGCAGGTCGGCGCCGACGACGGACGCCAGCGCGTGCGCGAGCGCGGTCTTGCCGACGCCCGCCTCGCCCTCCAGGAACAGCGGGCGCGGCAGCGACAGCGCCAGGAAGGCCGCGGTGGCGACGCCCTCGTCCGGCAGGTAGCCGGCGTCGGTCAGCAGACGAGCCAGCCCGGCGGGGTCCTGCACCCCCTCCGGGAGCAGACCCCGCCGGGAACCGGTCAGCGCGACAGCCCGGCCGCGGCAGCGACAGCACGGCCGGTGAGGACCCGCGCCAGGTGCTGCCGGTAGTCAGCCTTGCCGCCGAGGTCCGACGGCGGGTTCGTGCCGTCGGCAGCGGAGGCCGACGCCGCCGTCACCGCGGCCAGGTCGGAGGCGCCGACCAGGGCGGACTCGACCGCGGAGGGCCGCACCGGTGTCGACCCCATGTTGGTCAGACCGATCCGGGCCTCGGCCACGGCGCCGCCCTCCATGCGCACAGCTGCGGCGACGCCGACGATCGCCCAGGCCTGCGCGACCCGGTTGAACTTCTCGTAGCGGTAGCCCCACTCGCCCTCGAGCTTCGGGATGCGCACCGCGGCGAGGATCTCGTCCGGGGACAGCGCGGTCTCGAGGTAGTCCAGGAAGAACTCGCTGGCGGGGATGACCCGCCGTCCCCCCGGA
This sequence comes from Mycobacteriales bacterium, assembly GCA_046593875.1. Taxonomy (GTDB): domain Bacteria; phylum Actinomycetota; class Actinomycetes; order Mycobacteriales; family SCTD01; genus SCTD01. Next base: position 1,672 of record JBKJQQ010000228.1, on the reverse strand, counting down.
CCCTCGGCGACCAGCTCGGCGTCGAGCGCGAGCGCCACCGCCGCGAGATCGCCTGCGGGATCGGCATGTGCCAGCGCGCCGCCGAAGGTCCCGCGGTGCCGCACGGCCGGGTCCGCGACCGTGGCGGTGGCTTCGGCGAGCAGGCCGGCGTACTGCTTGACGAGCGGGTCCTCGATCACGTCGCTGTGCCGCGTCATCGCGCCGATGACGATGCTGCCGCCGTCCTCGGAGACCCCGCGCAGCTGGTCGACCTTGCCGAGGTCGACCAGCACGGTCGGGAAGGACAGCCGGAGGCGGAGGACCGGGATCAGGCTCTGCCCGCCGGCGAGGATCTTGGCGTCCTCACCGGCCTCGCCGAGCGCCGTGATCGCGTCGGCGAGCGAGGTCGGGGCGACGTAGTCGAACTGGGCGGGGATCACTCGGAGCTCCCGGAGGTGTGCGCGGTCGAACCGCCGGACGTGGACTGGGTCGAGGCGCCGCCGTAGGCGACGGTTCCGGAGGGGTCTCGTTCAGCCGCCTCGGCAGGACTGGCGCCCTGCAGGGCCCGCCACACCCGCTCCGGGGTGGCCGGCATGCGGATGTCGTCGATGCCGAACGGGCGCAGCGCGTCGACGACGGCGTTGATGACCGCCGGAGTGGACGCGATGGTGCCGGCCTCACCGACTCCCTTGACCCCCAGCGGGTTCGAGGTTGCGGGCGTCTCGGTGCGGCCGGTGTCGAAGTGCGGCAGGTCGGACGCGGCCGGCACGAGGTAGTCGACCAGGGAGCCGGTCGTGAGGTTGCCCTCCTCGTCGTAGACCGCTTCCTCGTACAGCGCCTGCGCGATGCCTTGCGCAAGCCCGCCGTGGATCTGACCCTCGACGATCACCGGGTTGACGATCTTGCCGATGTCGTCCACGCAGACGTACTTGCGGATCTTCGTGAAGCCGGTCTCGGTGTCGATCTCGACCGCGCACAGGTGGGTGCCGTGCGGGTAGCTGAAGTTCTCCGGGTCGTAGACGTAGTCGCTGTCCAGGCTCGGCTCCATGCCATCCGGCAGGTTGTGCGCGGCGAAGGTCGCGAGCGCCACCTGCTGGATCGTCATCGTCGCCTCGGGCGAGCCCTTCACCGAGAAGGTGCCCTTGGCGAACTCGACGTCACCCTCGCTGGCCTCCATGAGGTGCGCGGCGACGCGCTTGGCCTTCTCGATGACCTTGCCCGTCGCCTTGTGGATCGCGACGCCGCCGACGACCAGCGAGCGGGACCCGTAGGTGTCCATGCCCTTGGGGCTGGACTGCGTGTCGCCGGCGATGAGCTCGACGTCCTCGAAGGGCACACCGAGCGAGTCCGCCACGATCTGGCTCCACGCGGTGTGGTGCCCCTGCCCGTGCGGCGTCGCGCCGGAGACGACCTCGACCTTGCCGGTCGGGAGCATCCGGATCGAGGCCGACTCCCAGCCACCTGCGCCGTAGGAGAGAGAGCCGAGAACGCGGGACGGAGCAAGGCCGCACATCTCGGTGAAGGTCGAGATGCCGATGCCGAGCTGCACCGGGTCCTTGCTGGCGCGGCGCTCCTGCTGCTCGGCCCGAAGGCCGACCATGTCGAACATCTGCTCGGCCTTCTCGGTGGCGGCCTCGTAGTTGCCCGAGTCGAAGGTGAGCCCCGCGACCATCGTGTACGGGAAGTCCTCGTG
>JBKJQQ010000102.1:0-4246 GCA_046593875.1 Mycobacteriales bacterium | reverse complement strand
CGTGCGGGCAGCGGCAGCCAGCAGTTGGGCGACATCGTCATCAAGGAGACTTCCGCCCTGCACTTCCGATGCACTCTCGGAGAAGGCGCTGTCCTGAAGTATGGAAGGAACGCACAGCCCTGCCCCAGCGACAACGGGCACATCGTCATGTCTGTGGACCCGAAGGGCGAACCGCTCACGATGTCAGTCGAGGCCCCCGCCGATGTGGAATGGGAAATCAGCGCGAGCACCGGCGACGTCACCCGTGAGGGATAGGCGGCGTTCTCGACCACCGGGAAGTGCCGTTCTCGCCGTCTGACCTAGCCTCCGGTCATGACGCTCCGACGAGGCCGCGCATTCGTAGTGGTCACGGCTCTGGCGGCGGCTGCTCTCGCGTGGCTGGTACTCGGCTATGACCGCGCCGCGCGCTGCGATGCCTCGCTGCCCGCGCTACTGCTGCCCCTGACCGCGCTGCTGCTTGCTCTCGCACCGACCGTCGTCGCATGGCGTACGGCCGCCTCTGTGTGGCTCGGCCTGCTGCTGACCACGCTCGTCGTCGTGGCGTTGACGTTCGCCTTCGACGTGGGGCAGCCGTACGACTGCTTCTTCTCGACCGAGAGGTAGGTGCCGTTAGCCCACCCCGGCCCCTTCGTTGGTTTCGCAGGTGAAGGGTGGCCGGTACTCGGCCTGGATGCCTTCCTCGTTGGTCCCGCAGATGCGGTCTCCGGCCACGGCCAAGGTCACAACAACGATCATTGCGAGCGTGACGACGAACACCCACACCAGGCAGCCCCATCGCATGGACGGTGAGGGTAGGTGTAGCTCCCGGTGGTGACGCACAGCCGCCACTAGGGTCCGCTCGTGGCTTACGACCGCGATGCAGCAAGGAGGCTGTTGTCGCGGGTAGCGCTCGACCGTGACGGGTGGCGCGAGCAGGGCATCGACATCTCGCTCTTAGGCGTAGATGAGGACACCGGCACGCTCAGCATTGGCGTCAGGTCGCCGACCGCGGACGCTGTTGGACCCCTCCGCGAGCGCTACGGCAAGGACACCCGCGTGGAGTACGCCGACATTCGCCCCGGCCCTTTCTCCCCCGCATAGGTGCCGCTCCCGGTGATCGGCGGCCGGCATTTCTGGTGGTCGGCGTCAGCAGAGCTGTAGCCGCCGTCAGGGCGCAAACCGCGCTTCTGCATCTTGAGAGGAGTTAGGACGGCCCCACGGGGTCGGGCACCGAGTCCGGGTTGATGCATCCGGTCGCATCGGCATCGGGCGCCGTCATCGGTTCCGCCCAGCTTCCGTAGACGCGGTCCGGGGGTGCGCTCGGCCGCGGCGGCTCGGGATCCAGGTCAAGCTCTATCGCTACGACTTCATCGCGGTAGTTGATCGCTGTGTAGCCCTGCAAGCGGCACAGGAAGGGGTTGAAAGTCGTCACAGAACCGTCAGGTTCGGCGCATCCTTCAGCAAGTAGTCGCTCGGTGACCGGGGAGCCTGGCTTCACGACATCCGCGCAACGAGCTGCCCGTGCGCCGTCCGGCGAAGCGCCCGCCGCAGAGGGCTTCCCTTGCGGTCCTGCGCAGGCTGTAGCCGCGACCAGCAGGCCGCCGGTCATCGCGAACCAGATGCGGGTCGATGGCGTCATACGGCGCATCGGGAGCCCGATCTGGTGGTACTCAGCCGCGCGCAGCTGGTCGCGGATGTCCGGCTGCTGGAGCAGCACGAGGCCCGTGGACATGACGGCGTACACGTCCTGCATGGCGTCAATGCGCGCCACCACGTCCACCCTGTCCATGGCTGGCACCCTGCCACCCACTGCGATCGGCGGAGCGTTTGAGGGCTACGCCAGCACCGTGAAGACGGTAGGTGCCACTACCCAGCGTCCTGCTGATCGAAGTACTCCCGCAGGGCCTGCTGCACTTCCGCAGGCAGGTGCCGTCCAGAGGGCCAGCGGCGCACGGCGACCCGGCGCAGAAAGTCCTCAGCTGGTTCCCCCGGCTGGCGGAGGCTCTTCATCGCGCGACTGTCCAGATCACGAAGACGGTTGGCGAGGCCCATACCGAGGAGGGTAGGTGCCCGTCACCGATGTCCTAGGTGTCCTGAACCCAGCGGTTCCAGAGCAGTAGCACCACGTCCACGACGAACAGCACCCCCACGAACATCGCGCTGTAGCGCAACGCCTCCTGCACATCCGCGAAGGCCCAGCACACCGGGATCAGCACCGCAGCCATCAAGAGGGCCTTGCCCACCGCCTGCAAGAGGCTGCTCGGTCTGCCGGAGCCGATCAGGACCTGACGCCAGGAGCCGGTTGCGGTCGTCATGACTGCAGCCTCCCATCGGGCGCAAGGTAGGTGCCGTTACTCGGTGCCTTCATCAACCCGCACGACTCGGACGCCACCGGGAGCCTTCTCGTCTGGCACTACCAAGCAGACGTAGTCGGGCTTCATCGTCTCCGTGTCCCGGCCCGGTGCCCACGCCTTCATGACAGCCTGTCCGTCCCGCTCTTCCTTGCCGTACCGCCATCCCGGCGGCAGAGCCCTGTCGAGCCGCTTCTCGATCGCGCTGCCGCACGCGAACACCGCCTCGCCCTCCAACTCGCTGTCGATCTGCTCCGACTGGCATCCGGTGGCCGTAGCCAAGACGACGCCAAGCCACGCGAGCCTCATGCTGATCTGGGAGAGCACGGCTGAACCGTAGACCGCTCACCGCCAGCGGAAGGTGCCGTTCTGCTTGGACCCTCTGCGGCGGCGGCGAGCCTTGGAGCAGGAGTTCCGTCCGGTCTGGCGAAGGTGATCTCTGTGCGGGTGCGCGCTGTGCTGACAGGACTGGTCGTGGCGGTAGGAGTCGCGTTGCCTCCGGCCGCTGTCAGTGCTGAGCCGGTGCTGGCCGTGGAGGCTCGGACCTCGGGCTATGTCGAGGTTGACCTGCCCGCGGGCTTGAGGCTGGACGGCGAGAACTGGCGCATCGCCGGCAAGGGCTCCCGGAAGGTCGTGCTCATCGACCGTGTCGTGAAGGACAGGCGCGGGGCCGGCTTCAACCTGCTGTTCGCGGACCTGCCAGGGTTCCAGGCCAAGCCTGTCCTACTTGGCGGCTCCGGCGAGGACGAGCTCGTGACGGTCCCTGCTGGCCGCTACCGCATCCACGTGGTGAGCGACGCGCCCGCCCGGTTCAGCGTCTCGACGCCGCGACAGCCCGCGCGTCTGCTCAAGGTCAACCGTTCGAGCCGGGTGCTGACACGGGTCGAGGTGGCGCAGCCGGCGCAGAGCGACATGCCCCTGCGCGAGGCGACCCTGCGGAGTGAGTTCACGCTCGGCGAGGCGGTCGTCTACACGTTCTCGAAGTGGACGCTCGGCGTAGGCCCTGGGCCTCAGACGAGGGAGATCCAGGACTGCGTCGTCCCGCGCGGCAGTTCCTGCCCGCAGGGCGGCGGCCCGGGCTTGGGCGCGAACCTCAGCCTTGACCGGCAGGACACGGTGATCCGGCACGAGTACTTCGACAGCTTCGACCTGCCCTTCCGTGGTCCAGCCACGGCGGTCACCGAGTTTCGCGGCACCGACCGGCCCAAGGCAGTCGCCCAGCTCCTGGTCTCGCTGCCCACCGGCTGACGGAGCAGCCCCACGCTTCGGCGTGACAGGCTGCCGAAGACGGAGCGGGCTGGGTGAGGCGGAGTAGGTCACCTGCCTCGGTCCTGTGGGACATTTCATGCATGAGCGACGGTCTTGACGCCCTCGACCACGTCCACCGCGCAGCGTGCGCCGAACACGGCTGCGCTCTTCTGCCGCCCTCGCCCGCACCGGTGACCATCCAGCGCGGTGCGTCGGTGCCGCTCCAAGTCCGGGTCCTCGGGGTCGGAGCAGGTCTGGCGGCCGTCCACCTTGCCTTCAACACGAGCACCGTCGGCGTGGTCAGCGCACTCGACGCCCAACATGCCCCGACCGGCACGGTCCTCCTGATCTCAGGCGTGCTCACGACAGTCGTCGCCCTCGTCCCCGCCATACGGAAGCGGCCAAGCCGCTAGGGGTCCGTCCGGTGCCCCCGGAAAGTGCCGTTAGCCGTGCGCTACTGGCGGCTCTGCGGCAGGGTGGGCCTTTCCGGGCCGCGCGGACGAGAGGGGCACGGCCGCGAGAGGCTGGGGAAGGGTGCCAGTGCGCACCTTTTCTGTCGGTGGTGACGCCTAAGTTCCTGCTATGGAGACTCTTTCGGCATTGACTGACGCTGATCTGGCTGACGGGATCTGCTTGCGAGCTGGTCGGATCGCGGCGGCTGAGGCCGA
>JBKJQQ010000265.1:0-3075 GCA_046593875.1 Mycobacteriales bacterium | reverse complement strand
CCCCGGGATCAGCCCGAGGAAGGCCAGGCCCATCACCACGGTCATCGTGCCCAGGACCCGGTCGACGACGACCTGGTTCTCCAGCAGCAGCGAGCCCAGGCCTCCGAACAGCGCGCCGCTGGTGACGAAGACCGCGCTGAACCCCAGCACGAACAGGCTCGCGCCAAGCAGCACCCGCCCGCGCCGGACTCGTACGGGTGGGGGCGCGGTCTCGACCAGCAGGTCGCCCTGCCCGGAGGCTGCCGTCACCGCGGGCGTGCGGGCGGTCTCCCCCAGCTCCTCACCGGACAGCCCGGTCACGAAGCTGAGGTAGCCGGGCACCAGCGGCAGCACGCACGGGGACAGGAACGACACCAGACCCGCGGCGGCCGCCACGGGGGCGGCCACCAGCAGCGACCCGTCGGTCACCGCAGCGACGAACGTGTCCACCAGGCTCACACGGGCTCCGCGGCGACGGCCTGGACGGGGACGAGCAGCTCGCGGGTGGTGACCCCGCCGATGAAGACGCCGGCGATGCGCCCCTCGCGGTCGAGCACCAGCGTGGTCGGCGGGGTCTGCGGGACGATCTTGCGGAAGCGGGTGAGCAGCACGCCCGGCTGGTCGTGCAGGGACGGGTAGGGCACGCCCTGCTTGCGCTCGAAGGCCAGCGCCTCGTCGCGGGCGTTCTTGACGTTGACGCCGACGAACTCCACGCCGGAGGCCTTGGTCGCTTGCGCGACGTCGATGAGGTTCGGCGCCTCGGCCCGGCACGGCGCGCACCAGGACGCCCAGAAGTTCAGGACGACGACCTTGCCGCGGTAGTCCGCGAGGTCGAGCCGCTTCCCGTCCAGCGTGGTGCCGGACAGAGCGGGTGCGGGCGGGCGGTCGCCCGGGGTGATGAGGCCGTTCTCGCCGGCGTCGACGACCTTGAGCTGCGGCGAGGTGGGGCCCTGCGTGGTCGCGGACCCGCCGCTGCAGCCGGTCAGCACGAGCAGCGCTGCGAGCGCGGACGCGAGCAGGGCCGGGCGCAGGGTCACGCCTCCATTGTCGCGGACGCGCGCGCGCGCCGCCTACCGCGCGCTGATCCTCCCCTCGTGCAGCGCGACACGCGGTACGGCGAGGTACGAGAAGAAGATCAGCGCGAGGCTCAGGCGCCGGCGCCGGGGCGGCGGGCAGCCGCGCCGGCCGGCTCGCTGTAGGTGACGGTGACGATGCGGTCGCCCATCCACGTGATGCTCGTCAGAGACGCCAGCCCGCACTGCCGGCGGTCCGGGCGGTGCCACAGCTTCCGGCCCTCGACGTAGCGCCGGGCCGTCCAGATCGGCAGCTGGTGGCTGACGCACACCGCCTCGTGGCCGAGCGCCAGATCGCGGGCCGCCTCGGCGGCGGCGAGCATCCGCTGCGCGATGACGACGTAGGGCTCCCCCCAGCTCGGCGTGAAGGGGTTGCGCAGCTGCGGCCAGTGCTTCGGGTCCTTGAAGGCGCCGTCACCCACGCCGACCGTCATGCCCTCGAAGTAGTTGCCGCTCTCGATGAGGCGGTCGTCGGTGTGGATCGGCAGCCCGAACAGCTCGGCCGTCGGGGCGGCCGTCTCCTGCGCGCGCTGCAGCGGCGAGGCGACCACCGCGGCGATGTCGCGTCCGGTCAGCGCCTCCGCGGCGTCGTGCGCCATCTTCAGCCCGTCCTCGGACAGCCGGAATCCGGGCAGCCGGCCGTAGAGGACGCCGGCCGGGTTGTGCACCTCGCCGTGGCGCAGCAGGTGGACGGTCGTCCTGGTCATGTCGCGTCCTTCGCGGTCGGCGGGGCGATGAGCTCGGGGGCGCGTACGGCTGCCGCAGCCTTCGCGGCGTGGGGCAGCGCATCGGCGACCCGCTCGAGCGCGGCGTCGTCGTGGGCGGCGCTGACGAACCACGACTCGTACGCGCTCGGCGGGAGGTAGACGCCGCGGGACAGCATCTCGTGGAAGAAGGCCTTGTAGCGCAGGACGTTCTGCTGCGAGGCGGTCGTGTAGTCCACGACGGCGTGGTCGCAGAAGAAGACGCTGAACAGGCTGCCTGCGCGGTTGAGGCGGTGCGGGACACCGGCACTGGTGAGCGCCTCCGAGGTCAGCCGCCCGACGGCCTCGGCCGTCGCGTCGACGTGCGCGTAGACCTCGTCGGTGCACTGCTCGAGGGTCGCCCGCCCGGCCGCGACGGCGAGCGGGTTCCCGGACAGGGTGCCCGCCTGGTAGACGGGGCCCTTCGGTGCCAGGCGGGCCATGACGTCCGCTCGGCCCCCGAAGGCCGCCGCGGGCAGGCCGCCGCCCATGACCTTGCCGAAGGTGAACAGGTCCGGGGCGACGCCCTCGAGGCCGTAGTGCCCGGCCTTCGACACCCGGAAGCCGGTCATCACCTCGTCGAGCACGAGCAGCGCCCCGTACTGCTCGCAGAGCGCCTTGAGGCCGGCGTTGAAGCCGGGCAGCGGCGGGACGACGCCCATGTTGGCGGCGGCGGCCTCGGTGATGACGACCGCGATCTCGTCGCCGTTGCGCTCGAAGGCCGCCTTCGCCGCATCGAGGTCGTTGTACGGCAGCACGATCGTGTCGGCCGTCGTCGCCCCGGTGACGCCCGGGGTGTCGGGCAGGCCGAGGGTGACGATGCCGGAGCCGGCGCTGGCGAGCAGCGCGTCGACGTGGCCGTGGTAGCAGCCGGCGAACTTCACGACCTTGCTGCGGCCGGTGAAGCCGCGGGCCAGCCGGATCGCCGACATGGTCGCCTCGGTACCGGAGTTGACCAGCCGCACCTGCTCGACGGGGGCGACCCGGTCGACGATCAGCTCGGCCAGCTCGACCTCGCCGGCGCTCGGGGTGCCGAAGCTGGTCCCCTTGGTCGCCGCGGTCTGCAGCGCCTCGACGACCGCCGGGTGCGCGTGGCCGAGGATCATCGGACCCCAGCTGCAGACCAGGTCGACGTACTCCCGACCGTCCACGTCGGTGAGGTAGGGGCCGGCGCCGCTGGCCATGAAGCGCGGCGTGCCGCCGACCGCCTGGAAGGCGCGCACCGGGCTGTTGACGCCGCCCGGGATCACCTGCTGCGCACGGTCGAACAGCGCCTCGCT
>JBKJQQ010000143.1:0-13285 GCA_046593875.1 Mycobacteriales bacterium | reverse complement strand
CCGACCTTCACGTCGAGCAGCACCGCGTCGGCGCCACCGGCGATCTTCTTGCTCATGATGCTGCTGGCGATGAGCGGGATCGACTCGATGGTGGCCGTGACGTCGCGCAGGGCGTAGAGCAGCTTGTCGGCGGGGGCGAGGTCCGCCCCGGCCGAGGCGATGACGGCGCCGACCTCGCGCAGCTGGACCAGGAACTGCTCCCTGGTGAGGGAACTGGACCAGCCGGGGATCGACTCCAGCTTGTCCAGGGTGCCGCCGGTGTGGCCGAGCCCGCGGCCGCTCAGCTTCGGCACCGCGACGCCCAGCGCGGCGACCAGGGGTACCACCACCAGGCTGACCTTGTCGCCGACCCCGCCGCTGGAGTGCTTGTCGACGACCGGCCGACCCGTGCCGGACAGGTCCATCCGCTCGCCGCTCGCGACCATCGCGCCGGTCCAGGCGGACAGCTCCGCACTGCTCATGCCGCGGAAGAACACCGCCATGAGCAGTGCGCTCATCTGCTCGCTCGCGAGCTCGCCACCGACGTACGCCCGCATCAGCCAGGCGATCTCGTCCGGGGAGAGCTCGCCGCCGTCGCGCTTGGTGCGGATCACGTCAACGGCCGCTGTCATGTCTGGCCGGCGGAGCCGGACGGCAGGTCACGCGCGCCGAACGCGTCCGGCAGCACCTCGCTCATGGGCACCGGCCCGCGCGGCGAGTCGATCAGCAGCTCCGGCCCGCCCTGCTCCCACAGCAGCTGCCGGCAGCGCCCGCACGGCATGAGCAGCTCGCCCGAGCCCGATCGGCAGGCCATGGCGACCAGCCGCCCGCCGCCGGTGGCGTGCAGCAGCGACACCAGCCCGCACTCGGCGCACAGTCCCAGTCCGTAGGAGGCGTTCTCGACGTTGCAGGCCTGCAGCAGCCGGCCGTCGTCGACGATCGCGGCCGCTCCGACGTGCAGGCGGGAGTACGGCGCGTAGGCGCGCGCGGCCGCCTCGACCGCCTTGGCGCGCAGGTCCGCCCAGTCGACCTCCGTCACGACTGGTCGCCTCGGCGGTACGGGATGCCGTCCGCGGCAGGAGGTCTGAGTCGTTGCGACGCCACCGCCAGCACCAGCAGCGTGACCAGGTGCGGGGTGAAGCCGACCAGCTGGGAGGGGACCTCGTCGACGGTGGCGTACCAGAGGAAGAACGCCCCGGCGATGAGCAGCGTCGCGAGCGTCAGGGGGATCTTGCGGGACAGCGCCTGGCGCACGGCGACGACGACGAGGATCAGCGCCACGAGCAGCAGCAGCGCGCGGACCGCGGAGCCGGCCCGCAGCTGGACCGCGTCGGCGTAGCCGAACAGCCCGGCGCCGGCCGCCAACCCGCCGGGTCGCCAGTTGCCGAAGATGACCGCGGCCAGGCCGATGAAGCCCCGGCCCGCCGTCTGCCCCTCGCGGTAGATGGAGCCGATGACGAGCGAGGCGCCGCCGAGGCCGGCCAGCGCGCCGGAGATGACGACGGCGGCGTACTTCATCCGGTAGACCGCGACGCCTAGCGAGTCGGCCGCCACGGGGTTCTCGCCGACCGAGCGCAGGCGCAGCCCGAAGGCCGTGCGCCACAGGACGAAGAACGACAGCGGGACGAGCAGCACCGCCAGCAGCGTGATCAGCGAGACGTCCGCGGTCAGCCCGCGCAGGATGCCGGCGGCGTCCGAGAGCAGGAACCAGCCCTGGCCCTCCAGGTCGGCGAGCAGGTCCGGCCCGCTCGAGAGCACCGGCAGGCTGACGTCGGGGATCCCCTGCACCGTCGGCGACTGGGTCTGGCCCGAGCCGGCCGGGGCGTCGTCACCGCCGTACGCGATCGAGGACAGGTAGCGCGCGATGCCCGCCCCGAGCAGGTTGATGGCGACGCCGGACACGACGTGGTCGACGCCGAAGCTGACGGTGGCGACGGCGTGCAGCAGCCCGCCCAGCGCGCCGGCGACGACGGCCGCGAAGACGCCGACCCAGGGGCCGTAGAAGAAGCCCGCCCAGGCACCGAACCACGTCCCGAGGATGAGCATCCCCTCGAGGCCGATGTTGACGATGCCGGCCCGCTCGGCCCACAGGCCGCCGAGGCCGGCCAGCCCGATCGGGACGGCCAGGCGCAGCGCCGCGCCGAAGGTCCCGCTGCTCGTGACGTCCTCGGCACCGCTGACGACGCGCACCACGGACAGCAGCACGAGCAGGCCGGCCAGGCCGAGGACGAGGGTGCGCGGCCGGACGCCGACGCGCTTGCGGTCCGCGTTGGAGACCGGCGACTCCACCGCGGTCCTCATGCTTCCACCGCGCGGCGGACGGACCGCTCCGCCTGCGCGACGCCCGCGCGACGGACCGCTTCGTACGCCACGACGACCGAGAGCACGATCGAGCCCTGCATGATCACGTAGATCTCCGTGGGGACGTCGATGCGCTGGAGCGTCGCGGACGAGCGCTCGAGGAACGCGAACAGCAGCGCGGCGAAGCCGATCCCGATCGGCGAGCCGCGACCGAGCAGGGCGACGCCGATCCCGGTGAAGCCCAGCCCGGTCTGGAAGTCCAGCCCGTAGGAGTAGCTCTGGCCGAGCAACTGCGGCAGGCCGACCAGCCCGGCGATCGCGCCGGACAGCAACATCGTCACGATCGTCATCCGCTTGGCGTCGACCCCGCTCGCGACGGCAGCGGCCGGGTTGAGACCGGTGGCCCGCAGCTCGAAGCCGAATCGGCTGCGGCTGACGACGAGCCCGTAGAGGACACCCACCGCGATCGCGACGATGAGGAAGCCGCCGAGCCGCGTCCCCTGCGGCGGCGAGATGCCGGCCGCGATCAGCAGCCCGTCGAGGTCGGGGAGGCGCGCGCTCTCCGGGAGCAGGGGGGTGCGGCTGTTGTTGCTGCCCTCCACCCGCTCCTGCAGGTAGGTCGTCAGCAGGTAGGCCGCGATGCCGCCGGCGATGACGTTGAGCATGATCGTGGAGATGACCTCGCTGACGCCCCGCGCGGTCTTGAGCACGGCGGCGGCGCCCGCCCACAGCGCGCCGACGGCCATCGCGACGACGACCACGAAGGCGATGTGCAGCGGACGGGGCAGGGTGACCGCTGCACCGGCAGCGGCCGCGAGCAGGGCGGCGAGCTGGTACTGGCCCTGGACACCGATGTTGAACAGCCCCATGCGGAAGCCGAGGGCGACCGCCAGCGCGGAGAGGTAGAGCGGGACCGCGTTGTTGACGGTGATGAGCAGCGACCGCAGAGTCGTCCCCTCGGACAGCATCCGGGCGTAGACGGTCAGCGGGTTGCTGCCGCTGGCGAGCAGCGCGACGGACGAGACCAGCAGCGCGACGAGCGCCGCGAGCAGGGGCGCGGCGACGGCGAGCAGCAGCCGACGCGCGTCGAAGCGAGACGGCGCAGGGGTCGGCGGCGGCACCGGCTGGCTGCGCTCCTCGGCGAGCAGGCTCATGCGGCCGCGCCCGTCATGGCGCTGCCGAGCGACTCCGGCGTGGTCGTCGCCGGGTCGAGGGTCGCGACCAGCCGGCCGCGGAGCAGGACGACCAGGGTGTCGGACAGTCCGATCAGCTCCTCGAGGTCGGCCGAGACGAGCAGCACCGCGAGCCCGTCGCGGCGGGCGGCGCGGATGTGGTCCCACACCGCGGCCTGCGCCCCGACGTCAACGCCGCGGGTCGGGTGGGACGCGACGAGCAGCGACGGGGAGTCGCTCATCTCGCGGCCGATGACCAGCTTCTGCTGGTTGCCCCCGGACAGCGCGAAGGCCGGGACGTCGACGCCGGGCGTCTTCACGCCGTACTCCCGCACGATCCGCTCGGTGTCCGCGCGGGCGGCGCGGCGGTCGATCCAGAACCCGCGGCTGCTCGGCCTCCGCCGCTGGTGACCGAGGACGCGGTTCTCCCACAGCGACGCCGACAGCAGCAGGCCCTGGCGTTGGCGGTCCTCCGGCACGTAGCCGATGCCGCTCTCGCGCCGCTCGCGGGTGGACAGCCCGGTCAGGTCGCGGCCGCCGAGGCGGACGACGCCGGTGCTGGCCCGCAGCCCGAGCAGCGCCTCGACCAGCTCGACCTGCCCGTTGCCCTCGACGCCGGCGACGCCGACGACCTCGCCGCGGCGGACCTGCAGGGTGACGTCCTCGACGACGGCCCGGCCGGCGGGGTTGCGCACCGTCAGGCCCTGGACGTCGAGCTCGACCACGTCGGTCACGGTCGACTCGCGGGTCTCCGGCGTCGGCAGCGCGCTGCCGACCATGAGCTCGGCCAGCTGGCGCGCGGTGACCGAGGCCGCCTCGACGGTCGTGACGGTCGTGCCCTGGCGCAGCACGGTGACGCTGTCCGCGACCCGCAGCACCTCGTCCAGCTTGTGGCTGATGAAGATGACCGAGACGCCCTCGGCGCGCAGGCCCTCCAGGGAGGCGAAGAGCTCGTCGACCTCCTGAGGCACCAGCACCGCGGTCGGCTCGTCCAGGATCAGCACCCGGGCGCCGCGGAACAGGACCTTGAGGATCTCGACCCGCTGGCGGTCACCGACGCCGAGGTCCTCGACCAGCGCGTCCGGGTCGACGCCGAGGCCGTACCGGCTGGACAGGTCGCGGATCCTCGTCCGGGCCGCACCGACGTCGAGCCGGCCCCGGCGGGTCGGCTCCGCGCCGAGGACGACGTTCTCGAGGACGGTCAGGTTGTCGGCCAGCATGAAGTGCTGGTGGACCATGCCGATCCCGGCGGCGATCGCGTCGCCCGGGTTGGCGAAGCGCACCGCCTTGCCGTCCACCGAGATGGTGCCCTCGTCCGGGCGCTGCATCCCGTACAGGATCTTCATCAGCGTCGACTTGCCGGCGCCGTTCTCCCCGACGACGGCGTGCACCTCGCCGCGGCGCACGGCCAGGGCGACGTCGCGGTTGGCGACGACGCCGGGGAAGCGCTTGGTGATGCCCTCGAGCCGGACGACAGGCGCGTCGTCACTCATGCACGGGCCTTCCGAGAGGGGGGCCGGGAGGCGGGATTACGGGGCGGTCGGGACCTTGATCTCGCCGGAAATGATCTTGGCCTTCAGCTCCTCGAGCTGCGCTGAGATGTCGTCGACGGCCCCGCCGGAGGTGGAGTAGCCGACACCGTCGGTCGACAGGTCGAAGACGGTCTCGGCCGGGATCTGCTCGTCGGCGAGGAACTTCTTGAGCGACTCGTAGACGGCCACGTCGACGCGCTTGAGCATCGAGGTGAGGATCACCGGCTGCAGGGTCGGGTCGCCGACCGACTCGTACTGGTCGGAGTCGACGCCGATGGCCAGCGCCTTCTTGGCCAGCGCGGCCTGGAAGACGCCGATGCCGGAACCGCCTGCGGCCGCGTAGATGACGTCCGCGCCGGCGTCGTACATGCCGTTGGCCGTCTCCTTGCCCTTGTCGGGCGAACCGAAGCCGGAGAAGTCCGGCGGCTGGGACAGGTACTTGACCTGGGTCTTGATGTCGGGCTTGACGGCCTTGGCGCCCGCGACGAAGCCCGCCTCGAACTTCTTCAGCAGCGGCACCTCGACACCGCCGATGTAGCCGACGTTGCCCTTCTTGCTCTTGAGGGCGGCTGCGGCGCCGACCAGGAACGAGCCCTGCTCCTCGGCGAACAGCAGGGCCTTGACGTTCGCGGCCTTCACCGAGGAGTCGTCGACGATGAGGAACGTCGTGTCCGGGAAGTCGGTGGCGACGGCCATCAGCGACTCGGCGTAGGCGAAGCCGACGGCGATGACGGGGTTGAAGCCGTCCTCGGCGAGCTGGCGCAGGTTGTCGCCGCGGTCGCTGCCGGAGGCGTTGGGGGAGAGCTCCTCGCTCTCGAAGCCGAACTCGGCCTTGGCCTTGTCCAGCCCGGCGACGGCGGAGTCGTTAAAGGACTTGTCGCCGCGGCCGCCGACGTCGTAGGCCAGGCCGACCTTGGCGTCGGACTCGGCAGCAGCCGAGGGGGCGGGGCCCGCAACGTCGGGGTCAGGCCCGGGGTCGTTCGAACCGCAGGCGAGTAGAGCCAGGCTGGCCACGGTGAGCGCGGCCGCGAGGCGAAGACGTCCGTTCGCAGATCGACGCAAGGGTGTCTCCTGGAGGTCTCGGTGGTGGGTCCTGACGGACGCTAGCGGCGGAGGAAGCCGCCCGGGGCCATTCGGCGCTATGTCCTGATCACGACTTCGCGTCGGGGCAGGATGGTGCTGGTGAGCACGTCGGACGCGGTGGTGGCGCGCGGGTACGGCGTCCTGCTGCGCACGCCGGGGGCCCGGGCCTTCACCGCCGCGGCCCTGCTCGGACGCATGCCCATCTCGATGCTGGGCCTCGGCTCGGTGCTGCTGGTCGAGGACCGCCGGGGTTCCTACGCGCTGGCCGGCGTCGTGAGCGCGGCCTCCGCCCTGGGCGTCGCCGTCCTCGGCCCGCTCGGGTCCCGGCTGGTCGACCGGCTCGGCCAGCGGCGGGTCCTGCCGCCGGCGCTGCTGGTCAGCGCAGTAGGCCTGGTCACCCTGCTGCTGCTGGCCGGCAGCGACGCCCCCGCCTGGTCGCTCGTGCTGGCGGCGACGGTCACGGGCCTCGCGCCGGCGCAGCTCGGCGCGTGCGTGCGGGCCCGCTGGAACGCCCGGCTCGGCGCCCTCGACCGCGCGCCGGAGGTGCCGCGGGCCTACGCGTGGGAGGCCGTCGTGGACGAGGTCGTCTTCGTGCTCGGTCCGCTGCTGGTCGTCACGGGAGCACTGGTGGACCCTGCGCTCGGGCTCGGCCTCGCGCTGCCGCTCGGCACCGTCGGGACGGCCTGGCTGGTCGCGCAGCGGGACACCGAGCCGCCCGTCCTGGCCGCCGTCGGCCACGTCGGCCGGTCGGCGCTGCGCGCGCGGGGGATGCCGCTGCTGGTCAGCTCGATGGTCTTCGTCGGGGTCCTGTTCGGCACCGTCGAGGTGGCGATGGTGGCCTTCGCCGAGGAGCGCGGCAGCACCGCGGGCGCCGGGCTGCTGCTCGCCCTCGTCGCCGGGGGCAGCGGGCTGGCCGGGCTGGCGTACGGCGCCTTCCACTGGGTGTCGCCCCTGCCGCGGCGCTACGTCCTGGCGCTGGCGGGCCTGGCGGTCGGGCTCGTGCCGCTGCTGCTCGCCCCAAGCATCGCGCTGATGGCACCGGCCGCCCTGCTGGCCGGCGTCGCCATCAGCCCGACCCTCATCGCGGCCTTCGCGCTCATCGACGACCTGGTCCCGCCGGCGGCCAGGACGGAGGGCTTCAGCTGGCTGACCTCCGGCCTGGGGCTCGGCGTCGCGGGCGGCTTCGCGCTCGCCGGGGCGCTGGCGGACGGAGCGGGTGCGCGTACCGCGTTCGTCGCGGCGTGGGCGGCGGCGGTGGTCGCCGCCGTCGTGGTCGCCCTGGGCCGGCGCAGCCTCGCTCAGGCCTCGAGCGGCTCGATCCAGGCGAGGTAGACCGGCCGGCCGCCGTGGGACGGCGCGCGCTGCACGAGGAACGAGCAGTCGATCTCGCGTCCGTCGCGGTGCAGGACGGGGAGCGTCAGCGGCACGTCGAGCACGTGCGCCTGGCCGGTCGTGAGGTGCCGGCTGAAGCCCGCGACGTGGGCCTCGCGCAGCGCCGGCGGGATCAGGGCGACCACGCGCCGGCCGATCAGATCGGCCCGTTCCCGGCCGACGGTGCGGGCCAGCGACGCGCTGATCGCGATGATGCGGTTGGCGTCGTCGGCGGCGACCACGCCGCGCTCGGACTGCGTGACCGAGTCCGCGTCCCAGCGGGGGGCGTCCGGCGTGTCGCGGTCGTGGACCTGCTCGACGAACTCCGACTGGTCGGCGCCGCCCCACGGCGAGGCAGGCACCCCGGCGAGCTGCGCGACGACCTGTTCGCAGGCCCAATCGCGCACCGCGACGATCTCGGGGAGGCCGGGCCGCACCAGCAGCAGGTCGGCCTCGGCGAGCCGCTCGCACACGTCCAGCGCGTCCTGCAGCGCACCGAACATCGGCGCGGTGCGGACCGGGACCTCCAGCTGCAGGTCCACCGCGACGGGCACGTCGGGCAGCGGACTGGGGTGGCCGGCGGGCAGCGGCCGGCTCGCCGCACCGGCCTGGCGTGCGCGGTCGATCTCCTCGACCAGTCGGGTCCAGATGAGCTGGCGCGCCTCGTCGGCCGCGCGCAGGTCCGGCGCGACCGGCAGCGCGTCGGGGTGCTCGGCGACGTAGAGGACCAGCTCCCGCAGCAGCGCCTCGTGGTGCTCGCGGGCAGCGAGCCACAGCATGGTGGGCAGGCCCTTCAGCACCACGTCGTGCACATCGACCGCTGCGGGGCGGTGCCCGCCGTCGACCTCCCAGGCGCCGTCGATGTCCCAGGCGGCCAGCAGCTGCTCCTCCGAGGGGCCGGCCTCGTCGGCGGCGTCACCGACCTCGAACCACACGACCTTGCCGCCGGCCTCGGGGCGGACGCCGCAGCCGCGGGTCAGGGCGGCGACGAGCTCGAGCCCGCGTCCGGTCGTCGCGTCGGCGCCGTGACCGCGGCGCTGCACCGGCAGCGTGGGGTTGGCGTCGCGCACCTCGACGTGCACGGCGTCCGGGAGAACGCGGACGCTGACGACCAGCTCGGTGTGGGCGTGCAGCACGCCGTTGGTGACGATCTCGGACAGCGCCAGCTCGGCGGGGTCCGACCAGTCCTGGTGGCCGGCGGCAGACAGCTGCTCGCGCAGGAACCGGCGGGCCCGCCGGACGCTCTCGGCCAGGGGCTCGAGGTGGAGCTCGGCGGCAGGGTGCGCGCTCCCGCGGCTTCCCAGGTCGTTCATCAAGTCCTCGTCACGTCCTGATGCACCTACCCCCGGCCGCCCAGGTCACTCCTGGACGAGGTTGGCCAGCCGCAGGTCGCCCTTGGCCACCCGTCGGCCCTGCTCGTCGCGGACGTCGACCGTCCAGAGCTGCTGCGTGCGGCCGCGATGGATCGGGGTGGCAGTCCCGGTGAGCACGCCCTCGCGCACCCCGCGCAGGAAGTCGGTGTGGTTGCTGGTGCCCACGACCTTGCCGCGCTCGCCGAACCAGACCGCCCCCGCGACGCTGCCGAGCGTCTCCACGATCGAGCAGAGCACTCCGCCGTGCAGCAGGCCGTAGGGCTGCAGCAGCTGGGGGGTGACGGCGAGCCGACCGACGACCTCGTCCTCGGTCGCGGACAGGATCTCCAGCCCCAGGTGCTTGTCGTAGCCGTCGTAGGCGTACTCGGTCATGGCCGGACCCTACGGCCGCGGACCGGGTGCTCGCCGCGCCGGGCAAGCCGGACGGCGAGGTCGACACCCGCTCCTAGAAGATCAGGATGAGCAGCAGGACGATGACGATCAGGGCGACGACGCCTCCACCGATGTACATGAGCGCTCCTTCGGGTCCGACGTCGCGGGGTCGCGGCGTGCCCCTGTCCTGCCCGCCGGGGGCCGAGAGAACCGGTTCCTGGTGATCTCCACCCGGACTACGCCGCCGTAGACTCGGCCCCATGACCGTCGCGGACCGGCCCGTGGACGCGTCCTCCCCGGCGGTGCACGAAGCCGCCCGCCGCCGCACGTTCGCGGTCATCAGCCACCCGGACGCCGGCAAGTCCACGCTCACGGAGGCGCTGGCGCTGCACGCGCGGGTCATCCAGGAGGCCGGCGCCATCCACGGCAAGGCCGGCCGCAAGAGCACCGTGTCCGACTGGATGGACATGGAGAAGGCCCGCGGCATCTCGATCTCCAGCGCCGCGCTCCAGTTCTCGTACGGCGACAGCGTCATCAACCTGCTGGACACCCCTGGTCACGCCGACTTCTCCGAGGACACCTACCGGGTGCTGGCCGCGGTCGACTGCGCGGTGATGCTGCTCGACGCGGCCAAGGGGCTCGAGCCGCAGACGATGAAGCTGTTCGACGTGTGCAAGCACCGCGGCATCCCGGTGCTCACCGTCGTCAACAAGTGGGACCGCCCGGGCCTCGAGGCGCTCCAGCTCATGGACGAGATCCGCGAGCGCACCGGCCTCGAGCCGACGCCGCTGACCTGGCCGGTCGGCATCGCCGGCGACTTCCGCGGGGTGCTCGACCGGGCCAGCGGCGACTTCATCCGCTTCACCCGCACCGCCGGCGGCGCGACCATCGCGCCCGAGGAGCGGCTGCCCGCGGCGGCGGCGCTCACGTCCGAGGGCGACGCCTGGAGCACCGCCGTCGAGGAGAGCGAGCTGCTCGAGGCGATGGGGCAGGTGCACGAGCAGTCGACCTTCCTGGCCGGCGTCACGACCCCGGTGCTGTTCGGGTCCGCGGTGCTGAACTTCGGCGTGCGCCAGCTGCTGGACACCCTGCTGTCGCTGGCCCCTGCGCCGGGTCCGCGCCCGGACGTGGAGGGCGAGCCGCGGGCTCTGGACCGGCCGTTCAGCGCGTTCGTGTTCAAGATCCAGGCCGGCATGGACAGTGCGCACCGTGACCGGCTGGCCTACGTCCGCGTCTGCTCCGGCGTGTTCGAGCGCGGCACCGTCGTGACCCACTCCTCGACCGGCAAGCCCTTCGCCACCAAGTACGCCCAGCAGGTCTTCGGGCGCGAGCGCGAGACCGTCGACCTGGCCTACCCGGGCGACGTCGTGGGTCTGGTCAACGCCTCGGCGCTGCGCGTCGGCGACAGCCTCTACGTCGAGGACCCGGTCACCTTCCCGCCGATCCCGAGCTTCGCGCCCGAGCACTTCGCGGTGGCGCGTGCCGTCGACTCCGGCCGCTACAAGCAGTTCCGCCGCGGCATCGAGCAGCTCGAGCAGGAGGGCACCGTCCAGGTGCTGCGCAGCGACCTGCGCGGTGACCAGGCACCGGTCCTCGCCGCCGTCGGGCCGATGCAGTTCGAGGTGGCCGAGCACCGGATGGCGGGGGAGTTCTCCGCGCCGGTCCGGCTCGACCGGCTCGAGTACTCCATGGCCCGGCTGACCGACCGCGACTGGGCCAAGGTGCTCGACCGCGAGAGCGGCGTCGAGGTGCTCGAGCGCAGCAGCGACGGCGCGCTGCTGGCCCTGTTCGCCGGGCAGTGGCGGCTGCAGCGGGTCATGCGCGACCACCCGGAGTGCGTGCTGGAGCCGCTTGTGGCAGCCAGCTCGTGACCGCTCCCGTGACCGCGGCCCTCCAACGGCTGCTGGTCGTCCTCGCTGCCTTCGTGCTCCTCGGCCACGGCGGTCTGGAGATCGCGCCGCGCCTCGCCGCGGCCGCAGCCAGCTCGACGGCGACCGCCGCGCCGTCGGCCGCCCGCCCCGCTTCGCGCCCGGCCGCCGAGTCCAGGCCCGTCGCACCGACGACCACGCTGCGCACCGCGCTGGCCGTGCAGGCCCCGACCGGTGGCGGCGAGACCGCGAGCGGCCCCGGCGCCTGGCTGACCGTCGCGCCGCACCTGGTCGCGCAGCCGGTGGTGCGCCCACCGACGCCGTCGTACGTCCTGGGAGCAGGGGGAGGGGCGAGCGGTCGCGGGCCGCCCGCTCCGGCAGGCACCTGAGCGTCCCTGCCCGGCACGACCCCCCTTCCTGGAGACCCGCATGACCCGTCCCCCTGTGCTGCGAGCCCTGCTCGCCCTGCTCATCCTCGGCCTGACCGGCTACTTCGCCGTCGCCAAGGACCCCCGCCTCGGCCTCGACCTGCGTGGCGGCACCAGCATCACCCTCGAGACCAAGGACTCGCCGACCACCGAGGCCGACGCCGAGGCGACCGACCGGGCCCTCGAGGTCCTGCGCCGCCGCGTCGACGCCCTCGGTGTCGCCGAGCCCACCCTGGCCCGCTCGGGCAGCAACCGCATCATCGTGGAGCTGCCCGGCGTGCAGGACGCCGCCGCTGCCGCGGAGGCCATCGGCCAGACCGCACAGCTGACCTTCCACCCGGTGCTCGGCCCCGGCGACCCCTCGCAGGTCGTCGGCATCCAGCCGAAGGAGCAGCCGCAGCCGGCCTTCTCGCCGGGCACGCCCACGGCGTCCGCCGGCCCGTCGACCGCCCCGTCCACTGCTCCGTCGACCGCCGTCGTCCAGCCGGCCCCCAGCGCCACGGCCAACGGCCGCGCGCTGCCCCCGGCGCTGACCACCACCCAGGCGCAGCCGAGCGCCGCCCCGAGCGGCCCTGCCTCGCAGGCGCCCTCGCCCACGCCGTCCGGCAGCGCCGCGCCGCAGACCGCCCCGCAGGACATCGACACCAGCAAGCCCAACACCGTGGTCGACGAGAGCGGCATCCCGGTCCAGATCGGCCCGGCCACCCTCACCGGCGAGGACGTCGGCGACGCGGCCGGCACCGTCGACCAGACGACAGGCACGCAGCGCTTCGTCTCGATCGACTTCCGCGGACAGGGCGGCCGCAAGTGGGAGGAGCTCACCGGCGCCGCCGCGTGCAACCCCCCGGGTGACGACAAGCGCCGCGTCGCGATCGTGCTCGACGGCCAGGTCATCAGCAGCCCGCAGGTGGCCGAGGACGTGCAGTGCAACGTCGGCATCCAGGGCGGCTCGACCCAGATCACCGGCAGCTTCAGCCAGGCCGAGGCCAACGAGCTGGCCATCCTCATCAAGGGCGGCGCGCTGCCCGTGCCGGTCGAGATCATCTCGCGCAGCACGGTCGGTCCGACGCTCGGCAAGGAGGCCATCGACGCCTCGGTGAAGGCCGGCATCATCGGCCTCTCGCTGACCGCGATCTTCCTGATCATCGTCTACCGCTTCGTCGGCTTCCTTGCCGCCGTGGCGCTCGCGTCGTACGGCCTCATCTCCTACGGCACGCTCGTCGCGCTCGGCGCGACCCTGACGCTGCCCGGGCTCGGTGGTCTGCTGCTGTCGGCAGGTCTGGCCATCGACGCCAACGTGTTGGTGTTCGAACGCGCACGAGAGGAGTACGCCGCCTCGCGCCACAAGCGGCTGCTGCCCTCGCTCGACAACGGCTTCGCGAAGGCCTTCAGCGCCATCGCCGACTCCAACGTCACGACCCTGCTGGCCGCCGGTCTGCTGTTCGTGCTGGCGTCCGGTCCCGTTCGGGGCTTCGGTGTCACCCTGGTCATCGGTGTGCTCGCGTCCGTCGTCTCGGCGCTGCTCGTCACCCGCGTGCTGACGGAGTTCGGCGTCAAGCGCGGGCTGCTCAACAAGCGCCCGCACCTGACCGGTCTGGCCTCCCTCGGACGGTTCCGCGAGTGGCTCGAGGCCAAGAAGCCCGACCTCATGCAGTACAGCAAGAAGTACCTCGTCGCCTCGGCGATCCTGCTGCTGGTCTGCGTCGCCGGCATGTTCGTGCGCGGCTTCAACTTCGGCGTCGAGTTCACCGGCGGCCGGGTCGTGGAGTACTCCACGACGCAGCAGGTCTCCGTCGTCGACGCGCG
>JBKJQQ010000081.1:0-11384 GCA_046593875.1 Mycobacteriales bacterium | reverse complement strand
TGCACGATGACGGGCCCGCCGAAGGCCTTCGCCCGCCGCAGAGCCGACTCCATCAGGGCGATGTCGTGGCCGTCGATCGGCCCGACGTACTTCATGCCGAGGTCCTCGAACAGCACCTGGGGCTGCAGGAAGTCCTTGATGCCCCGCTTGAGCCCGTGCAGCGCGGTGTAGACCGGCTGGCCGATGATCGGCGTCCTGGCCAGCGTCGTCTTGACGGTGTCCAGCGTCCGCTCGTAGCCCTGGGTGGTCCGCAGCGTCGCGAGGTGGTCGGCCAGCCCGCCGATGGTCGGGCTGTAGGAGCGGCCGTTGTCGTTGACCACGATGACGACCGGGTTGTCGGTCGCCGCGATGTTGTTCAGCGCCTCCCAGCACATGCCGCCCGTCAGCGCGCCGTCGCCGACGACGGCCACGACGTGCCGGTGCTCGCCGCGCAGCCGGTAGGCCTTCGCGAGCCCGTCGGCGTAGGACAGGGCGGTACTGGCGTGGCTGTTCTCGACCAGGTCGTGCTCGGACTCGGCGCGGCTCGGGTAGCCCGACAGGCCCCCGGCCTTGCGCAGCGTGTCGAAGCGGTCGGCGCGACCGGTCACGAGCTTGTGGACGTAGGACTGGTGGCCGGTGTCCCAGACGACCTTGTCGCGCGGGGAGTCGAAGACGCGGTGGATCGCGAGGGTGGTCTCGACGACGCCCAGGCTCGGGCCGAGGTGGCCGCCGGTCCGGGAGACCGTGTCGACCATGACGTCGCGGATCTCGGCAGCGAGCAGCGGCAGCTCGTCGGGACGCAGCCGCTTGAGGTCGCCGGGCCCGGAGACGCTGTCGAGCAGGCTCACGGGCGGGGCTCCTTCACGGGGTCAGGGACGTCGAGTCTAGAGCCGAAGGCCCCTTCCGACCGTTCGCTCAACACGCGACGGCGGTTCGCTGTGCCCGCTGCTCAGAGCCGGGGCACGTGACGTTCGCCGCGCAGCGCGGCGTCCACCAGGGCGATCTGCCGGCCGACCTGGACCAGCCGGCGCCCCTCCCGCTCGTACGCCGCCAGGGCCGCGTCGACGACGTCGTTGCCGACGATCCCCCTGAGCTCGGCGCGGGTGGTGCGGATGCCGTTGCGGGCGGCCTCGACCGCAGCCTCGACGTGCCCGGCCGCGAAGCGCGCCAGCACGACCGGGTGGCGGCGCAGGACCTCGTGGGCGCGGTACTCCGACGGGCACAGGTCGAACAGCCAGCCCACCGCCGAGCGCTCCCAGTCCTCGGCCTGCGGGGGCAGGACCTGCTCGGGCCAGCCCGGCGGGACGAGCTGTCGCAAAAGCGCTCCTCGTGTCAAGCGGGCGGGCCGTCATGTCGATGTCTCCAGTGTGAGCGACGCGCCCGTCAGCGACTCGGCTGTCGCGCTGCGCGCTGCCGTCCAGGCGCTGCGGGCCCCGCAGGCCGCCAAGCGCGCTCCCGCGCCCGTGTCGTCGGTGTACGGCCGGGCCGCCGCCGCGGTGCCCGACGACGCGCACCCACCGGCCCACCGCAGCGTCCTCGAGGCGCGCCTGCGCAGCGTGGAGACCAGCGCCCTGCTCCCCGGGACGACCCTCGCCCTGCTCGTCGTGCCCAGCGCGAAGATGGCCTTCGACCTGGCGGCCTCCTGCGAGCAGCTGGTCAAGGGCGGCGCCACCGTCGTGGTCCTCGGCCCGGACCTGCCCCGCTCGGTCAGCGACCGCACCCGTCCGCTCACCGTGCCGCTGCGCGCCGACGACTCGCTGGCAGCCGAGTGGGGGCTGCTCGCCTGCGGTCCCGTCCGCCGGGTGGCGTTCCTGGCCCGGCGCGAGGACGACGAGCGCTGGCGCTGGCTGGTGACCCGCGACCTGGTGGCCGTCCAGCGCGCCGGGACGGCCATCCTCGAGCGGGTGCCCTTCCTGCGCCTGCACGTCCCGGTGCTCGGCTCGCCCGAGCCGTAGCGGCACGGCCCCGGTCGCCGGCGGCTGCGGCTGCGGCTGCGGCTGCGCTCAGCAGTGCGCGGCGACGATCACGACGTGGGCAGCGCGGTCCGCCCCAGAGCCGCCTCGGCCGCCGGACGGGCGGCCTCGTGCCAGGCGTCGACCAGCGACAGCCGGGTCCGCCGCTCCAGCAGGTCCTCCGCGGTGAGCGCGCCCTCGGCCCGCAGCCCCCAGGCGAGCTCGACGCCCAGCACCGGCACCCCCGGCGCGACCGGCTCGAGCAGCCGCGCGTCACCCCCGGCCAGCGCCGCCACCTCCGCCGCCTCCGCCCCGTAGCGCCGGACGAGCCGCTCGGGCAGCCCCGGCGTCACCGGTCCCGTCGCCCCGACCAGCGGCAGCGACATCGTCCGGCACGGCACGTCGGTGAGCCCGTCGACCACGTCCTGCGCCATCCGCCGGTAGGTCGTGAGCTTGCCGCCGAGCACGGTCCGCACGCCGTCGTCGCCCACCACGACCGCGTGCCGGCGGGACAGGTCGGCGGTGCGGCCCTCGGCACCGGCGAGCAGCGGGCGGACGCCGGCGAAGGACCCGATCACGTCGGACCGCGACAGCGACAGCTCCAGGCCGCGACTGAGAGTGTCGAGCAGGAAGGAGATCTCGGACTCCTCCGCGCGCGGGACCTCGGGCAGCGGACCGTCCACCGGGTCGTCGGTGAGACCGACGTGCACGATGCCGTCCGGGTGCGGGAGCGCGAAGACGTAGCGGTTGGCCTGTCCGGGGACCGGCACCGTCATCGACGCCGCGGGGTGCCCGAGCAGGGCGGCGGGCAGCACGATGTGGACGCCCTTGCTGGGGCGCAGCCGCGTCTGCGGGGCCAGCCCGTCGGCCCACGCACCGGTCGCGTTGACGATCGCGCGTGCCCGGATGCGCACCGTCGCGCCGGTCCGCTCGTCGCGCACGGTCGCGCCGGAGCCGTCGGCCTCCAGCGCGGTGGCGTAGGTGACGACCCGCGCGCCGTACGACGCGGCCGTACGCGCCAACCCGACCACCAGGCGAGCGTCGTCCTCGAGCTGACCGTCCCACCCGAGCAGCGCGCCGCGCAGGCCGTGGCGGCGGACCCGCGGGAGCAGGCGCACGGTCTCGGTGGCGCTGATGCGACGCGGCTTGGGCAGCACACCGCGGGGGGTGCGGGCCACGAGCCGCAGCAGGTCCCCGACCCGGTGACCGACGTCGACCAGGGCGCCGTCGCGCGGGCCGATGTCGTCGCCGAGCGGCACCACCATCGGCAGCGGGCGCACCAGGTGCGGGGCGGTCGTCGTCATCAGCGTGCCGCGCTCCCGGGCGCTCTCCAGCGCCAGCCCGACGTCCCCTGTCGCGAGGTAGCGCAGGCCGCCGTGGACGAGCTTGCTCGACCAGCGGCTCGTGCCGTGGGCGAGGTCGGCCTTCTCGACCAGGGCCACGGTCAGCCCGCGGGAAGCGGCGTCCAGGGCAGTGCCGCAACCGGTCACGCCGCCGCCGACGACCAGCACGTCGACCTCCAGCGAGGACAGCGCGTCGAGGTCGCGCTCGCGGCGGGCCGCGGTGAGGTACGGCCCGGTCATCGCAGGTAGCCGTCGAGCAGCCGGCGCAGCTCGGCGCCGCTGGCCTCGCTCTTGTGGTGGGCGGCCAGCACGCGGGCGGAGAAGACGAAGGACTGGGCCGTCAGCAGCAGGCAGGTGGCCAGCAGCTCCGGCTCGCCCTCGCGCACCGAGCCGTCGGCCTGGCCATGGCGGACCTCCTCGGCGACGGCCGCGACGATGGCCCGCTGGCTGGAGCCGAACCGGTCGACGACCAGCGGCAGCAGCAGCTCCGGGTCGAGGTCGAGCACCTTGCACCACAGCGGGTGCTCGGCCAGCCGTTCGACGAACAGCACCCCCGCGTCGACCAGCCTCTCGCGCGCGGTCGCCGCGTCCGCGACGTCCTCGCGGCACCCCTCCATGAGCCCGAGCAGCTCGGTGGTCAGCAGTGCCGACACGATCGCGCCGAGATCGCCGTACTGCCGGTAGACCGTCATGCGGCTCACACCGGCGCGGCGCGCGACGTCGGCCAGGGTCGTCCGACGCAGGCCGACGTCCAGCACGCAGGCCCGGGCGGCGTCCAGGAGCGGCTCCAGAGGGACGTGACGTTGTGACTGCATGTGTCACACTGTACGCCGTGACACTGCTCCCCGCTGACCTGTCCCCCACCGGCTGGGGCGACCCCGCCCGGCGCCACGGGCTGCCGCCGCACGCCACGGCGTTCCTGCGCCAGGAGCTCGGGGCGGTCGCGCCGACGCTGCCCGCCGGCCCGCCGTCGCTGACCCCCTCGGCACTGCCGATGGCCGCCGGGAAGGCCCTGCGGGCCGCCGTCGGTCCGGAGCACGTTCTGGTCGACGACGACGCCCGGCTGCTGCGCGCCGCGGGCCGCAGCTATCTGGACCTGCTGCGACTGCGGGGTTCTCAGCCGCTGGACGCCCCCGACGCGGTCGTCCTGCCCGGCACCGCAGCCGAGGTGGCGGACGTGCTGCGGGCGTGCACCGAGGCGGCCGTGGCCGTGGTGCCGTTCGGCGGCGGCACCAGCGTGGTCGGCGGCGTCACCCCCCTGCGCGGCCGCTTCGCCGCGGTCATCGCCCTCGACCTGCGCCGGCTGGACCGGCTGGCTCACGTCGACGCCCAGGCGCTGACGGCGGTCTTCGAGCCCGGCGTGCGCGGACCCGACGCCGAGCGACTGCTCGCGTCGTACGGCCTGACGCTCGGGCACTTCCCGCAGTCCTACGAGCACGCGTCACTGGGTGGCTACGCCGCGACGCGCAGCGCGGGGCAGGCGAGCACCGGTTACGGCCGCTTCGACGAGCTCGTCGTCGGGCTGTCCCTGCAGACGCCGGCCGGTCCCCTGGAGCTCGGTCGCGGAGCCGCCACCGCCGCCGGACCGGACCTGCTCGGCCTCGCACTCGGCAGCGAGGGCGTGCTCGGCGTCGTCACCTCGGTCACCGTCAAGGTCCGCCCGGTGCCGGCCGTGAAGCGCTACGAGGGGGTCTTCTTCACGACGTGGCAGGCCGGTTGTGCGGCGCTGCGCGAGATGGAGCAGGAGCGGGTGGCGCCCGACATCGCCCGGCTGTCCGACCCGGAAGAGACCCGGGCGCAGCTCGCGCTGGCCGGCAGCGGCGGCGTCAAGGGCCGGCTCGGCCGGGCAGTCCTGGCCGTCCGCGGCTACCGCGGCGGCTGCCTGGCGATCCTGGGCTGGGAGGGCACCGAGGCCGGTGTCGCCGCCCGCCGCAAGGCGTCCCTGTCGGTGGCGTCGCGGCACGGCGCGTTCGCCGTCGGCACGTCGGTGGGTGAGCGCTGGGAGCACGGCCGGTACGACGGGCCGTACCTGCGCGAGGACCTGCTCGACGCCGGCTACCTGATCGAGACGCTCGAGACCTCGACGACCTGGTCGCAGCTGGACGCGACCCACACGGCCGTACGACGAGCGCTGCTCGGGGAGCTGCCGCGCGCTCTGGTGCTGTGCCACGTGAGCCACCTCTACCCGCACGGCGGGTCGCTCTACTTCACCGTGCTGGCCGGACGGGACGCCGACGACCCCGTCGGGCAGTGGCAGCGCGCCAAGGACGCGGCCTGCGCCGCGATCACTGACACCGGTGCGACCATCACCCACCACCACGCCGTCGGCACCGACCACCGCGACTGGATGACCGCCGAGGTCGGCCCGCTCGGGGTGGACGTCCTGCGAGCGATCAAGAGCACGCTCGACCCGTCCGGGATCCTCAACCCCGGCAAGCTGATCCCCGCCCACCCCGATCGGGAGTCCTGATGCGCCGCCTGCAGCTCGTGGTCAACCCCGCCGCCGGCGGCGGTCGCGCCGCGAAGCTGCTGCCCTCGGTCGAGGCCGCGCTGCGCGGCGCGGGCCACGACCTGGTCGTCACGTCCACCCGCTCGCTCGAGCACGCCGACGAGCTCACCCGCGCGGCCTTCGCCGAGGACCGGGTCGCGGTGGCGATGGGCGGCGACGGGATCGTCGGCCGGGTGGCCGGCGTCGTGGCGCAGACCGGCGGCGTCATGGGCGTCCTGCCCGGTGGGCGCGGCAACGACTTCTGCCGAGCAGCAGGCCTTCCGCTGGACCCGATCGCCGCGTGCGCCGTGCTGTCCTCGGGCACCGAGAAGCCGGTCGACCTCGGCATCGTCACGAGCGCCGCCGGCGAGGCGGCGTTCCTCGGGATCGCCAGCATCGGCTTCGACAGCGAGGTGCAGGAGCGGGTGCTCACCAGCACGCTCCCCCTCGGCCAGCTCGTCTACCTCTACGGCTCGCTCGCGACGGTCGCGACCTGGAAGCACGCTGAGTTCCGCTGCAGCATCGACGGTTCCGCGCTCGAGCTGCGCGGCTGGTCGGTCGCGGTCGCCAACTCCGGCGTCTACGGCGGCGGCATGCACCTCGCGCCGGAGGCGTCCCTGCACGACGGCGAGCTCGACGTCGTCACCTCCGGTGCGACCGGCAAGCTGGCGTTCCTGCGGGCGCTGCCCAAGGTGTTCAAGGGCACCCACGTCGAGGAGCCCACGATCGACGTACGGCGCGCGACGGTCGTCGAGCTGTCGGCGGACCGGCCGTTCCGGGTCTTCGCCGACGGCGACCCCGTGGGGACCCTGCCGTGCACGGTCACCGTCCGTCCCGGCGCCGTACGGATCCTGCTCCCCGGCTAACCGCGGGGCAGCCGGAAGATCGGCGTCAGCCGGCGCAGCTGCTCCTCGCTCGGAGGTCCGGTGACCTCGCTGCGGAAGTCGCCGGGACCGGCGAGCCAGTAGGCGAACACCTCGGCCCAGTCGCCCGCGTGGCTGGCGTAGTCGCTGCAGCCGCTGCAGGGGTACCAGCGGGCCGACGGGGACAGCCGACGGATGGTGCGGTAGTCGCGGCGGCGCTCCACCGTGGCGTGCTCGTAGTCCAGCGCGTGGCCGAGCTCGTGCGCGATCGTGACGCGCAACGACTGGTGGCTCTGCGACCGCTTGACGTACACGACGATGCGCTTGGTGCGGCTGTTCGCGGTGCCGAGGGTGCCGCCGGTGTAGTCGCGGAACTCGACGGCGTAGCCGAGCTCGCGCACGGGGTAGTCCAAGGAGGCCAGCGCCTGCCTGCCGCGGGTCTGCGCGTCGGTCGAGCCGGACGTGTTCGCGCTGACAGCCGGGGCGGCGGAGGCCGCTCCTGCGAGCAGGACGAGGGTGGCTGCGGCGAGCGCGAGCGCGCGCCGCGGAGAACGGGCGGATCGAGTCATGTGCTGCTCCGGGGTCAGAGGAGTCGCGTGGTGGGCGCGTGCCCTTGTGGTGATCGGGATTCGCGTCAGGCCTGGCGAGAGATGTGTCGGCGTGACGTGCTGATGCTCACCCGCAACCCAGGACAGCGCTCGCCAGAGGCCCACCGTGAGCGGCATCACAGGTCGAAACCTGGTCAAGCCAGGGCGATCTGCCGATCGCGCTCCTGCACCGCGGCAGGGGTCACGGAGCGCGGCAGCGAAGTCAGCCCCATGCCGGACCACCACCCACCGTCAACGGTGCAGGCGAGCCCGGGCACCCCCTCCGCGCCGCAGCGGCGTCCGGCGCTGCCGACACCGGACCTGCTGCCGCACACGACCGCCGCGCTGCACCGCCTCTGCGCGGTGCTGGGCCTGCGCGGCGCTGAGCTCCACGTGGTCGTGCTGGGCCAGGCCCTGCGGGTACAGGTCGCGGACGGGTCCGGTCCGGGGGCCGTGCTGCGCCGGACCCTGGCGGCCGGCGCTCTGCACAGCGGCGGGCGTCTGGTCGCCGTGGCTGCGGCCGAAGGTACGCAGGAGCTCGAGATGGGCCTGGACGTCCTGGCAGGACTGCTGCCCGAGCTGCTCGACGCCGACGCCGAGGTGGCGCGATCAGCCCGCCGGCTGTCGGCCTCGGCCGAGCTGGCGCGCACCGACCCGCTGACCGGGCTGGGCAACCGGCGGGCCTGGCAGGCGGAGGTGCCGGCGCAGGCGGCTCGTGCACGACGTGCGGGGCTGGCCCTTGCCGTCGTCGTGATCGATCTCGACGGGCTCAAGGCGGCCAACGACACCCACGGTCACCGGCATGGTGACGACCTGCTGCGCCGGGCGGCAGCCGTGCTCACCGAGCAGGCCCGGGCCGGCGACACGATCTGCCGCCTCGGCGGCGACGAGTTCGCCGTTGCAGGGCTGGTGCGCGCCGACGACGATGGCAGTGGTGTCGCAGAGCGGTTGCGCGCGGCGCTGCATGCCCATCACGTGCCGGCCAGCGTCGGTGCCGCGGCAGCGCGGCCGGTCGACGGCGACACCGACGCTCTGCTCAGCCAGCTGTGGCAGCGCGCGGACGGCCGCATGTACCAGGACAAGGCCCGGTAGCGCGGCCCTACCGCTCGCGCTGGCCCGCCCCCTGACCGATCCCCAGCTGGCCGAGCGCACCAGCGATGTCGGTCGGCACGAACCACACCTTGTTGGCCTCGCCCTCGGCGATGCGCGGGAGCAGCTGCTGGCGCTGGAAGGCCAGCACGGTCTCGTCGACGCCGGCGTCCTTGATGGCCTGCACGACCAGCGCGATGGCCTTGGCCTCGCCCTCGGCGCGCAGCAGCGCGGACTCCTTGTCGGCCTCGGCGCGCAGGATCGTCGCCTGCTTGTCGGCCTCGGCGGTGAGGACGGCTGCCTCCTTGCCACCTTGCGCGGTGAGGATCGCCGACTGCTGCTGGCCCTCGGCGGTGAGGATCGCGGCGCGCTTGCCACGGTCGGCGCGCATCGCCTGCTCCATCGCGTCACGGATGGTGGGCGGCGGCTCGATGCCGCGGATCTCGACCCGGTTGACCTTCACGCCCCACTTGCCGGTCGCCTCGTCGAGGACCGCGGCCAGCCGCTGGTTGATGTGGTCGCGCCCGGTCAGCGCCTCCTCGAGCTGCATGCCGCCGACGACGTTGCGCAGGGTCGTCACGACCAGCTGCTCGATCGCTGCTACGACGTTCTCGATCTTGTACTGCGCGGCCGCGGGGTCGGTGATCGAGTAGTAGATGACGTTGTCGATGCCCACCACCAGGTTGTCCTTGGTGATGACGGCCTGCGGCGGGAAGGCCACGACCTGCTCGCGGATGTCGGTCTTCTGCCGCACCTTGTCCAGGACCGGCACCAGCACGTGCAGGCCCGGCTCGAGCGTGCGGCTGTACTTGCCGAGCCGCTCGATGACGTAGACCGACGCCTGCGGGACGACGCGCACCGTCTTGAACAGCACGATCGCGACGATGGCCGCGAAGACGACGAGGAGCAGGGCAGCGGGATCCATCGGGTCAGCTCTCTTGGGGTCGGAACGACAGGTCTGCGGAGTAGACGAGCAGGGTGGCGCCGTCGACCTCGGCGACGTCGACGGTCTCGCCGATCTCGACGGGCGGTCCGCCGGCGTACGGACGGGCGCGCCACAGCTCGCCGTGGAGACGGACCTGGCCGGAGTCGTCGCTGACCCGCTCGACGACCAGCGCGTGCGAGCCGGTGAGAGCGCGGGCGTCGGAGCGCCGACCCCCCTCGTCGTCGCCCTTGGCCAGCATCCGCTGCGCGGCCGGACGCGCGAACGCCAGCAGCGCCGCGGACGAGCCCGCGAAGGCGATCGCCTGCACGAGCAGCGGTGCTCCCAGGTAGCCCACCAGGGCGGCGCCCACGGCGGCCAGGCCGAGCAGACCGAGCACGACCGTCAGCGTGAGCACCTCGACCACGATCAGGCCGACCCCCACGAGCAGCCAGACCAGCTCGCTGTCCACGTCCGGACCCTAACCCCGAACGCCCCTGAGAATGGGGAGATGGACACCGCGCACGCCCCGATCCGGACCTTCAAGGTGCGGCGACGCGTGACGACGGGGCAGGCCGACGCGCTGGCGCGGCTGCTGCCGACGTACGGCGTGGACCTGGCGCGCCCCTTCGACGCGATGCGCGCGTTCGGGAGGGTCGCTCCCCTGGTGCTGGAGATCGGCTCCGGCATGGGTGAGGCGACAGCGGCGATGGCCGCGGCCGACCCCGCTCGCGACGTGCTCGCCGTCGAGGTGCACACCCCCGGGCTGGGCAGCCTGCTCCGGCTCGTCGAGGACGGCGGACTGCGCAACGTCCGTGTCGTCGAGGCCGACGCGCGTCTCGTCCTGCACGAGGTGCTCACTCCGTCCTCCCTCGACGAGGTCCGGGTGTTCTTCCCCGATCCCTGGCCCAAGGCGCGGCACGTGAAGCGACGCCTGGTGACCACGGAGTTCGCCGACCTGGTCGCCGCTCGGCTGCGCCCGGGCGGCCTCGTGCACGTCGCCACGGACTGGGCCTCCTACGCCTCGCAGGCGGAGACGGTGTTCACCGGACACCCGGCGTACGAGGTGGTCTCGCGAGAGCGCGGCACCCGTCCGGTGACCCGCTTCGAGCAGCGCGGCTGGGACGCCGGCCGGAGGTCGTACGACCTGGTGGTCCGGCGCCGGTAGCGAGCCAGAGGCCTACGCGGTCACGGGGTCGGGGACGTCGTGCCAGGTGTAGGGGTTGTCGAGGTCGAGGGTCCAGCGGGTGTCGCCGTTCGTGAGGTGCAGCCCGAGCGCGTCTTCCGCGATCTCGGGCTGGGCGTCGGTGGCGCGGAGGTCGAGGCCGGCTGGGTCGTCGGGGCAGTCCGCCTGCCACCACACCTCGATGTCCTGCTCCCAGCGACTGAGCTCGGCGAAGGGGTCGTTGTCCCGAAGCGGGCGCAGTGGTCGGACCGCCGGTGCGGGCGGGTCGTGCTGGGCGGGGCTGGTCCAGCTGCGGCCGCCGCCGGGGCTGGTCCAGGTCACGGCCGAATCTGCGCCGCGGGTCTTGGTCCACCCCTGCTGCTTGACGCGGTGGTGCCTGCGGCAGCAGGGGCCGAGGTTGCAGGCGCAGGTCGCGCCGTCGGGCCAGGCCAGGTCGTGCTCGGCGTCGCACCGGGCGGCGCGCGCGCCGCAGCCGGGCCACTCGCACCTCGGCGCGCGGACCTCGATCAGCCGGCGGAGTCGTCGGGACAGCCGGTACGCGCCGGGTGTCGCGGCCGGGTGACCGCCGGCGCCGAGCGCGGCCGGACGCGTGGCATCCCCGAGGGACCCGGCCTCGGGACGGGGCCGTTGCAGGTGCGGCCGGGAAGGCGGCGGACCCGACGCAGGGCCAGGCCGGTGTTCGACCGCAGGGTCGGCGGCAGGGCCGGGCGGGTGAAGGGGCGGATGCTCGCTCTGGTGGTCGGGCGGGCGGTCGTGCGGGTGTCGCGGGTGCAACCTCGGCGGGGGCGGCAGCCCGGCCAGGTGCAGCAGCGCTCGTCTGACCGCCTCCGGGTCGCCGCGTTCCGGGATGACGACGTCGTCGTCGACGTGGACCGGGACGCCGTGCTCGTCGGTCACCACCCGCCGCAGCCGCGGTGCGGCCAGCAGCAGGGCCTGGAGCAGGTCCGGTTCGAGCGGTCCGTGCCCGACCAGCTC
>JBKJQQ010000007.1:0-5493 GCA_046593875.1 Mycobacteriales bacterium | reverse complement strand
CGAGGCCGTCGGGGTGGGCTCGCCCTCGGCGAGCGCCGGGGAGGCCAGGCAGAGCGGGAGCAGGACGGCGGTGAGGCCGGCGCTCAACGTGCTGCGGGTCGGGTGGAGAGCGGGCTTGACGTGCTTGCCGCGGTAGCGGGCAGGCGGGACAGAGCGCATGGCGGGGTAGGGCCTCTCGCACGCCTACGAGGTGAGCTGTCGGGCTCGGCCGGAGAGTGGCCGGCACGCTGACGCGTGCTTCGCCCCGAGGACCGCATCGCTGCGGCCCGTGGAGACCTGGGTCCCCCGCTCCCGCCCGGAACGTGGTGGACGTCCTTGCTGACCGGGGGCGGGACTCGGCGATCCGGTCGGACGTTGACTGGGTGTAGTAGTGATTCTGCATGACGATTCGGTGACGAAAGGCCGTCTCCTCCATGGCGGAGCGGTGAGGATCGTCACTCGCGCCGCTGCACGACACCGGCCCGATCAGGACGTACATCCACAGATCCGCACTCGGTCGGCCGGCCCGTCGGCGCTCCCGCCTACCGTCCTGAGGGTGACCAGGCCGGCCTCCCGCGACGCGCAGCGGACACGCGTCTACCGCGCCGAGGACGCCTGGGCGGCTCGGCTGGACGCCGCCCGCCGTGGTGCCGCGCTGGCCACCGTCGGAGGCAGCGCCGTGCTGCTGCCGGCCGAGCGGCGCCTCGGGTCGCTGGCGGCCGCGGCCGACTACGCAGCGCGGGTCGTGGCGCTGCCCGACGTCGTCGCGGTCTTCGGTCCGGTGCCGCCGCCGGCGCTTCGCCCCCGCCGCGGCGCGACGTCCGCGCACTGGGAGGCGCCGGGCACCATCGCCCTGCCGGTGCCCGCGCACGGCGAGCCGTGGGCGCTGCGCGAGACGGTCCTGCTGCACGAGCTGGCGCACCACCTGGCCGAGACGACCGGGCGGGCGCGCGGCCACCGGGCGCCCTTCCCCGCGGCGGTCCTGCTGCTGACCCGGGCGGTGCTCGGCGAGGAGGCCGAGCTGGCCCTGCGCATCGAGTACGGCGAGCACCACGTGGAGGTGGGCTGTCTTGAGTGACACGGACCGGCTGGTCGACAAGGTCGGCAAGCTGCTGGCGCAGGCCGAGGGCACCGACAACGAGCACGAGGCCGCCGCCTTCGTCGAGCGCGCGCAGCAGCTTGCGACCGAGCACGCGGTCGACCTCGAGCTGGCCCGCTCGCGGCAGGCCGCCCGTCGCGGCGCCGCGGAGCCGCTGGTGCAGGAGCGCGTCGACGTCGGTGCCCGAGGCAAGCGCGGCAACCGGCACCGCGTCCTGCTCTACAGCGTCGTGGCTCGCCCCAACGACGTGCTGGTCAACGTCGCGCACGACAGCACCTACGTGCTGGGCTTCGGGCACCGCACCGACCTCGACGTCGTCGAGCGGCTGTGGGCCTCGCTCGCGGTGCAGATGACGGTGGCCGCGCAACGCCGCCTCGACGCCGGGGAGCACCGGCGGGCCGGGGTCGCGGCGCAGACCTGGCGGCTGTCCTTCTACGACGGCTGGGTGGACGCGGTCGGGCAGCGGCTGGCCGCCGCCCGCGCGACGGTCGTCGAGCAGGCGCCGGCGACGACCGGCACCTCCACCGCGCTGGTGCTG
The DNA here is from genome assembly GCA_046593875.1 of Mycobacteriales bacterium. Taxonomy (GTDB): domain Bacteria; phylum Actinomycetota; class Actinomycetes; order Mycobacteriales; family SCTD01; genus SCTD01. The sequence continues at coordinate 3,877 of JBKJQQ010000007.1, read as the reverse complement.
CGCGCGAAGGCCGAGCGCGTGCAGGAGTTCTACGCCGCGACCTCGCAGGCGCGCGGGTCCTGGCGCGGCCCGTGGTCCGGGCGCACCGCCGTCGACGGTCAGGCCCTCGCGCGCGGTCGGGCCGACGGTGCACGTGCCGACCTCGGCCAGCCGCGACTCCGGCAGCGGGGGCAGCTCGGGGCCTGACCACTAGCCTGCCGCGGTGGCCGAGCTGCGCTTCTCGTACGGCGTGATGAGCGCCGGCAAGAGCACGCTGGCCCTGCAGGTCGAGCACACCTGGGCCTCGGCCGGCCGGCTCGGGGCCCTGCTGACCAGTCACGACCGCGGCGGGGTCGGGCGGGTCACCAGCCGGCTCGGCCTGCACCGGGCGGCGATCGAGGTGGGGCCGGGGACCGACCTCGACGCGGTGCTGCGCGAGGCGGTCCCGGACGGCGGCTTCGTCGTCGCCGACGAGGTGCAGTTCTACGCCCCGGAGCAGGTGGACGCGCTGGCCCGCTGCGTCGACCTGCGCGAGGTCGACGTGGCCTGCTTCGGACTGCTCACCGACTTCCGGACCCGGGTCTTCCCGGGGAGCCGGCGGCTGGTCGAGCTGGCCGACGTGCTGGTGCCGCTCCCCCTGCCGGTCACCTGCTGGTGCGGGCGCGCGGCCCGGGTCAACGCCCGTCTCGTGGACGGGGTCGTCGTGCACGAGGGCGAGCAGGTCGTCCTCGGCGACACCGCGCCGCTCGGCCCGGCTGCCCTGGATCCCGACGTCTTCGGACCGGAGGTGCACTACCAGGTGCTGTGCCGTCGGCACTGGGCCGACAAGCGGACCGCATCCTCGTCCTGACGCACGACTTCTTCTGGGAGCACGGCGGACTGCCGTGTCGCGATCCCGCCAGACAGGACCTCGCCCAGGCCGCAGGATGACTGCGTGGACGAGGAGCGGTGGTGGCGTGCGGTGCAGGGGCAGGACCCGCGCTTCGATGGCTGGTTCGTGCTCGGCGTCCTCACGACCGGCATCTACTGCCGCCCGAGCTGCCCGGCCCGGACGCCGCTGCGCAGGAACGTGCGGTTCCACCCGTCCGCCGCTGCCGCGCAGGCGGCCGGTCTCCGGGCCTGCAAGCGCTGCCGGCCGGACGCCTCCCCCGGCACCCCCGCCTGGAACGGCCGCTCCGACCTGGCCGCCCGCGCCGTCCGGCTCATCGCCGACGGGGTCGTCGACCGCGAGGGCGTGCCGGGGCTGGCCACCCGCCTCGGCTACAGCCGGCGGCAGGTCGAGCGGGCGCTGCTCGCCGAGCTCGGCGCCGGGCCGCTCGCGCTGGCCCGCGCTCAGCGGGCGCAGACGGCCCGCACCCTCGTCGAGACCACAGACCTGCCGCTGTCCGACGTGGCGTTCGCCGCCGGCTTCGGCAGCATCCGCCAGTTCAACGACACGGTGCAGGCGGTCTTCGCACTCACGCCCGGCGACCTGCGCCGGCGCGCCGCGCCGACCACTGCCACGGGGGCTCTCTCGCTGCGGCTGCCCTTCCGATCGCCGCTCTGGCCCGACAGCCTGCTCGGCCATCTCGCCGCGACGGCCGTGCCCGGCGTCGAGGAGTGGCGCGACGGCGCCTACCGGCGGACGCTCCGCCTGCCGCACGGCACGGGGATCGTCACGCTCACCGTCCACGCCGCGCACGTCGCCTGCCGGCTGTCGCTGACCGACCTGCGCGACCTCGCGCCGGCCGTGGCGCGCTGCCGGCGGCTGCTCGACCTCGACGCCGACCCCGTGGCGATCGACGCCCAGCTCTCGCAGGACGAGGTCCTCGCTCCGCGGATCGCGACCACCCCGGGCCGGCGGGTGCCCGGGACCGTCGACGCGGCCGAGCTCGCGGTCCGGGCCGTGCTCGGACAGCAGGTCAGCACCGGTGCCGCCCGCACCCACGCAGCCCGCCTCGTGCAGGCTGTCGGCGACGAGATCATCGACCCGGAAGGAGGTCTCACCCACCTGTTCCCCACGGCGGAGGCGGTCGCGGAGGTCGACCCGGCGGTGCTCAAGCTGCCGGTGCCCCGCCGGGCCACGGTGCTGCGGCTGGCCCGCGCCCTGGCCGACGAGGAGGTCGACCTGTCTCCGGGTGCCGATCGCGCGCAGGCACGCGCCGCCCTGCTCGCCCTGCCGGGCATCGGGCCGTGGACCGCCGACACGATCGGCATGCGCGCGCTCGGTGATCCGGACGCCTTCCTGCCGGCCGACCTCGGCGTCGTCCTCGCCGCGCGCACCCTCGACCTCGGCGAGGGCCGCGCCCTCCTCCAGCGCGCCGAGCGCTGGGCCCCCTACCGCGCCTACGCCGTCCAGCACCTCTGGGCCGTGGGCGACCACCCCGTGAACCACCTGCCCGTGGAGGACAGCTCATGAGGAGCCACACCGTCGTCGACAGCCCCGTCGGACCGCTGACGCTGGTCGACCAGGGCGGTGCGCTCGCCGGCCTCTACATGCACGAGCAGCGGCACCTGCCGACGTCCTTCGGCCCGCAGGACGACGCCGTCCTGCCGTCCGTCCGCGCGCAGCTCGAGGCCTACTTCGCCGGCACGCTGCAGGAGTTCGACCTACCGCTCGCCACGACGGGAACGCCCTTCCAGCAGCAGGTCTGGGCGGCGCTGCGCGAGGTGCCGTACGGCACCACCTGCACGTACGGCGACCTCGCCGCCGCCATCGGCCGACCGTCGGCGGTGCGGGCGGTGGGTGCGGCCAACGGCCGGAACCCGGTCTGCGTCGTCGTCCCCTGCCACCGGGTCGTCGGCGCGGGCGGCTCGCTGACCGGCTACGCCGGCGGCCTGGAGCGCAAGTCCTGGCTGCTGGCGCTCGAGGCGGGTGGTCGCTAGCCGTCGCGGCGGGCTGGATCCCGGGGGCGCCGCCTCACGGGTGCGCCGCCGAGCACGACGGCGCGTCGGCCGGCGCGGACCCTGTCGGTCCGCAGCAGCCCTTGCCGGTCCAGGCGTCACGACCCTCTTTGACGGCGACGGCCGCGATCGCCAGGCCGGCGACCGGGTCGGCCCAGCCCCAGCCCAGGGTGGCGTTGAGGACCAGGCCGCCGAGCAGGACCGCGCTGAGGTAGGTGCACAGCAGGGTCTGGCTGCTGTCGGCGATCACGGCGTTGGAGTGCAGGGCCCGCCCGGTGCGGCGCTGCGCCCAGGACAGCCAGGGCATGACGAGCAGGCTCGTGGCGGCCAGCGCGATGCCCACGGGGCTGGCCTCGGGGTCCGTCCCGTCGAGCAGCGCGCGGACGCTGTCCTGGGCGACGTAGGCGGCGAGGGCGAAGAAGGACAGCGCGATCAGGCGCAGCGCCTGCTGCTCGCGGCTCTCCGGCAGGGCGTGCCGGAACTGCCACAGGATCACCAGCCCCGAGCTGACCTCGACGATCGAGTCCAAGCCGAACCCGACCAGCGCGGCGCTGCCGGCCACCACGCCCGCGGCAAGAGCGATGACGGCTTCGGCGCTGTTGTACGTGACGCTCGCGGCCGCGAGCAGCTGCGCGCGCCGGCCCAGGCGGGCCCGCTCGCCCGGCGCGAGGGCGACCATGTCGTGGGCGTGCGTGGTGCTCATGCGCCGATGTCCTGCCCGTAGCCGGGGCAGAGCGCGACCTGCTCGCCGGTCGCCTCCAGCAACCGCTCCGCGGCGGCGAGCAGGTCGAGCAGCTCCGGACGCGCCAGCGAGTAGAGGGAGGCCCGGCCCTCGGCGCGCGCAGCCACCAGGCCGCAGTCCTTCAGACAGGCGAGGTGGCCGCTGACGGTCGACTGCGCCAGCCCGAGGTGCGCGGTCAGGTCCACCACCCGGTGCTCACCCAGGGCCAGGTGCCGGACGATCGCGAGCCGGGCCGGATCGGCCAGTCCGCGGAACAGGCACACCGCTGCCGTC
>JBKJQQ010000245.1:0-13930 GCA_046593875.1 Mycobacteriales bacterium | reverse complement strand
CTCGAGATCGCGACGCCCGACGGCAAGGACATCAGCTCCGTCACGGTCGTGCGCAACAGCGCCATGACCCACCTGGTCGACAGCGACCAGCGCACGGTCGTCCTGCCGGTCGTCAAGCGCTCCGGCGCCTCCGTGACCGTTGCTGTCACCGACAACGCCGCGGTGCTGCCGGATGGTCCGTACAACCTGTTCGTCAACAAGCAGTACGCCAAGGGTGAGACGCCGTCCGTAGGCCGCCAGGTCTTCGTCGGCGGCGTCCCGGCCGAGCTGGCCGAGGACGTCAACCGCAACAACTCTTCGGCCACGGTCAAGGAGATGAACCAGCGCGGCAAGGCTGCCGCGGCGGCCAAGGCCAGCAACGGCAAGGGCAAGAAGAAGGGCCGGTCGGACGGCAAGGGCGGCAACGGTTCGGCGCCCGCCGTCGTCGCGGCCGGTGCTCCCGCTGTCCGCCCCGTTGCTCCGACGGACGTCGCGACCGACCTGCGCGCCAGCAGCTCCCCGTGGACCAGCCCGCTCCCGCTCGCGGCGCTCGGCTTGTCCTCGCTGGTCGGTGGCGCGCTCGTCCTGCGACGCAGGAGTGCCACCCGCTAGCCGTCCCCGTCCGTCCGCAGCCCCGTGATGCCCCCCCGCTCACGGGGCTGCGGCACGTCCGGGGGTCAGTCCCAGGTCAGGTGCAGGGCGTCGACGCCGTAGATGCCCTGCACGGTGCCGAGCTCCGGCGCCGCCGTCGTGCGCAGGCCGGGCATGCGCGGCGCCAGGAAGGTCAGCGCCTCCTCGAGCTCGGCGCGGGCCAGCGGCGCTCCGAGGCAGTGGTGGATCCCGGCGCCGAAGGTCATGAGCCGGGCGCCGCTGCGGTCCGCGGTGATGTCGAAGGCGGGATGGCCGGCGCCGTCGCGGTTCCCGGTGACCGCGCTGATCATGATGAGCGTGCCGGCGGGGAAGTCGACGTCGCGGTAGGTCACGTCGGCGGTGAGGACGCGCGCGGTGAACGGCGTGATCGGCTCGTGCCGCAGCACCTCCTCGACCGCCTGGGGCACCAGCTCGGGCTGGGCCCGCAGCAGCGCCCACTGCTCGGGGTGGGCGGCGAACAGCCGCAGCGCGTGCGACAGCTGGGCCTGCGTGGTGTCCACGCCGCCGATGAGCACGTTGAGGACGAGGTGGACCAGCTCGACGTCGGAGAGCCGGTCGCCCTGCTCCTCCGCGGCGATGAGCACCGAGACGAGGTCGTCGCCCGGGTCGCCGCGCCGCGCCGCCAGCAGCTCGCCGCACCACGCGTAGAACTCCTCGCAGGCCTGCTCGATGCGGGGGCGCTGGGTCTCCAGGCTCGGCCCGTCGAACTGCCGCTGGATCCAGTTGGACCACTCGTGCAGCCGCGGGGCGTCGCTGGTCGGGGCGCCCATGACCGTGGAGATCGTCAGCGAGGGGTAGGGCTTGGCGAAGGCCTCGACGAACTCGCATCCCCCGTCGACCCACAGCTGCTCCAGGAAGTCGCGCATGACCGGGCGCCAGCGGTCGGCCGCGCGGGGCGTGAAGAACGGGTTGACCAGACGGCGCAGCCGGGCGTGGTCCTCGCCGTCGATGTGCAGGACGTTGCGGTCGATCTCCTCGCGCAGCGGCCCGGACTCGATGCCGTACAGCTCGGCGATCAGCTGGCCGGGGAAGGTCGCCGACCGGCTGCGCAGGAAGTGCTCGCCGGCCTCGCGGTCGAGCACGAGGTAGCCGAGCGGCAGGCGGGCGAGCCAGCCCTGCGCTGCCGTCGCGGCGACGAGCTCGTGGAAGCGCTCGCCGTTCAGCGACGGCTCGCTGATGTCGAGCTCGGGCAGGGTCATCGCGTCGAGGGCGGTCACCCGCGGGACGCTAGACCTGGCAGCGCCGGACGAGCTCTCCCAGGGCGGTGTGGACCATGTCCGGGTGCTCCATCGGCAGGAAGTGGCTGCCCGGCAGGACCGTCACCTCGGCGTGCGGGATGCGGGCGGCCGTCTCCATCACGTCGTGCATCGAGGTCAGCACGTCGTGCCGGCCGGCGACCAGCGTCACCGGGCACTGCACGAACGCCAGGTCCATCGGCTCGTGCTCCGCCGCCGCGACGGCCAGCCGCATGTACCAGCCCCAGTCCTGCTGGACGAACTCCCGCAGCATCGGCACCAGGGCCTTCGGGTCCGCGCCCGGGAGCATGAAGCCGGAGTGGCTGACCAGCCAAGCGGTGCGCCGGTTCACCGGCACCTTCGGCGCCAGCCACGTCAGCGCGGGGCCGGCCAGCCGCGACGCCTTGGCGGTGCGCGTCGCGATCGGATGGCGCAGCCGGCGGGGGACGCGCAGCGGCGCGCCCATCGTGGCGAAGGTGCCGCCGGGCACGCCGGCCACGGCGAGCAGCCCGGCGACCCGGTCCGGGTGCCGCTCGGCGAGCTCGAAGCCGACGTTGACGCCCACCGACCAGCAGGCCACCACGGCCCGCTCGACGCCGCGCTCGTCCATGAGCGCGACGGCGTCCGCGACGTGGTCCTCGACCCGGATGCGCTCCTCGTCAGCCGGACGGGCCGAGCCGAAGGTGCCGCGCTGGTACCAGCTGATCGTCCGGTAGCCGCTGTCGGCCGCGACCAGCGCCGGCCAGGCCTGCGGGATCGTGCCCAGGCCGTTGCAGAGCAGCAGCGCCGGACCGTCGCCCTCACTGGCCCAGCCGCGCAGCGCGGTGCCGTCGGCGCTGGAGAAGTCGAAGGTCGTCGCCACGGGATGGACCCTACGAGGACGCCCGCTCCAGCAGCTCCGGGAGGTGGCGCCGGGGCAGCGCGGTCATCGGCACCGGCCGACCCCCCTTGCGCAGCAGGCGCACGGGACCGCGGCGGGGCACGTCGAAGCCCTCGACGTCGCTCCACGCCACCCGGTGCGCGCGCAGGCCGTTGCAGACCTCGATGCCGATGCCGATCGCGACCACCCGTGCGCGCAGCACCCAGACCGCGCAGGCGATCGGGAGGAGGGCGATCCCGTTCAGGGCCGGCCGGGAGCCGGCGATCGGCAGGCTGCCGAAGAAGAACACCATGACCGGGAGCAGCGCGATGCGGTCCGGCCCGAAGCGTCGGCGTCCCTCTGTCACTCCCGGATCATCCCACCTACCCTGACCCGGTGACCACGCGAAACCGCAAGCCCCGCAGCACCGACGTCACCGAGGGCGACCACCGCGCGCCCGCCCGCGCGATGCTGCGCGCCGTCGGCATGACCGACGAGGACATGGACAAGCCGCAGATCGGCGTGGCCTCGTCCTGGAACGAGATCACCCCCTGCAACCTGTCGCTGGACCGGCTCGCGAAGGCGGCGAAGGTCGGCGTGCGCAACGCCGGCGGCTTCCCCATGATGTTCGGCACCATCTCGGTGTCCGACGGCATCTCGATGGGCCACGAGGGGATGCGCGCCTCGCTGGTCTCCCGCGAGGTCATCGCCGACAGCGTCGAGACCGTGATGTTCGCCGAGCGGCTGGACGGCTCGGTCACGCTGGCGGGCTGCGACAAGTCCCTGCCCGGCATGCTCATGGCCGCGGCCCGGCTCGACCTCGCCAGCGTCATGCTCTACGCCGGGTCGACCCTGCCGGGCAAGCTCGCCGGACTGAACGGCGTCGACCGCGACCTCACCATCATCGACGTCTTCGAGGGCGTGGGGGCGCTGGCCCGGGGGCTCATCACCAAGGCCGAGCTCGACGCGATCGAGAAGGCGACCTGTCCCGGCCAAGGCGCCTGCGGCGGTATGTACACCGCCAACACGATGGCCAGCGCGGGGGAGGCGCTGGGCATGTCGCTGCCCGGCAGCGCCGCGCCGCCGGCCGTCGACTCCCGGCGCGACGAGTACGCCATCGCGTCCGGCGAGGCCGTCGTCCGCCTGATCGACGCCGGCATCACGGCGCGCCACATCCTCACCAAGGAGGCGTTCGAGAACGCCATCACCGTGGTCATGGCGCTCGGCGGCTCGACCAACGCCGTGCTGCACCTGCTTGCGATCGCCCACGAGGCCCGGGTCGAGCTGACCTACGACGACTTCAGCCGCATCGCGGTGAAGGTGCCGCACCTGGCCGACGTGAAGCCGTTCGGCCGCTACGTCATGACCGACATCGACCGCGTCGGCGGCATCCCGGTCGTCATGAAGGCGCTGCTCGACGTCGGCCTGCTGCACGGCGACGTCCTCACGGTCACCGGGAAGACCATGCGCGAGAACCTCGACGCGCTCGACATCCCGCCGCTCGACGGCGACGTCCTGCGCGCGCTCGAGAACCCGCTCCACCGCACCGGCGGGATCTCGATCCTGCACGGCTCGCTCGCGCCGGACGGCGCCGTCGTCAAGAGCGCCGGCTTCGAGGCGCAGGTCTTCGAGGGCAACGCCCGGGTCTTCGACGGCGAGCAGGGCTGCATGGACGCCGTCGTGGACGGCACGCTGAAGAAGGACGACGTCTGCGTCATCCGGTACGAGGGACCGAAGGGCGGGCCGGGCATGCGCGAGATGCTCATGGTCACGGGCGCCATCAAGGGCGCGGGCCTCGGCAAGGACGTCCTGCTCCTGACCGACGGCCGCTTCTCCGGCGGGACGACCGGCCTGTGCGTCGGCCACGTCGCTCCCGAGGCGGCCGACGGCGGCCCGATCGCGCTCGTGCAGGACGGCGACCGCATCCGGCTCGATCTCGACAGCGGCACGCTCGACCTGCTGGTCGACGACGAGGAGCTCTCCCGGCGGCGGGCCGGCTGGGAGCCGCTCGAGCCGCGCTACACGACCGGCGTCCTCGGCAAGTACGCCAAGCTCGTCGGCTCGGCCGCCCAGGGCGCCATCACCGGATGACGACGCCCCGGGGGCTGCTGGGGATCTGACTACTGCGGGGTGTTCTGCGCGCGCCGGGCGAGGGCAGCGTCGCGCTGGGCCTCGCTTCCCGCGGCGTCGCCAGCCGAGAACGGCACGGTGGCGGGTGCCTGCGGTACCGCCTTCGGGGCTGCGCCGCGCTCGATGCCGGACGGGCTGCTCTGCGCGCGCCGCGCGAGCGCGGCGTCCCGCTGCGCCTCGCTGATCGCCGTGACGTCGGTCGCGGCGGCGGCGGCGTCGGCGGCCCGCGCAGCTGCGGCGGCGTCGCGGCCCAGATCGGCGAAGTCGGGTGCGTTGACGACTGCCGGGGCGATGACCGTGCTGGTGCCGCCGTCGTCCAGCAGTGCGTAGGTGCCGACGCCGACGGCGAGGGCCACGGCCAGACCGCCACCGAGGATCATCGTTATCCGGGTGCGGCGGGGTTGCGGCGCCGGCTGCGTGATCTGCGACGGCCGCGTGGTGGTGGTGCTCTCCGGGTCGGGTGACGTGCGCTGCAGGGGAACCCTCGCCTTGCGCTGCGTCGGTGCGGTGATGTGGTGCCGGGTCGGACGTGACAGGACGGACATGAGGACCCCCTCTGGCGACCCCGGGCCAGGGTCGGCTGTCGGACAAGGTGGACCGCCGCCCTCGACACCCGCTGGACGAACCTTGCGCAACGCTGAACGCGCTGCTCAGCAGTCCTTCTGGAGGTACCGCCGGCATTCGGCGGGCGACAGTCCGCGGGTGAGCCGGTCCCGCGCGAGCTGCAGCAGATCGTCCAGGGCGAGGGCCCAGACCCGCACCGTCCCGTCGCCGGACGACGTGACCAGCCGTCGGCCGTCACGGCTGAAGCGCACCGACGACACGACGCTGTCGTGGCCGCGCAGCGCGAGCCGCTCGCTGACCGAACGCAGGTCCCAGAGCCGCACGGTGGCGTCCTGACCGGACGTGGCCAGCTGGTCGCCGTCCGCGTCGAACGCAAGGTCCCAGACCGGCCCGACGTGCCCGACCAGCGTGCCGGTCTGCCGACCGGAGGCGGTGTCCCAGAGCGCGATGTCGCCGTCGGGCTGCGCGAGGGCCACCCTCCGGCCGTCCGGTCCGACGGCCAAGGCGTCGGTGCCGGTCGTCCAGCGGCGCACCAGCTCCGACCGGCTGCGGTCCCAGACCTCGACGTAGGCCGCGCGGGGCGCTCCCGATCGAGCCGTCCGGTGCGCGGTCATGAGCAGCCTGCCGTCGGCGGAGAAGGCGGCCGCCGTGACGCGGTCGCCGGGCGCCTGTGGCGGGGCGGGCTGCACGACGCCGGCGCGGTCGACCAGGTGCAGGACGCCCTCCTGCGTGGTGACCGCCAGCACGCTGCCGTCTCCGCTCCAGCTCAAGCCCAGCGCGGGCCCGAGGGCAACCGCGAAGCGCTCGCCGGCGTCGGCGAGGGACCAGACTCGGGTGGCACCGGCGGCGAAGCCCGCGACGAGAGCGCCGTCGGGGCTGGTCCGGAGCAGCGCGACGGCGGCGTCGTACGGCCGGCTCTGGCGCACCGTGCGGCCGGTGCGCAGGTCGACGACAGCGACCCGGCCGTCCGGTGAGCCCACCACCACCGCGTTGCCGTCGGCCGTGAAGTCCGCACCCTGCAGCGCCTGCTGCGGCGTCGTTACGGTCACCCACTCCCGGCTGCCTGCGGGACTGACGTCCCAGACCTGGGCGGCGCCGGTGGACGCGTCGCCGAGCAGCACCCGGTCCCCGTCCGGGGAGAAGGCTGCGCCGGCGACGCCGCGCAGACCGGAGGCCGACAGGCGCAGCACTTGCCGGATGCCGTCGTCGCTGACCGCGAAGACCCTGGCCACGCCGTCGTCGCCCCCGACGACGGCCCGCGAGGAGTCCGGGCTCCAGTCCAGGGCGCTCACCGGAGCGCTGGTGTAGAGCGTGCCGATCGCCCTCCCGTCCTGCACCGACCACAGGCGGGCCCGTCCGTCGACGCCCGAGGTGGCCAGTCGTCGGCCGTCGGGGCTGATCCCCACGTCAAGGGCCGGAGGGCCGTCACTCGCCACGTGCAGGAGCTGCGCGCCCGAGCGCACCTCGTGCAGGAGCGCGCCGGGGACGCCACGGGCGGCCACCCCGACCCGCTGCCCGGTCCGGTCGAGCGCCGTCGCCGTCGGCGTCCCGACGGACCGGATCGTCGACACGACCGCCCCGGTGGCGGCGTCCATGACGCGCACGACGCCCTCGTCGTGCCAGGCCGCCGTCAACATCGCGCTGTCACCGCTGAAGGACGGTCCGCGCACCGCCCCCCGGGTGACCAGCTCCCACACCTTGCGACCGGTGGCTGGGTCCCACAGCCGGGCGGCGCCGTCGTCGCCGGTAGTCAGCAGGCGCCTGCCGTCGGGGCTGAACGCGACGTCGTTCACGTCCACGTCGTGGCCGTGGAAGACACGCAGGCTGGCGCCGCTGCGGGCGTCCCGGAGGTCGATCTGGCCGCTCCCGTCGGCGCCAGCGCTGGCGATCACCCCGCGGGCACTCCAGTCCACCGGGCCGCTCACCCCGGCCATCGTCAGCACCACGCGGGAGGCGACGACGGCACGGTGGAGCGCCTCCTCGGCCTGCGGCAGCACGAGCCCGTCGTCGTCGCGGGTGCGGCGCACCGCCTCAAGCGCGAGGAGCACGGCCCGCTCGGGGTCGTCGTCGACGCTGGCGACCGCCGCTGCCGCGAGGCCCCGGGCCTGCGCCACCAGCGACTCCCGCTCCGCGAGGTTGCGCTGCGAGAAGCCGTAGGCCGTGAGCGCGCTCGCGGCGATGACCGCAATGGCCAGGACCAGCGCGGCCGCGCGCAGCCGGTGCGCGTCCCGGCGCTCGAGCTCCTGCTCGTGGACCCAGCGGTCGTGCTCGCGCTGCTCAGCCTCGTCGTGCACCCGCAGGGACTCGTCCAGGTAGGCGCGCTCGAGCGGGGTCGGCGTCCACCCGGTCGCCGCAGACCAGCGCAGCGACCACTGCTCGAGCGCGGTCAGCCTCGCGCCTGCGGCCAGGCCCGACAGGTCGCGGCCCGACTCCTCCCACTCGCGCGCAGCCGCCGTCAGCCGCTGCGCCGTGCGCAGGTCCTCGCGGGCGGCGTCCACCCAGCCGCGCAGCAGGTCCCACTCGTGCAGCATCGCCTCGTGCGCCACCTCGACGGTGGGAGCGCGATTGGTGCGGTCCCGGTCGAAGGCGAGCAGGCGCGCGGCACCGAGCGAGTCGATCACGCCCTGCGCGGCGTCCGGGTCGTCCGTGCGCTGCACCAGCTCGGCCTGCAGCACGCGACGGCGGGCGACGACCCGGCCTCCTTCCTCGGGCTGGACGAGAGCCAGCAGCACCTGGCGGGCGACATGCTGCTGCCGCGGCGTGAAGCGCTTGTACACGCCGTCGGCCCGCCGGACGAGCGCGCCCTGGATTCCGCCGATCTCCCGGTAGCAGTCGAGGGTCAGCGCCCGGTCGTGCGTGTGCTGGACGAGCTCGGTCAGGGCGAACTGCAGCAGCGGGAGCGCACCGGGCGCCGCCCCGACGTCTGCGACGACCTGTGCCAGCAGCGCCGGTTCGACGCGGAGCCCGACCCGATCGGCCGGCTCGACGACGGCCTCCTCCAGGCCCTGCGCGGACAGCGGCAGCACGACCTCGGTGCCGCTGCGCAGCAGCTCGGCCAGAGCCGGTCGCGTCAGCGGCCGGTCGTAGAAATCGGCGCGCAGGGTGACGACGACCCGCACCCGGCTGCCCGGATCGGTCGCCGCCCTCACGAGCAGGCCCATGAAGGCGCTGGCGTCTGGCTCGGCCGCCAGCGTGAACAGTCCCTCGAGCTGGTCGACGAGCAGCAGCAGCTCGCTGGTCTGGCCGTCGTCGTCTGCGGGCAGCAGGCCGCTGCCCAGGACGGCCAGGCTGTGCGGGTCGCTGCGGAACCGGTCGACCGAGTCCGGTGGCAGTGGCGCGACCGCGACCCGGCGCAGCGCAGCGACGAGCTCGGCGAGCGGGTCCTGGCCCGGCACCACGTCCGCGACGTACCAGCGTTGCACTCCAGGAAGCGCCCCTGCGCGCAGGGCGGGGACCAGCCCGGCGCGGACGACGGACGACTTGCCGCAGCCCGAGGGGCCGACCACGGCCAGGAACCGCAGCGGCTCGGCCAGCCGCTTCACGAGCCGGGTGACGAGCGCCCCCCGGCCGAAGAAGTCCGCGGCGTCCGACTCGTTGAAGGGGCGGAGCCCCTTGTAGGGGTTGCGGAGCCGCTCCCCGGGCCGGGGGGCGGGCCGCGGCACGATCGCGGTGGAAGGCACCGCCGCCCGGAGGTCCGCAGCCAGGCCCTGCGCCTCCGGCCAGTCCGGTCGCGTCAGGGCCTGCTCCAGCACCGCAAGCACAGCGGCGGGCGGTGCCGGGACCGCGCCGACGAGCTCGTGCAGCAGCCGACCGAGGGCCACGACGTCGGGACGTCCGGGTGGCGGCGGGTGCGGGCCGTCCCCGCCCGCCGCCCGCCGCCGTGCCCGGGTGAGCTCCCGGGCCAGGACGAAGGGCGTGACGTAGGCGTTCCCGTCCTCGTCCAGCAGCACCTGTCGGCTGGTCACCTCGTGGTGCACCACCCCCTGCCGGTGGCAGGCGTCCAGGGCCCGGGCCACCTGGTCGACCAGGCGGACCAGGGCGTCGAGCGACAGAGGGTCGCGGGTGAGCGCGTCGGCGAGGCTGCCGCCCCGCAGCAGGCGCAGCACGAGGAACGCGCCGCCCGGTCCGCGCCAGTAGTCGTGCAGCGGGACGACGTGCGGGTGAGCGACCTTCGCCGCCGCTTGGGCGTCGGTGGCGAAGCGCTGCACCAGGCGCGGGTCGTCGGCGACCTCGGGCCGCAGCACCTTGAGCGCCACCTCGCGACCGACCGTGGGCTGCACCGCGCGGTGCACGACACTCGAGCCCCCCTGCGCCAGGACCTCGAGCAGCCGGTAGCCGTGCAGCACGGCGCCGTGCGGGGTGAGCGTCCAGTCCTGCCGTAGGACGCGCTCGTGCAGCCGCGTCAGGTCCGCGGACGGCGCGACGCCCAGCTCGTCCCGGAGCAGCCGGCGGACCGTCGCGAAGGCGGCGAGCGCGTCGGCCTGCCGACCGCAGCGGAACAGCGCCAGCACGTAGTGCACCCATACGTCCTCGCGCAGCGGCTCGCGGCGGAGCAGGTCCTCGAGCTGCGGGAGGAGCTCCTGGTGCCGCCCGGCGGCGAGGTGCACGCCGATCCGCTCCTCGACCGCGCAGGTCCGCAGCGACTCCAGGTGCGCCGCGGCGGCGGCCAGCGACGGCTCGTCCGCGAGGTCGCCCAGGGCCGGGCCGCGCCAGAGGGCCAGGGCCTCGTCGTAGCAGGCGCCCGCCGCCTGCGGGTCCGTCGCCGCCAGCGCACGGGCCCGGGCGACGCGCTCCTCGTACAGGGCGGCGTCGACCTGGTCGCCGGTGGCGTGCAGCACGTAGCCCTGGCTGCGCGTCTCGATGCGGCTGGGCCCTAGCGTCGTCCGCAGCCTCGACACGTAGGTGTGCAGGGACGCGCGTACGGCGACCGGTGCCTCGTCGCCCCAGACCCGCTCGATGAGCAGGTCGGCGGAGAGCACTGCGCTGGGGGGCAGCAGCAGGTGCGCGAGCACAGCGCGCTGCCGACGACCACCGAGGGGTAGCGCTCGCCCGTCCTCCTGGACCTCCAAGGGTCCGAGGAGCCGGAACTCCATGCGCGGGACGATAGGCCTGCCGCTGCCGGCGCGTAACCCCTGCGGGGGACCGGTCAGCCTTCGCACCGTTCTGTACCCACTCAGGTGGGTGTCCCAGCATCTGGGATGACTGTCTCGCGCCTTGACAGCGCCCACGGGCTGACGCACCCTTGACCTGTGTTCAGCACCCTCGTAGTTCCCTAGCGCGTCTGCCACCGGCAGACGCGCTCACCCCTCCGTGCCCCGGCACGAGGGGTTCTTTTTTGCCCTGACACCACCGCCACCCGCCCCCGATGACCACCCGGAAGGCATGCCATGACCGCCCAGCCCGCCGAGAGCCTGACCGGAGCGCAGTCGCTCGTGCGCTCGCTCGAGATGGTCGGTGCCGAGGTCGTCTTCGGCATCCCCGGCGGCGCGATCCTGCCGGCGTACGACCCGCTGTTCGACAGCAAGACGGTCCGCCACATCCTGGTCCGGCACGAGCAGGGTGGCGGGCACGCGGCCGAGGGCTACGCGCAGGCCACCGGCAAGGTCGGCGTCTGCATGGCCACCAGCGGGCCGGGCGCCACCAACCTCGTCACGCCGATCGCCGACGCCTACATGGACAGCGTGCCGCTGGTCGCCATCACCGGTCAGGTGCCGAGCGGCTCCATCGGGACCGACGCGTTCCAGGAGGCCGACATCGTCGGCATCACGATGCCGATCACCAAGCACAACTTCCTGGTGCAGCACGTCGACGACATCCCGCGCACCATCGCGGAGGCGTTCCACCTGGCCAGCACCGGCCGGCCCGGCCCGGTCCTGGTCGACCTGCCCAAGGACATCCTGCAGGCGACCGGCAGCTTCAGCTGGCCGCCGCAGCTGGACCTGCCGGGCTACCACCCGACGACCCGGCCGCACGCCAAGCAGGTGCGCGAGGCCGCCAAGCTCATCGCCGCGGCCAAGCGCCCGGTGCTCTACGTCGGCGGCGGCGTCCTCAAGGCGCGCGCGGCCGCCGAGCTGCGGGTGCTCGCCGAGCTCACCGGCATCCCGGTCGTCACGACGCTGATGGCCCGCGGCGCCTTTCCCGACAGCCACCCGCAGCACCTGGGCATGCCCGGCATGCACGGCACGGTCTCGGCCGTCACGGCGCTGCAGAAGAGCGACCTGCTCATCTGCCTCGGCGCCCGCTTCGACGACCGGGTCACCGGCAAGCTCGACTCCTTCGCGCCGGGCGCCGCCGTCATCCACGCCGACATCGACCCGGCCGAGATCGGCAAGAACCGCACTGCCGACGTGCCGATCGTCGGCGACTGCCGCGAGACCATCGCCGACCTCGTCGTCGCCGTCGGCGAGCTGTACGAGGCGGGCACGCGCGCCGACATCTCCGCCTGGTGGAGCGAGGTCGACGGCTGGCGCACGCGCTACCCGCTCGGCTACGCGGAGCCGACCGACGGCTCGCTCGCGCCCCAGCACGTCATCACCCGCATCGGCCAGATCGCCGGGCCGGACGCCATCTACGTCAGCGGCGTCGGCCAGCACCAGATGTGGGCCAGCCAGTTCATCTCCTACGAGAACCCCTACACCTGGCTGAACTCCGGCGGCGCCGGGACCATGGGCTACTCCGTGCCCGCGGCCATGGGCGCGAAGGTCGGCCGGCCCGAGGCGACCGTCTGGGCGATCGACGGCGACGGCTGCTTCCAGATGACCAACCAGGAGCTCGTCACCTGCGCGATCGAGGGCATCCCGATCAAGGTCGCCATCATCAACAACGGCAACCTGGGCATGGTGCGCCAGTGGCAGACGCTCTTCTACGACAGCCGCTACTCCAACACCAAGCTGCAGAGCAAGCGCATCCCCGACTTCGTCAAGCTCGCCGAGGCGATGGGCTGCGTCGGGCTGCGCTGCGACACCAAGGCCGACGTCGACGCCACGATCGAGAAGGCGATGGCCGTCGACGACGCGCCGGTCGTCGTCGACTTCGTGGTCGGCGAGGACGCGATGGTGTGGCCGATGGTGCCGGCCGGCACCAGCAACGACGAGATCCTCGCCGCGCGGGACACCCGCCCGGTGTGGGACGCCAACGACGTCTGAGGAGACGACTCACCCATGCCCCTCACCCGCCACACGCTCTCCGTCCTCGTCGAGGACAAGCCCGGCGTCCTGGCCCGCGTCGCCGCGCTGTTCAGCCGACGCGGCTTCAACATCGAGTCGCTGGCCGTCGGTCCGACCGAGCACCCCACGGTCAGCCGCATGACGATCGTCGTGGCTGTCGAGGACCTGCCGCTCGAGCAGGTCACCAAGCAGCTCAACAAGCTCATCAACGTGCTCAAGATCGTCGAGCTCGACCCGGCGGCCAGCGTGCAGCGCGAGCTGCTGCTCGTGAAGGTCAAGGCCGACCTGACCAGCCGCAGCCACGTGCTCGAGACGGTGCAGCTGTTCCGCGCCAAGGTCGTCGACGTCGCCGCCGACGCGGTCACCATCGAGGCCACCGGCACGACCGACAAGCTCGCCGCGCTCATCCGCGTGCTCGAGCCGTTCGGCATCCGCGAGCTGGTCCAGTCCGGCATGGTCGCTGTGGGCCGTGGCTCGCGGTCGATGACCGGCGCCGAGCCCCGCCTCCGGTCCGCTTCCTAAGCCACCACCAACCCCCGAAGAAGGAGCCCCACCGCATGGCCGAGATCTACTACGACGACGACGCCGACCTCGGCCTCATCAGCAGCAAGAAGGTGGCCGTCCTCGGCTACGGCAGCCAGGGCCACGCCCACGCGCTGTCGCTCCGCGACTCGGGCGTCGACGTCCGCGTCGGCCTGCCCGAGGGCAGCAAGAGCCGCGCGAAGGCCGAGGCCGAGGGCCTGCGCGTCGTCACGCCGGCCGAGGCTTCGGCCGAGGCCGACGTCATCATGATCCTCGCGCCGGACACCGTGCAGCGGAAGCTGTACGAGGCCGACGTCGCCCCGAACCTCAAGGACGGCGACGCGCTGTTCTTCGGCCACGGCCTGAACATCCGCTTCGGCCTCATCACGCCGCCCGCGGGCGTCGACGTGGCCATGGTCGCGCCGAAGGGCCCGGGCCACCTGGTGCGCCGCCAGTTCGTCGACGGCCGCGGCGTGCCGTGCCTCGTGGCGGTCGAGCAGGACGCGTCCGGCCAGGCGCTGCAGCTCGCGCTGTCGTACGCCAAGGGGATCGGCGGCACCAAGGCCGGCGTGCTGCGCACGACCTTCACGGAGGAGACCGAGACCGACCTGTTCGGCGAGCAGGCGGTCCTCTGCGGTGGCGCGTCCGCGCTGGTGCAGACCGGCTTCGAGGTGCTCATCGAGGCCGGCTACCAGCCCGAGGTCGCGTACTTCGAGTGCCTGCACGAGCTCAAGCTCATCGTCGACCTGATGTACGAGGGCGGCATCGGCAAGATGCGCTGGAGCATCAGCGACACGGCCGAGTTCGGCGACTACGTCACCGGC
>JBKJQQ010000219.1:0-33209 GCA_046593875.1 Mycobacteriales bacterium | reverse complement strand
GTCGACGAGGTAGTCGCCGCCCTTGACGGTGTCGAAGGTGTGCCACTCCCAGTTGTCCTCCTCGACGTTGGCGAGGGCGGCGCACATGCCGCCCTGCGCCGCGCCGGTGTGGGAGCGCGTCGGGTAGAGCTTGGTGAGCACGGCGGTGCGCGAGCGCTGGCCGGCCTCGAGGGCCGCCCGCATGCCCGCGCCGCCGGCGCCGACGATGATCGTGTCGTAGCGGTGGTGCTGGAGGGTCGTCGACATGTGGCGCGCTCCCTTAGCCCGTGATGTCGGGGTCGAAGGTGAAGATCACGAGGGTGCCGAGGACGAGCACCAGGAACGACGAGGTGTAGAGCAGCATCTTCAGCCAGAACCGCGTGCCGTCGCGCTCGGCGTAGTCGTTGATGATCACGCGCAGTCCGTTGGTGCCGTGCAGCTGGGCGAGCCAGAGCTGCATCAGGTCCCAGGTGCGCCAGAACGGCGAGGCCCAGCGGCCGGCGACGAAGCCGAAGTTGATGCGCTGCACGCCGTCGTCCAGCAGCAGCATGATGAACAGGTGCCCCAGCACGAGGAAGACCAGCAGGATCCCGGACATCCGCATGAAGATCCACGCGTACATCTCGAAGTTGGTCTTGCTGGCGGGGCGCTGGCGCCGGCTGCGCGGCAGCTCGATGAGGGGCGGGCCCTGGTCGACGGGGCCCTCGGCGACGGCGGTCATCAGGCCTTCCCGAACAGCTCGGCGAACGTGTGCTCGACCATGCGGTAGGTCGCGGGCACCATGACGGCCACGAAGACGCCGAGCACGGCGTAGGTCATCTGCTTCTGGTAGCGGGTGCCCTTGGCCCAGAAGTCGATGAGCACGATCCGGATCCCGTTGAGGGCGTGGAACAGGACCGCTCCGACCAGGCCGACCTCCATGAGGTTGACCAGCGGGGTCTTGTACGTGTCCATGATCCGGTTGTAGGAGTCCGGGGAGACGCGGACCAGCGCGGTGTCGAGCACGTGCGCGAAGAGGAAGAAGAAGATGAGGACGCCGGTGACGCGGTGCGCGACCCAGCTCCACATGCCCTCGCGCCCTCGGTAGAGGGTGCCTGCCGGTGCCTGCACGACGATCGCCTTCCAGCCGGGACCGGGTGCTCCCACCTGGCCTGTTCCGATGCTATCTACGCCGCCGCTGCCCGGCGCGCCGGGACCACGGCCCGACGTGTGAGCCTCTGCACAGCTCAGCCGAAGGAGAAGGTCCCGGCGATCTGCTCGAACACCGGCAGGCTGCCTTCCCAGCGCGACTCCGGCACCTGCCAGTACAGGGCGATGCCGCGCTCGCCGTCGGGCGCGATGACCGTCCGGTCGAGCACGTGCAGCGTGGTCTCGTCGAAGTAGGTGAACTCGAGGTCAGCGGCGTCCAGCCCCTGGAACTCCACCTGCTCGACGCGCAGCTCCTCGTAGTCACCCAGCCGCGCGGCCAGCTGCGGGGAGAAGGCCTCCCAGGCCTGCAGGGCACTCGGGGCGGGGTCCTCGCCGTAGTCGATGCGCAGGGTGCGGCGGGTGTCCGGGTCGCGGAACTGCACCTGGGTGCCGCGGTAGGTGGTCTGCACGTAGCCGGGCGGTACGCCGATGCTCCAGCCCTCGGTCGGCTCCTCGAAGCGGGTCCAGCCGGCGGGCAGGGCGGCCGGGCCTGACGAGGGCGGGGCGGTCGCGGACGGCTCGTCGACGCCGAGGGCCGTGAGCGGGCCGCCGCTGGGCCCGAGCAGCAGGGCGGCGAGCAGGCCGAGCGCCCCGAGCAGCGCGAGGCCGGTCAGGACCAGGGGCAGGCGCGAGCGGCGGCGGGGCAGCGGCGGGGGCTGGTGCCGCAGCCACGGCTCCGCGACGGGGGCAGGCGCCGCGACCGCCGCGGCGGCCTCGCGGACGTCCTCGAGCTCGAGCGCCGTCGTCTGCTCGGGCTCCGGCGTGGCGAGCGTCTGGGTGGGGGCAGCTGCGGCGGGAGCGGGCGCGGCGCTCGCGGCGACCGGCTCGAGCCCGCGCCGGACCTCGACGACGCCGGCGCGTCGCGCGGGGTCGCGCTCGAGCAGGCCCTCGAGCACGTGCTGCAACGGGCCGGCGTGGACGAACGGCGCGTGCTCCCCGGTGACCACGGCCGTCACGGTCGTGAGCGGATCGCCCCCGTCGTACGGCGGTCTGCCCTCCACCGCGGTGAACAGCGAGGCGCCCAGCGACCAGAGGTCCGAGGCCGGGCCGGGGCTCTCGCCACGGGCCCGCTCCGGTGCGATGTAGGCCGGTGAGCCCAGCAGCAGGCCGGTGCTGGTGATCGCGGACTCGCCGGGGGAGGAGGCGATCCCGAAGTCGGTGAGCACCACGCGCCCGCCCGGGCCGAGCAGGATGTTCCCGGGCTTCACGTCGCGGTGGACGATGCCCTGGCGGTGCGCGGCCTCCAGCGCGCCGAGCACCGCGAGCCCCACCTGCGCGGTGCGCTGCGGCGTCAGCGGTCCGTCGGTGCGCACGACGTGGGACAGCGTCTGCGCCTCGACGAGCTCCATGACCAGGAACGGCGCGCCGTCCTGCTCGACGACGTCGAAGACGGTCACCGCGCTCGGGTGGTCGAGGCGGGCGGCAGCGCGTGCCTCGCGGCGGGTGCGCTCGCGCAGGACGTCCCGGTCCTCGTCGGACAGCCCGGGCGGGAAGGTGACCTCCTTGACCGCGACCGGGCGGCCGAGCACCTCGTCCTGCGCGCGCCAGACGGTGCCCATGCCGCCGGTGCCCAACGGGGACAGCAGCCGGTAGCGACCGGCGACCAGACGTCCCTCCTGCTGGGGTTCCACGCCCACCTGCCTACCCCCCGTTCAGGTCGCTCTACGCGCCGACCTGGTGGAAAGGCTCCACGAGAGCGTCGAGGTCGTCCGTACCCACGGACGCGGGCCGGCCACTCCGCGCCTACCCTCGGGTCTGCGAGATCCGCTGCTGCAGGAAGGCCTCCCATGACGCGCGCGTCCGAGTCGGGGTTCCCGATCGAGCCCCTCTACGGCCCCGACGACATCGCGCCCGGCCTGCCCGAGCGGCTCGGTGAGCCCGGGGAGTACCCGTACACCCGTGGCGTCTACGCCTCCATGTACACCGGCCGGCCGTGGACCATGCGCCAGTACGCCGGCTTCGGCACGGCCAAGGAGTCCAACGAGCGCTACCGGCACCTGGTCGCGCAGGGCACCGGCGGGCTGTCGGTCGCCTTCGACCTGCCGACGCAGATGGGCTACGACTCCGACGACGCGGTCGCCAGCGGCGAGGTCGGCAAGGTCGGCGTCGCGATCGACTCGCTCGAGGACATGCGGATCCTGTTCGACCAGATCCCGCTGGACCAGGTGTCCACCTCGATGACCATCAACGCGCCGGCGTCGGTCCTGCTGCTGCTCTACGCGCTGGTCGCCGAGGAGAACGGCATCTCCGGCGACCAGCTCACCGGCACGATCCAGAACGACGTGCTCAAGGAGTACATCGCCCGCGGCACCTACATCTACCCGCCGTCGCACTCGCTCCGGCTCATCACCAACATCTTCGCGTACTGCAAGGACGAGCTCCCGCGCTGGAACACCATCTCGATCTCCGGCTACCACATGGCCGAGGCCGGGGCGACGCCCACGCAGGAGATCGCCTTCACCCTGGCGGACGGCATCGAGTACGTCCGCGCGGCCGTCGCGGCAGGCCTGGCCGTCGACGACTTCGCCCCGCGTCTCGCCTTCTTCTTCGTCAGCCGTACGACGCTGCTCGAGGAGGTCGCGAAGTTCCGTGCGGCGCGGCGGATCTGGGCCCGCGTGATGCGCGAGGAGTTCGGCGCGAAGGACCCCAAGTCGCTGATGCTCCGCTTCCACACCCAGACCGCCGGCGTGCAGCTGACCGCGCAGCAGCCCGAGGTCAACCTCGTCCGCGTTGCGGTGCAGGGCCTTGCGGCCGTGCTCGGCGGCACGCAGTCGCTGCACACCAACTCCTACGACGAGGCCATCGCGCTGCCCACCGTCAAGGCCGCCACCCTCGCGCTGCGCACCCAGCAGGTGCTGGCCTACGAGACCGACGTGACGGCCACGGTGGACCCGTTCGCCGGCTCGTACGTCATGGAGGCGATGACCGACGAGGTGGAGAAGGGCGCCCTCGAGCTGATGGCGAAGGTCGAGGAGATGGGCGGTGCGGTCGCGGCCATCGAGAAGGGCTTCCAGAAGAGCGAGATCGAGCGGTCGGCCTACGACGTCGCGCTGGGCATCGACAGCGGCGAGCGCGTGGTCGTCGGCCTGAACCGCTACCGCAGCGAGACCGAGGAGAAGTACGACCCGCTCCGGGTCGACCCGTCCATCGAGCAGGACCAGCGCGAGCGGCTCCGGCTGCTGAGGGAGAAGCGGGACAATGCTGCGGTCGAGAAGGCGCTCGCGGAGATGAAGGAGGCGGCAGCCGGCGACGGCAACGTCCTCTACCCGATGCGGACCGCGCTGAAGGAGCTCGCGACGGTCGGCGAGGTCAGCAACGCGCTGCGCGAGGTGTGGGGCGTCTACACCCCGCAGGAGTTCTTCTAGGCACTCCCGCGACGGCTCAGCAGCCGACGAGCAGGTCGGGGTTGCCGACGGTCGGCGGCACGCGCCGCTGGGTCGCCCTCTCGTAGGCAGAGGCGTAGCGCAGCAGGTCGGCCTCGTCGAAGGCCGTCCCCATGAAGGACAGCCCGTCGGCGCGCGTGTCGTCGGCCGCGGTGCCGTTCGGGACGATGACGGTCGGGTAGCCCGCGGCCGCACCGACGTTGGCGTAGGCCGGTCCGCGGCCGAGGATCGCGTCGAGGTCGTCGGCGAGCAGGACGCCCTCGATCGCCGCGCGGCTGGACGCGCGGGTGGCCACGACCGCGCCGTCGGTCGCGGGGTAGGCGCCCGGCTGGGCGTTGGAGGCCTGCAGCAGGTTCTGGCCGTACTTCACCCGGTCGGTGTTCTTGTCGTTGAAGGCGATGATGTCGGACAGGGTCTTGACGCCGCTCTTGAGCGGGCCGGCCTCGGTCCGCAGGTAGTCGTTGAGCCCGGTCTTGAACTCGTTCGGGATCTCACCCAGCTCGGTCAGGCCGGTGAAGGACAGCGCCGTGTACTCGTCGCCGCCGGGGACCAGGACCGCGCCGAGGTCCTTCATGCTCTCCAGTGCGGCGGCGAACAGCGGGTCGCGCTCCGCGCCCGACGCGTAGCCCAGGCGCACGCCCTTGAGCGACGCGCCCTTGAGCCCCTTGAGGTAGTCGGCCGGCTTCGTGCCGGCGGTGAACGGGTCGCGCGGGTCCGGTCCGGCGATGGCGGTCAGCACGGCGGCCGCGTCCGTGACGTTGCGCGTCATCGGGCCGACGACGTCGAAGCTGTGCGCCAGCGGGATGACCCCGGCGCCGCTGACCAGGCCGTGGGTCGGCTTGACGCCGACCAGCCCGTTGACGTCGCTGGGGGACAGGATCGAGCCCGAGGTCTCGCTGCCCAGGGTCGCTGCCGCGTACGCCATCGAGCCCGCGACACCGGAGCCCGCGGACGAGCCCGACGGGTCACCGCCGTCGTAGGCGTTGTTGACCTGGCCGCCGAGGCTGGAGTAGCCGTTCGGCATGCCGAGCGAGACCCAGTTGGCGAACTCCGAGAGGTTGGTCTTGCCGAGCACGACGGCGCCGGCAGCCCGCAGCCGTTGCGTCACGAAGGCCTCGTTCTTCGGGACGTTGCCCTCGAGCGCGATCGAGCCGGCGGTGGTCGGGACGGTGCGCGTGCCGATGTTGTCCTTGAGCAGCACCGGGACCCCGTGCAGCGGTCCGCGGACCTTGCCCGACTGGCGCTCGCGGTCCAGGCGGTCGGCCTCCGCGAGGGCGGTGGGAGACAGGACGCGGATGCTGTTGGTCGCCTTGTCGTACGCCTTGATCCGCTGCAGGTAGGCCTGGGTGAGGGTGCGGCTGGAGAGCCGTCCGGCCCCCATCGCGGTCTGGAGCTGCTCGACGGTGACGGTCTGCAGGTCCAGGCCGGCGACGCGCGCGCGGCAGTCGGCGGCCGGGGAGCCGACGGGCTTCGGCGCGGGGGCGGCGACGGACGGGGCGATGGTGAGGCCGAGGGCGAGGACAGAGCCGGCGGCGGCGAGGCGGAGGGGGCGCATGTCGTCGACTTCGCCACGGAGGGGCCGGGCTCCTGCTGGGTAGGGTCGCCGAACCACCTCAGGAGGAGTGCTCGTGCAGATCGACTTCAACTCCTCGCCGCACTCCAGCCTGGGCGTCGAGTGGGAGCTGATGCTCGTCGACCGCGAGACGCGGGCGCTGACGAGCGGCGCGACGGAGATCCTCGAGGAGCTGCACCCGGGCGGGGAGCACCCGACGGCCAAGCCGGAGCTGCTCCAGTCGACGATCGAGGTGATCACCGGCATCTGCCAGAACGTCGGCGAGGCGACCGCCGACCTCGCCGGGACGCTCGAGAAGATCGTGCCGCTCGCGGAGGCGCGCGGTCTCGGCCTCATGTGCGCCGGCACGCACCCGATCACCAACTGGACGACGCAGCAGGTCACCGAGAACCCGCGCTACGCCAAGCTGATCGAGGACATGCAGTGGTTGGCCCGCCGCATGCAGATCTTCGGCGTGCACGTCCACGTGGGCGTGCGCTCGCCGGACAAGGCCATCGCGATGGTCAACGCGCTGTCGGCCTACATCCCGCACTTCCTGGCGCTGTCGGCCTCGTCGCCGTACTGGGTCGGCGGTGACACCGGTCTGGCGTCCGCGCGCTCGAAGGTCTTCGAGGGTCTGCCGACGGCCGGGCTGCCGCAGCAGGTCGAGGGGTGGGCCGGCTTCGAGCGCTACATGGAGACGCTCATCAAGACGCGGACCATCGCCTCCATCAAGGAGGTCTGGTGGGACATCCGCCCGCACCCGACCTACGGCACCATCGAGATGCGCATCTGCGACGGCCTTCCCACGCTGGCCGAGGTCGGCATGGTGGCCGCGCTGACGCAGTGCCTGGTCGAGATGATGGACCGCGAGATCGACAAGGGCTACACGCTGCCGACGCCCAAGCGCTGGGTCGTGCAGGAGAACAAGTGGCGCGCGGCGCGCTACGGGCTCGACGCGCAGATCATCGCGAGCGAGGACAGCGTCCAGCCGATCGGCGAGGCGCTCAGGGAGCTGGTGCAGGACCTGCGTGCGACCGCCGAGCGGCTGGGCTGCGCGGAGCAGCTGGAGATGGTCCAGCAGGTCCTGGACGGCGGTGCGTCCTACCAGCGGCAGCGCGCCGTGGCAGCGGCCAGCGGCGGCGACCTGACCGCGGTGGTCGACAGCCTGCTGGAGGAGTTCACCGCCGGCGAGCCCGTCCTGCTGCCGGCGCGGCCCACCGTCGAGGTCCGGGGCGAGGCGGGGACCGCGTCATGAGACCGGCTGCCGTCAGCGACCCGTGGCTGGACGACCACGGTGACGACCTGGTCCGCATCCGGCGCGACCTGCACATGCACCCCGAGCTCGGGAACCAGGAGCACCGCACGACGGGCGTGCTCGTGGAGCGGCTGACCGCGGCGGGGCTGACGCCGAAGGTGCTCGCCAAGGGGACGGGCCTGGTCTGCGACGTCGGCCCGGGCGGCGGACCGGTCGTGGTGCTGCGCGCGGACATCGACGCGCTGCCGCTGCAGGACGAGAAGATGGTGCCGTACCGCTCGACCGTGCCGGGGCTGTGCCACGCGTGCGGCCACGACGTCCACACGACGGCGGTGCTGGGGGCGGGGCTGGCGCTCGCGCAGGTCGCCGAGCAGCTGAGCGGCACGGTGCGGCTGGTGTTCCAGCCGGCCGAGGAGCAGATGCCCGGCGGGGCGCTGGACGTCATCGCCGACGGCTGGATGGACGGGGTCGACTCCGTCTTCGGCCTGCACTGCGACCCGGCGCTCGAGGTCGGCCGGGTCGGCCTGAAGTCCGGCCCGCTCACCGCTGCCGCCGACGCGCTGACCATCACGCTGACCGGCCCCGGCGGACACACCTCGCGCCCGCACAACACCGTCGACCTCGTCCACGTGCTCGCCACCGTCGCGACCGGACTGCCCGACGCGCTGTCCCGGCTGGTCGACCCGCGCGCCGGCCTGTGCCTGGTGTGGGGCCACGTCTCGGCCGGCGTCGCCGCCAACGCGATCCCGCGCAGCGGCGTGCTCAAGGGCACGCTGCGGGTGCTCGACAAGGGCGCCTGGCACGACGCCCCGCAGATGGTGGAGCGCCTGGTCGACGGCCTGGTCGCCCCCTACGGCGCGCACGCCTCGGTGGAGTACCAGCGCGGCGTGCCACCGGTGGTCAACGACCAGTCGGCGACCGCGCTGTTCGCCGCGGCGGTCCGTGGCGTGCTCGGCCCGCACGCCGCCGTACCGACGCTGCAGTCGCTCGGCGGCGAGGACTTCGCCTGGTACCTCGACCGGGTGCCGGGGGCCATGGCGCGGCTGGGCGTCAAGCCGCCCGGCCAGGAGCGGCCGCACGACCTGCACCAGGGCACCTTCGACGTGGACGAGGCGGCGCTGCCCGTGGCCGTGCGGGTCCTGGTCGCGGTCGCGCTCGGGGCCCTGTCTGCTGCCTGATCGCGCTAGACGCCCGTCGAGCGGCAGGGCCGGGTGCGCAGGTCGCGGACGTAGTCGTCCGGCGCACCCGCGGCCTCCGCCGCGTCGGCCAGCACCCCGAGGTAGCGCGCCGACGGCAGGCCCCCCTCGTACCCGTCCAGGACGTAGACCCAGGCGAGCCGCTCGCCATCCAGCGCCTGCACGCGGACCCGGATCTTGCGGTAGAGCCCGTTGTCGGCGCCCTCCCACGCGTCGAGCTGCTCGGCGTCGCCGTCGGTCATGTCGTAGAGGCCGACGAACACGTGCTCGTCCGCAGCCTCGACGACGGTCGCCAGCGAGCCCTCCCAGCCGAGGTCCTCGCCGCCGAAGGTGAGGCGGTAGCCCTCCAGCCAGCCGGTGCCGGCGACGGGGGAGTGGGGGCAGCGCACGTGCATCTGCTCGGGATCGAGGTTGCTGCCGTACGCCGCGTAGAGCGTCATGGCGCGAACACTAGCGAGGGCGCCGTGCGGGACAATGGACCCATGACGCGCATCGCCATCATCGGAGGCGGACCCGCCGGGTACGAGGCGGCGCTGGTCGCCGACCAGCTCGGGGCAGCGGTCACGCTCGTCGACCGGGACGGCGTCGGCGGGCAGTGCGTGCTCTCGGACTGCGTGCCCTCCAAGACCTTCATCGCCACCAGCGAGGCGATGATGGCGTTCTCGCACGCCGACCGGGTCGGGGTGAAGACCGTGGGCGAGGTGGTCACCGCGGTCGACGAGGTCAACGCGCGGGTCAAGGCGCTGGCCCTGGCGCAGTCCGCGGACATCTCCCGGCGGCTGGCCGCCGAGGGGGTCACCGTCCTGTCCGGCTCGGCACGGCTCAAGAGCGCGCACGTCGTCGAGGTCCGGTCGCCCGACGGCCACGTCTGCGACCTCGAGACCGACGTGGTGCTGCTGGCCACCGGCGCCCGCCCGCGCGTGGTGCCGGGCGCCGAGCCGGACGGTGAGCGGGTCCTCGACTGGCGCCAGCTCTACGACCTGCCCGAGCTGCCCGAGCACCTGGTCGTCATCGGCTCCGGCGTCACGGGCGCGGAGTTCGCCAACGCCTACCTCGCCGTCGGGTCGCAGGTCACCCTGGTCAGCAGTCGCGAGCGGGTGCTGCCCGGTGAGGACGTCGACGCCGCCGAGCTGCTGCAGACGGTCTTCGAGCGGCGCGGCATGAACGTCCGCCGCGGCAGGGCGGCTCGCGTCGAGCGACGCGCGGACGGCGTCGTCGTCCACCTCACGGACGGCACCAGCGTCGAGGGCTCGCACGCGCTGATGACCGTCGGCTCGGTCCCCAACACCGAGGGCATGGGGCTGGACGAGGCCGGCGTCGCGCTGACCGAGCAGGGGTTCGTGCAGGTCGACCGCGTCTCGCGCACCACCGTGCCGGGCGTCTACGCCGCCGGCGACTGCACCGGCGTGCTGATGCTCGCCTCGGTCGCCGCCATGCAGGGCCGAATCGCGATGTGGCACGCGCTCGGCGAGGCGGTCGCCCCGCTGCGGCTGAAGACCGTTTCCGCCAACGTCTTCACCGATCCGCAGGTCGCCTCCGTCGGCGTCACGCAGACGCAGGTCGAGTCCGGCGCGGTGATGGCGCAGACCGTCACGCTGCCGCTCGCCACCAACGCGCGCGCCAAGATGCAGGGCATCACCGACGGCTTCGTGAAGCTGTTCTGCCGGCCCGGTTCCGGCACCATCCTCGGTGGCGTCGTGGTCGCGCCAGGGGCCAGCGAGCTGGTCATGACGATCTCGCTCGCGGTGCAGCACGGCCTGACCGCCGACCAGATCGCGCACACCTTCGCCATCTACCCGTCGCTGTCCGGGTCGGTGACCGAGGCCGCTCGTCAGCTGATGCTGCACGACCACGAGGGCTGAGTGCGCGCGCTCGTCTTCTCCTCGTTCGGCGGGGCCTTGTCGGTCCAGGACGTCGCCGAGCCGGTCGCGCCTGCCGACGGCGTCGTGGTGGAGGTCGGTGCCACCGGCGTCTGCCGCAGCGACTGGCACGGCTGGCAGGGCCATGACCCCGACATCGTCCTGCCGCACGTCCCCGGCCATGAGCTGGCCGGCACCGTCTCCGCCGTCGGACCGGCGGTCACCCGCTGGGCGGTCGGCGACCGGGTGACCGTGCCGTTCGTCTGCGCGTGCGGCCGCTGCGCGCAGTGCCTGGCCGGTGACCACCAGGTCTGCGCGGCGCAGCGCCAGCCGGGGTTCACGCACTGGGGCTCGTTCGCCTCGCACGTCGCGCTCGATGCCGCTGACGTCAACCTCGTCGCGCTGCCCGACGCCCTGTCGTTCGCGACGGCCGCCTCGCTCGGCTGTCGCTACGCGACCTCCTACCGCGCTGTCGTGCAGCAGGGGCGGGTCGCGGCCGGGGAGCAGGTCGTCGTGTGGGGCTGCGGCGGCGTCGGGCTGTCCGCGGTCCAGATCGCCGTAGCGCTGGGCGCTTCCGTCGTCGCCGTCGACGTCTCGCCGGCGGCGCTGGAGCTGGCGGCGTCCTTCGGCGCGCGTCCGGTGACCGGCGGGGTGGAGGCGGTGCGGGAGGCGACCGGAGGCGGGGCGCACCTGTCGCTGGACGCGCTCGGCTCACCCGCCACGTGCGTCGACTCGGTGCTGTCGCTGCGGCCCCGTGGTCGGCACGTGCAGGTCGGCCTGCTGCCGCCGGCGCAGGGCCGGCCGCTCGTGCCGATGGAGCGCGTCGTGGCGCTCGAGCTCGAGCTGCTCGGCAGCCACGGGATGGCGGCGCACGCCTACCCGGCGCTGCTGGCCCTGGTCGCCGACGGGCGGCTGCGGCCAGACCTGCTGGTGACGCGGGAGATCGGGCTCGACGACGCGGCGCAGGCGCTCGCCGAGGTGGGGCGCGTGCCCGGCATCACCGTCGTGACATCCTTCTGATCCCGGTGCCCGGTGCGGCCCGTACGCTCCCGGCGTGACGACATCGCGCACCGAGACCGTGACCGCGCTCGACGGCCGGACGTTCACCGCCCACTGCGCGGTACCGGCCCGGCCCGGCCCCGGGATCCTGCTGTTCCAGGAGATCTTCGGCGTCAACGACAACATGCGCGGGCTGGCCGACCGGCTCGCGCGCGAGGGCTACGTCGTGCTGGTGCCGGACGTGTTCTGGCGCATCGAGGCGGGCTTCGAGCGCAAGGACGAGTCCGGGCTCGAGGACGGCATGGCGATGGTCGGACGCCTGGACTTCGAGACCGTCCCGGACGACATCTCCGCGACGCACGCGCACCTGCTCACCCTGGACGAGTGCACGGGCACCGTGGGGGCCGTCGGCTTCTGCCTGGGCGGGACGCTGGCGTTCGCCGCGGCGGCTCGCAGCCGGGCGGCGGGCAAGGGGATCGACGCGGCCGTCAGCTACTACGGCTCGGGCAACAACGGCTACCTCGAGATGCTGGACGACGTGGCCTGCCCGGTGCTGTTCCACTACGGCGACCGCGACCCGTTCATCCCGACCGAGAGCATCGAGGAGGTCGAGCGCGCCGTGGCCGGTCGGCCGGGCATGCGGGTGGAGCGCTACGACGCCGGCCACGCCTTCTCCAACTGGGACGCCCCGTCGATGTACGACGAGGCGGCGGCAGGGGCCGCGTGGGCGAGCACGCTCGGCTTCCTCGACGAGCACCTGCGCTGACGCTCCGGCTTCGGGCCTTCGTCGTCGTGCCGGCGATCGTGGGGGAGGCCTGAGCCTCAGTCCTTGATCTCGCAGATGGCGGCGCCGCTGGTGACGACCTCGCCCACCGCTGCGGACAGACCGCGGACCGTGCCGGCCTTGTGCGCGTTGAGCGGCTGCTCCATCTTCATCGCCTCGAGCACGACGATCAGGTCGCCCGCCTCGACGGTGGCGCCGTCCTCGACGGCGACCTTCACGATGGTGCCCTGCATCGGCGAGGTGAGGCTGTCGCCGGACGCCGCAGCGCCGCCGGCCTTCTTCGCCGAGCGCTTCGGGGCGCCCTTCTTCGCGCCACCCCCGCCACCCGAGGAGGCGCCGAGACCGGCCGGCAGGCTGACCTCGAGCCGGCGACCGCCGACCTCGACGACGACCTTCTCGCGCGGCTCGGCCTCGTCGGCCTCCGCGGAGCCGCCGTAGGGCGGGATGTCGTTCTCGAACTCGGTCTCGATCCAGCGGTTGTGCACGGTGAAGGGCTCGCTGGTGAAGGCCTCGTCGCGCACGACCTTGCGGTGGAACGGCAGCAGCGTGGCCATGCCCTCGACCTGCATCTCGTCGAGCGCGCGGCGGCTGCGCTCGAGCGCCTCCTGCCGGGTCGCGCCGGTGACGATGAGCTTGGCGAGCAGCGAGTCGAACGCGCCGCCGATGACCGAGCCGGCCTCGACGCCGGAGTCCAGGCGCACCCCCGGCCCGCTCGGCGTGACGTAGGTCGTGACGGCCCCGGGGGCGGGCAGGAAGCCGCGGCCCGGGTCCTCGCCGTTGATGCGGAACTCGAAGGAGTGTCCGCGCGGCTCGGGGTCGGTGAAAGACAGCTCGAGGCCGTCGGCGATCCGGAACTGCTCGCGCACGAGGTCGACGCCGGTGACCTCCTCAGTGACCGGGTGCTCCACCTGCAGGCGGGTGTTGACCTCGAGGAAGCTGACGAGACCGTCTGCCCCGACGAGGAACTCGCACGTGCCGGCGCCGACGTACTGCGCCTCGCGGATGATGTCCTTGGACGCCTGGTAGATCTGGTCACGCTGCTCCTGGGTCAGGAACGGCGCGGGCGCCTCCTCGACGACCTTCTGGTAGCGGCGCTGCAGCGAGCAGTCTCGGGTGCTGACGACGACGACGTTGCCGTGGCTGTCCGCGAGCACCTGCGTCTCGACGTGCCGCGGCTTGTCGAGGTAGCGCTCGACGAAGCACTCGCCGCGACCGAAGGCGGCCACGGCCTCGCGCACCGCGGACTCGAAGAGCTCCGGCACCTCCTCCTTGGTGCGGGCGATCTTCAGACCGCGACCGCCGCCGCCGAAGGCCGCCTTGATGGCCACCGGCAGGCCGTGCTCCTCGACGAACGCGAGCACCTCCTCGACGCCGGCCACCGGGTCGGCGGTGCCGGGCACGAGCGGCGCGCCGATCTTGAGCGCGATGTGACGCGCGGTCGTCTTGTCGCCGAGCGCCGCGATCGCCTCGGGGGACGGGCCGATCCACGTCGCGCCCGCGTCGATGACGGCCTGGGCGAACTCGGCGTTCTCGGACAGGAAGCCGTAGCCGGGGTGCACCGCGTCGGCGCCGCTGTCGGCCAACGCCTGCAGCACCTTGTCGATGCGCAGGTAGGAGTCGCCCGGCGTGGTGCCGCCCAGCGCGAACGCCTCGTCGGCCACGCGGACGTGCAGCGCGTCGAGGTCGGGCTCGGCGTAGACGGCGACCGACTGCAGCCCGGCGTCCTTGCAGGCGCGGGCGACACGGACGGCGATCTCGCCGCGGTTGGCGATGAGGACCTTGCGCACGGGGTCTGGCTCCTAGCGGGGAAGGGCGGAGGCGCGCCAGGCGCCGGGGGCGGGGGACAGCGGGGTGCGCAGGACGGGGGCGGCCCAGGGGGAGCGGACCGGCTGCTGCTCGTCCGCGCCACCGGACGCGCGGCTGCTCACGACGGCGATGAGCGCGGCCAGCTGCTCAGGCGTCGGCTCACCGCGCACGACGGTGAGCAGCGGGCGGGCGGGAGCGGGGGCCTCGTCGGCTGGGCTCTGGTCGGCCATCAGAGGGGGATGTTCCCGTGCTTCTTGGGCGGCAGCGTCTCGCGCTTGGTCTGCAGCAGCCGCAGCGCCTTGGCGATCTCCCGGCGCGTCTGCGAGGGCTCGATCACCGCGTCGACGAAGCCGCGCTCCGCTGCGATGTAGGGCGTCGCGAAGGTGTCCTCGTACTCCTGCATGAAGGCGGCGCGGGCGGCGTCGGGATCGTCAGCGGCGGCGATCTCCCTGCGGCGCACGATGTTCACGGCCCCCAGCGCGCCGACGACGGCGACCTGCGCGGTGGGCCACGCGAGGTTGATGTCCGCGCCCAGGTGCTTGCTGCCCATGGCGACGTAGGAGCCGCCGTAGGCCTTGCGCGTGATGATCGTGATGAGCGGCACGGTCGCCTCGGAGTAGGCGTAGAGCAGCTTCGCGCCGTGCCGGATGATCCCGGCGTGCTCCTGGCCGACGCCCGGCAGGTAGCCCGGCACGTCGCAGAAGGTCAGCACCGGGACGTTGAAGGCGTCGCAGGTGCGGACGAAGCGGGCGGCCTTCTCGGAGGCGTCGATGTCGAGCGTGCCGGCGAACTGCATCGGGTTGTTCGCGACGACGCCGATGCTGCGGCCCTCGATGCGCCCGAAGCCGCAGACGATGCTCTGGGCCCAGAGCGACTGCACCTCGAGGAACTCGCCGTCGTCGAGCACCGCCTCGATGATGTGCTTCATGTCGTAGGGCGCGTTGTTGCTGTCCGGGATGATCGTGTCGAGCTCCAGCAGCGGCTCCTCGTCGAGCGCGTCACCCGCGTCGAAGAGCGGAGCCTGCTCGAGGTTGTTCGACGGCAGGTAGCTCAGCAGCGCCTTCGCCAGATCGAGCGCCTCGTCCTCGTCGGCGCTCATGAAGTGCGCGACGCCGGACTTGCTGTTGTGCGCCCGCGCGCCGCCGAGGTCCTCGATCGAGATGTCCTCGCCCGTCACGGTCTTGATGACGTCGGGCCCGGTGATCATCATCGCGGAGGCGCCGTCGACCATGAGGTTGAAGTCGGTGAGCGCCGGGCTGTAGACGTGGCCGCCGGCGCAGTTGCCGAGGATCAGGCTGATCTGCGGGACGACGCCGGAGGCCAGGACGTTGCGGTAGAAGATGTCGCCGTACAGCGCCAGACCCATGATCCCCTCCTGGATCCGGGCGCCGGAGCCCTCGTTCAGGCCGACGAGGGGGCAGCCGGTCTTCAGCGCGAGGTCCATCACCTTGACGATCTTCTCGCCGTAGACCTCGCCGAGCGCCCCGCCGAAGACGGTCGCGTCCTGGCTGAAGACGCACACCTGGCGGCCGTCGACCGTGCCGTAGCCGGTGATGACGCCGTCGCCCATCGGGCGGTTCTTCTCGAGGCCGAAGTCGCGGGCGCGGTGCCGCGTCAGGGCGTCGGTCTCGACGAAGCTGCCCTCGTCCAGGAACGACTCGATGCGCTCGCGGGCGGTGCGCTTGCCCAGCTCGCGGCGCTTCTCGAGCGCCTTCTCCGACCCGGCGTGCAGCGCCTCCTCGTTGCGGCGGCGCAGCTCGCTGAGCTTGCCGGCGGTGGTGTGCACGTCGACGTCGTTCGTGGGGAGGGCTTCAGCGGTCACGGCACGAGGCTATCGACCGTCCACCGGAGGCTGCGCGCGGCCACGGCAGACTGGGCCGGTGTACGTCGACCTCGACCGGCCGCCGCTGCGGCTGCCCGCGCTGCGCCGGGCGCTGGCACCGGACGGCTGGCGGGTGGAGGTGCTGTCGGAGACGGCCTCGACCAACGCCGTCGTGGCGGAGCGCGCCCGGTCGGGGGAGCCGCCGGGACTGGTTGTGGTCGCCGAGGCGCAGACCGCCGGGCGGGGCCGGCTGGACCGCAGCTGGGTGTCACCGCCGCGCGCGGGTCTGACCTTCAGCGTCCTGCTGCGACCGGACCTGCCGCCGGCGCAGTGGCCGTGGCTGCCGCTGTGGGGCGGGCTCGCGGTCGCGACGGCGCTGCGCGACCGGATCGGGGTGGACGCCGAGCTCAAGTGGCCGAACGACGTGCTGGTCCAAGGCCGCAAGCTCTGCGGCCTGCTGGCCGAGGTGCCCGAGCCGGGGGCACTGGTGCTCGGCATCGGCCTCAACGTCACGACCACCGAGCAGGAGCTGCCGCACGCGCAGGCCACCTCGCTCGCGCTGGCCGGTGCGCGGACGACCGACCGCGACACCGTGCTGCGGGCGGTCCTCCGCTCGCTGACGACGGTGCTCGCCGACCAGGACGTGGCGCGCCAGGCCTACCGGGAGCGGTGCACGACGGTGGGCCGCACGGTTCGGGTCGAGCTGCCGGCGGACCGGACCGTCGAGGGCGTCGCCGAGGCCGTGGACGAGGCCGGCCGGCTCGTGGTCGACGGGATCGCCTACGGAGCAGGCGATGTCGTGCACCTGCGTCCTACCTGATCGTCACGCTCTTGGTGTCCAGCCAGGTGACCGAGCCGTCCTCGGCCGAGCTCTCGTACGCCCAGAGCTCGTAGCTGCCGGGCGGCGCGTCGAGCTGGCCCTCCCACGTGCCCCGCCCGGGGGCACCCTCGGTCGCGGTGCTGAAGCCCTCCTGGACGACCCGGCCGCCCGAGCGCAGCTGCCACGAGACGGTCGCCTCGAACACGGTCGCGGTGCCGCCGAAGTCCCGGTCCAGGACCGCGCCCTCCACCACGTCCAGCCACACCGGACCCAGGACCTCCGCGGCCGGGCCGCGGGTGAGCGGGCCGGAGACGTCGACCGCGCCCCAGAGGCTGTCGACCGGCTCGCCCTCGATGAGCAGGCGCACGGCGCGCACGGTCGGGTCGGCGGCGGTCACGACATGCACGAGCTGCTGGACCGAGGCCGCCTCGAACGCCGACCCACCACCGTTGGTCCGGGCCTGCTGGGAGAGGTCGACGACCGCCGTCGTGCCCTCCTGGGTGACGTCCAGCACCGTCGTGCCGGCCGCCCATGACGAGCGGTAGTCCGGGTCGAGGGGCGCACCCGTCAGCACGGCGCTCAG
This sequence comes from Mycobacteriales bacterium, assembly GCA_046593875.1. Lineage (GTDB taxonomy): Bacteria > Actinomycetota > Actinomycetes > Mycobacteriales > SCTD01 > SCTD01. Next base: position 15,980 of record JBKJQQ010000219.1, on the reverse strand, counting down.
GGCGTCGCGCACCGGGTCGGCGGCGGCCGGCAGCGGCACGAACTCGCGGTAGAGGCGCGGCCCGCGCCGGTCGTCGGTCCCCAGCCAGTAGAGCGCCCGAGACGTCGCGGGGGCGGGCGCCGGTGACGCGGCCGGAGACGTCGTGGGGGCGGGCCTGGACGGTGCTGCCGAGGGGTCGCCGGAGCAGCCGGCGAGCAGCAGCACGAGCGAGAGCGGGACGACGGCACGCACGGCGACCTCCAGGGGCCGCACCGGGCCCGTGCTCCTAGGACGCCGCCGGGGGTCTGGAGGTTGCCTCCGGCGCAGGAGGGGGTTCGTACGGCGGCCAGTCGCCCTGGGGCGCTCGCAGCGAGTCGAACCAGCGGTCCTGCGGCCGGGCGCCGGACTGCTCGCCGGGGCCGCCGGCGTTGACGCCGACGCAGGACAGGACGGCGGCGATGCCGGCCGCCATGATCAGCAGCCCCGCCGGCAGGCCGCGCGGCAGGAGAGTGGCGGCGAGCACGAAGACCAGCGCCGCGGCGAGCCGGATCGCCAGGTAGGTCCGCTGCCGGCTCCGCACGCATCGACGCTACGCCGCAGCCGGCGATCCGGCACCCGTACTGTGCGGGCGGTGGAGCCGGACGACCTCGAGACGATCCTGCTCGGCGCGCCCTGCGAGCTGACCCGTGACGAGGTGGCCGCAGCGGTCGGCGTCAGCGAGCCGGAGGCGCGCAGCATCTGGAACGCGATGGGCTTCCCCGACGTCGGCGTGGGCGAGCGCGCCTTCACGCACAAGGACGTCGAGGCGCTGCGGACGGCCCTTGCCTTCGCCGAGAGCGGCATCGTCAGCGCCGACACGGTCCTGGTGCTGGCTCGCTCGATGGGTCAGGAGCTCGCGCGCACCGCCGAGGCGCAGGTCGACGTCTTCCGCAGCGCGACCGAGGGCCACACCCCGGAGGATGTGCTCGCCTCCGCCACGGCCCTCGCGGCGGGGATGGTGCCGATGCTGGAGCAGCTGGTCGTGCACGTCTGGCGGCGGCAGTTCGCCGCGGCGACGGCCCGCGCCTTCGCGGCCGCAGACGGCGACGGGCAGCCGCAGACCGCGGTCGGCTTCGTCGACCTCGTCGACTTCACCCGGTCCTCCCAGCAGTGGGACGCCAGCATGCTCGAGCGGACGCTGGAGCGCTTCGAGCGCGCGACCGCGCTCCGGGTCACCGCCGTGGGCGGTCGCGTCGTCAAGTCGCTCGGCGACGCGGTCCTCTACATCACCGCCGACCCCGGGCTGGCCGTCGAGGTGGCGCTGCAGACGGTCGACGCGCACGCCGAGGACGACGAGCTCCCCGACGTGCGTGCGGGGGTCGCCCTGGGACCGGTCCTGGAGCGGCTCGGCGACGTCTTCGGCGCACCGGTCAACCTGGCCAGCCGCCTGACCGACGAGGCCCGGCCGCGCAGCGTCCTGGTCGACCAGGCGACCGCGGACGCGCTGGTCGACGACCGGTCGTACGACCTGAAGCGGCTGCGCAAGCGGTCCGTGCGCGGCTACCGGTCGCTGACGCCGTACCTGCTGCGTCGTACCGTCGACCTGTGAGCGGAGCCCTGTGAGCGACCTGCCGGCGCGGATCAGCCTGCGCGAGGTGGGCCCGCGCGACGGCCTGCAGAACGAGGCTCCCGTCCCGACCAGCAGCAAGGTGGCGCTCATCGACGCGCTGTCGCGCACGGGCGTCGGGCGCATCGAAGCGGTGTCGTTCGTGCACCCCAGGGCGATCCCGTCGATGGCCGACGCGGCCGAGGTCTGGGCTGCCGTCGCGAAGTCCGAGAGCGTCCGCTACAGCGCCCTGGTACCGAACCTGCGCGGTGCGCAGCGCGCGCTGGACGCGGGCTTCAAGGAGATCGAGGTCGTCGTCAGCGCGTCGACGACGCACAACGAGAAGAACGTGAACCGCACGACGGAGGAGTCGCTCGACGACATCGCCGAGCTGCTGCAGACCGCCCACGCCGCGGGCGCCACCTGCCAGGTCATCGTGTCGACCGCCTTCGGCTGCCCGTACGAGGGGGAGGTCCCGGTCGAGCGCGTCCTGTCCGTCGCCCGGCGCGCGCTGGCCGACGGCGCGGACGGCCTGTCGTACGGCGACACCACCGGCATGGCCACGCCCGGGCGCGTGACGCACCTGGTCGGCGAGACCCGGACGGCCTTCCCGGACGCCGAGCTGAACCTGCACTTCCACAACACCCGCGGCACGGGCCTGGCCAACGTGCTGGCCGCGCTGCAGCTGGGCGTCGCCGACTTCGACGCCTCCGTGGGCGGTCTGGGCGGCTGCCCCTACGCGCCCGGCGCGACCGGCAACGTCTGCACCGAGGACCTCGTGCACATGGTCGAGGACATGGGCGTCGACACCGGCGTCGACCTCGACGCCCTGCTCGGCGCCGCGCGCGAGGCCGAGCGGCTCGTCGGTCGCACGCTGCCGTCCCAGGTCCTGCGGGCCGGCGCCCGCACCAAGCTCACCCCGCTGTAGTCCTGCCGCGGCCCCTGCGAGAGAAGGAGATCCCCTTGTCCCTGCACGATCTCGAGATCGAGACCCTCAACGGCACCCGCACCACGCTGGGCGCCATCGCGAAGGGCAAGGCGACGCTCATCGTGAACGTCGCGTCCAAGTGCGGGCTGACGCCGCAGTACGCCGGGCTCGAGGCGATGCACGAGGATCTCGCCCCGAAGGGCTTCACCGTGATCGGCGTGCCCTGCAACCAGTTCAAGGGCCAGGAGCCCGGCAGTGCCGAGGAGATCGCGGAGTTCTGCTCGGCGACGTACGGCGTGACGTTCCCGATGCTGGCCAAGGCCGACGTGAACGGCGACGACCGGGACCCGCTGTTCTTGGCGCTGACCGCCGCTGAGGACGCCGAGGGCGCCGCGGGCGACGTCCAGTGGAACTTCGAGAAGTGGCTGCTGTCGCCCGAGGGCGAGGTCGTCGGGCGCTTCCGCCCGCTGGTCGAGCCTGCTGACCCGGCCCTGCGCGCCGCCGTCGAGGCCGCCCTCCCCGCCTGAGCGTGAGATCCCCAGCACCCTGGTGCTGGGGATCTCACGCGGGGGTGCGGCGCTCCGCGGCGCGGGCCACGAGCAGCAGGCCCGCCCCGGAGGCCAGGCAGAGCAGGAAGGATCCGCCCCACAGGGCGCCCTCACCTGCGCGCGACAGCACCTGCGTGCCGAGCACCGGCGCGAGGAACGCGGCCGCGCCGAAGGAGAAGCCGAACGTCCCCATGTAGCGCCCGCGCAGGTGCTCCGGCGCGAGTGCGGCGACCAGTGCCCCGAGCTGGCCCGCCTGCAGCACCTCGCCGAGGGTCCAGACCGTGATGGCCAGCAGGTGCATCGGCACGTCGTCGGCGAAGGCGGTCAGCCCGAAGCCCAGGCCCTGCAGGGACATCGCCGCCAGCAGCAGCGGTCCGCGACGCCGGGCGCCGAGGAAGCCCAGCAGCAGCGGCTGCAGCACGATGATCAGGACGCCGTTCAGCCCGATCGCCAGCCCGTACGACCCGGGCCCGAGGTCGTCGCGGCCGAAGACCAGCGGGAGCGTCACGAACGCCTGCAGGTAGACCGTCGACACCGCCACGACGCTCGCGACCAGCCCCAGCATCAGCCGGTCCGACAGGACGTCGCGCAGCCGCCCGACCGCCCCCGTCACGACCGGTCGGGTCTCGGGGACACCGCGCAGGATGAGCAGGGCGAACAGCACGCTCGCGGCCGCGTCGAGGACGAACAGCAGCCAGTAGCCCCGGCTCGCCAGGAAGCCGCCGAGCGGCGTCGCGACCGAGAAGCCGAGGTTGATCGCCCAGAACTGCAGCGCGAACGCGCGCGGCCGGTCGTCGTCGGTCACGAGGTCGGCCACGGCCGCCTGCACCGCCGGCCGGAACAGGTCCAGGCACAGCCCGTACGCCAGTGCGCTCACGGCCACCGCGACGAACGAGGTCGCCGCACCGAGGACGAGCAGCGTCGTCGCCGAGGAGAGCAGCCCGAGGACCATCGTGCGGCGCCGGCCGATGCGGTCCGCGAGCACGCCGCCGAGCGGCTGGCCGACCGCGGACCCGAGGCCGAGCAGCGACAGCACGAGACCGGCCTGGGCGACGCTCACGTCGCGCTCGCCGGTCAGGTAGAGCGCCAGGAACGGCGTGATGAAGCTGCCGACCCGGTTCACCAGCGTGCCGGCGAACAGGTACCAGAACGCGGGCGGGAGACCGCCGACGTGGCGCAGCCACCAGGAGGCGGGTGGGGCGGGCAGGGCAGCGGCGTCGGGGACGCCGGCAGCGGTCACGAGCGGTGCAGGGTCCCGTCGCGCACGTCCTCGAGCACGGCCACGGCTGCCGCGTCGCCGTCGGCTGCGGCCTCCTCGACCTCCCCCGGCGCGGCCCAGACGAACTTCCGGTAGGACCAGAAGCGGAACATCGTCCCGAGCACGAGCCCGACGCCGTTGGCCGCGAGGTTGTCGGCCAGGCGGGACTCGAAGCCGAGCACGTAGTGGCTGATCGACAGGCAGAGCAGCGCGATGCCGAGGCCGACCGCGTTCAGCACCACGAACAGGCCGTACTCCCGCCGCAGGTTGGTGCGGGTGCGGTGCCGGAAGGTCCAGTAGCGGTTGAGCACGAAGGCGTTCGTCGCGGAGACGACGGTCGAGCAGACCTTCGCCGTCAGCGGCTTGTCGGGCGCGATCGACAGCACCAGGTTGAACACGAACAGGTCGACGCCGAGGCTGATGAAGCCGACGGTGCCGAACTTGGACAACTCGCTGAACAGCGCCCGGAACCGCTCGATCAGCGCCTTGAGCAGGCTCATGCGACGGTCGAGATGGGCATCGGACCAGCCTACCGGGGCGTGGGACGATGCCCACCACACCGCGTCGATGGAGGAACCCCGTGCTCGACACCCGGCTCACCGAGGAGCAGCAGTCGCTGCGCAAGACGGTCGAGGCCTTCGCTCGCGAGGTCGTCGCCCCGGTCTCCTACGAGCACGACCGCGCCAAGACCTTCCCCTACGAGGTCGTGCGGGGGATGGCGGAGATGGGGCTGTTCGGCCTGCCGTTCCCCGAGGAGCACGGCGGCATGGGCGGCGACTACTTCGCGCTCTGCCTGGCCCTCGAGGAGCTCGGCAAGGTCGACCAGTCGGTCGCGATGACCCTCGAGGCCGGCGTCTCGCTGGGCGCCATGCCGGTCTTCCGCTTCGGCACCGCGGCGCAGAAGGAGCGCTTCCTGCCCGACCTGGTCGCCGGGACCGCGCTCGGGGCGTTCGGGCTGACCGAGCCCGGTGCGGGCAGCGACGCGGGCGGCACGCGCACGACCGCGACGCTGCAGGACGGCTCGTGGGTCGTCAACGGCACCAAGGCGTTCATCACCAACTCCGGCACCGACATCACCACGCTGGTCACCGTCACGGCCGTCACCGGCCAGACCTCCAGCGGCAAGAAGGAGATCAGCTCGATCCTGGTGCCCGTGCCGATCTCCGGCTTCACGGCCGAGCCGCCGTACGACAAGGTCGGCTGGAACGCCTCCGACACCCACCCGCTGACGTTCGAGGACGTGCGGGTGCCCGAGGAGAACCTGCTCGGCGAGCAGGGCCGCGGCTATGCGAACTTCCTGTCGATCCTGGACGAGGGGCGCATCGCCATCGCCGCGGTCGCGACCGGCGTCGCGCAGGGCTGCGTCGACGAGAGCGTGAAGTACGCCAAGGAGCGCGAGGCGTTCGGCCAGGCCATCGGCAAGAACCAGGCGATCTCGTTCAAGATCGCGCGGATGGAGGCTCGGGCGCACACGGCCCGGACCGCCTACTACGACGCGGCCGCCAAGATGCTGGCCGGTCTGCCGTTCAAGAAGGAGGCGTCGATCGCGAAGCTGGTCGCGGGCGAGGCGGCGATGGACAACGCCCGCGACGCGACGCAGATCCACGGCGGATACGGCTTCATGAACGAGTACGTCGTGTCCCGGCACTACCGCGACAGCAAGATCCTCGAGATCGGCGAGGGCACCACCGAGGTGCAGCTGATGCTCATCGCCCGCGGGCTGGGCCTCTAGGTGCCGGCGTGGATCGAGCTGGAGGGGGCGGTCAACGTCCGCGACGTGGGCGGGCTGCCGACCGTCGACGGACGGACGACCCGCCCCGGCGTGCTGCTGCGCGCCGACAACCTGCAGGACCTGACCGCGACCGACGTGACGCGGCTGGTCGACGACCTCCACCTGCAGACCGTCGTCGACCTGCGCAGCACCGGCGAGGTCCACCTGGCCGGCCCCGGGCCGCTTCAGTCGGCGGGTCTGGCGCACCACAACCTCTCGCTCATCCCCGAGTGGGACGGCGAGCCCGATCAGGCCGAGGTGGACCGTGCGCTCGAGGCCGCCCTGCAGGACAAGGCGCTGCCCGCGTTGCCGGCCCGCCCGCGGCAGTCCGACCCGACCGACCTCGGCGACCACTACCTCGGCTACGTCCGCGACGCGGGCCCCGCGATCGGCAAGGCGCTGCGGTTGCTCGCCGATCCGGGGGCCGGCACCACGCTGGTCCACTGCGCAGCCGGCAAGGACCGCACCGGCGTCGTCGTCGCGCTGGCCCTGTCGCTGGTCGGCGTGACCCGCGACGCGGTCGTCGCCGACTACGTCGCGAGCGCGGAGCGGATCGTGCAGATCCACCAGCGCCTGCAGGCCACGGACGCGTACGGCCCAGGCCTGGCGAACGTGAAGCCCGCGGACATGGAGCCCAAGGCCTCGTCGATGGAGCACTTCCTGGACGCGGTCGACCGCGAGTACGGCGGCGCGCACGGCCTGGCCATGTCGGTCGGCGTGGACGAGGAGGCCGTCGCCCGCCTGGGCGTGCGGCTCGTCGGGACGTCCCCGCTCGCCCGCTGAGCCGCGCCCACTACGGTCAGCGCGTGGCGATCCGCGGCGCGATGGGACTGCCGGTCGTCGGCATGGTCGGTGGGGGTCAGCTCTCGCGCATGACGCACCAGGCCGCGATCGCCATGGGCCTGTCGCTGAAGGTCCTCGCCGACGCCGCGCACGACAGTGCGGCGCTGGTCGCGAACGGCGTGACGGTCGGCGAGCACACCTCGCTGGACGACCTGCGCGCCTTCGCGCAGGGCTGCGAGGTCGTCACCTTCGACCACGAGCACGTGCCCGGCGGGCTGCTCGAGGCGCTCGAGGCCGAAGGGCTGCGCATCCACCCCGGCAGCGCCGCGCTGAGGCACGCCCAGGACAAGATCGTCATGCGGGAGCGGCTCGCCGCGCTCGGCATCCCCGTACCGCCCTTCACGCCGGTGGCCACGGTCCGCGACATCGAGGGCTTCGCGCGCCACGTCGGCTGGCCGCTCGTGCTCAAGGCCGCCACCGGGGGCTACGACGGCAAGGGCGTCTGGGTCGTCCACGACAGCGCCGAGGCCGCCGAGATCGTGGCCAGCGGGGTGCGGCTCGTGGCCGAGCAGCTGGTGCCGCTGCAGCGCGAGCTGGCTGCGGTCGTGGCGCGCTCGCCGTACGGGCAGGGAGCGGCCTGGCCGGTCGTGGAGACCGTGCAGGCCGACGGCATCTGCGTCGAGGTCGTCGCCCCCGCCCCCGACCTGTCGGAGGAGAAAGCGCTCGAGGCGCAGGGACTTGCGCTGCGCCTGGCCGACGAGCTCGACGTCGTCGGCGTGCTGGCCGTCGAGCTGTTCGACACCTCGGACGGGCTGCTGGTCAACGAGCTGGCGATGCGGCCGCACAACAGCGCGCACTGGACGATCGAGGGAGCGCGCACCTCGCAGTTCGAGCAGCACCTGCGCGCGGTCCTGGACTACCCGCTCGGCGACACCTCGCTGACGGCGCCGTGGGTCGTCATGGCCAACCTGCTCGGCGGCGACGAGGGTGCTGGCGACCCGGAAGGTGGCGATCTGGACCGGCGGCTGCACATGCTGTTCGCCAAGGACCCGGCGCTGAAGGTCCACCTCTACGGCAAGCAGGTGAAGCCCGGTCGCAAGATCGGCCACCTGACGGCGCTCGGGGACGACCTCGAGACCGTACGACGGCGCGCGCAGGACGGCGCCCACTACCTGAGGACGGGGCTGTGGTTGCAGGGTTAGGGGCTCTCGTAGGCATCGTCATGGGCAGCGACTCGGACTGGCCGGTGATGCAGGACGCGGCGACGGCGCTGGAGGAGTTCGGCGTGCCTCACGAGGTGCGCGTCCTGTCGGCTCACCGCACGCCGCGCGACATGGTCGAGTGGTCGGCGGCCGCGGACGGCCGCGGGCTGCGCGTGGTCGTCGCCGGCGCCGGCGGCGCCGCGCACCTGCCGGGCATGGTCGCCTCGATGACACCGCTGCCGGTGATCGGCGTGCCCGTCCCGCTCAAGCACCTGGACGGCCTGGACTCGCTGCTGTCGATTGTGCAGATGCCCGCTGGGGTGCCGGTCGCGACGGTGGGCATCGGCGGCGCGCGCAACGCCGGCCTGCTGGCCGTCCGCATCCTGGGCGCCTGCGACCCGGAGCTGATGGAGCAGATGCGCGCCTTCCAGCTCGGGCTCGGCGACACGGCGCGGGCCAAGGACGATGCCCTGCAGGCCCGGCTGCGCGGCTGACCCGCAGCGCGACGTAGCACCGGGACCGAGGACGCCTCTTCGGAACCTCGGCCGCAGCGGTCGGCGCTGACGGGGGCGCGACATGGCGACGAGGATGTCCAGGCACGCAGTCATCAGGACCGTGGGACTGCCGTGGCCGTCGCCGTCGCCGCAGTCGTCAGCGGGTCGCCCTCGCCTCGCCGGCCTCGAACTTCTCAGGTCGTCCAGCGCGGGTGCAGGAGGTCACGGTGGGCGCGGGCGGCTTCTCCGGCTGGCACCACCACCCGGGGATGGTGATCGTGGCGGTGAAGACCGGAGTCGTCACCGCGATGGACGCGACGTGCGGCACGACCACCTACGGGGTGGGTCAGGCAGCCGGTGATGTGTTGGGCGGGCAGCCGCCCGGGCTCGAGGACTTGGCGCCGGCCTGCGCGGCCCCCTGACGCCACGCTCGGCCACCCCGGTTCACGCCAGCGCGTCGTAGCGGTCGCGCAGGCGCCCGAGGTCGCGCAGGCGCTGCTCGTAGGTCGCGCCGACCGCGACCAGCAGCGTGCCGGCGGCGCCGAGCGCGAGCCAGCGCGGCAAGGCGTCGGCGTACGGCGCCAGCAGCAGCACGGCGTCCAGAGCGAGCACCGCACCGCCGATGACCAGCGGCGCCTGCAGCCGCTCCCGACCGCCGAGCAGCACCACCACGACGCACCCCCCGGCCAGCGTCAGCGGCCGCCACAACGGGCTGCCGACGGAGGACGCCAGCAGGCTCGGCACGAGCAGGGCCGACAGCCCCGCGCCGTACGCCGCGAAGGAGCTGGTCCCGGGCACAGCCCGACGGCGCAGGTGGCCGAGCGCGAGCGCGACCAGGGCGATCGGCACCACGTAGGGCTCGGGGTCGGTGACCCCGGCGTCGGCCAGCCGCACCCACGAGGACGCCGCCAGCAGCAGCCCGCCGAGCAGGGCGACCGGCCGGCGGTCCCGTCGGAGCGCGGTGACGAGGGCGACGAGGGCCAGGCCCGCGAGCGTCCAGGACAGCCAGCCCGCGTCGCCGGCGGCGCAGAGCAGCGCGGCGGCCCCGGCGATGCCCGCGGCCGCCTCGGCGCCGGGGCGACGCTCGCCGGTCAGGTGCAGGGCAGCCAGCGCGGCGACGGAGAGCACGAGCAGCCCGCCGACCTGCTCGCGGGCCAGCCCCTGCGCAGCCCCGACGGCGGCCAGCTCGCCGGCGGCCAGCAGACCTGCCAGCGCGACGGCGACCGCCTCGGCTCCTGGCCGCACGGCCCGCGCGGCGCATGCCGCTGCCGCGCCGGCCATCACGACGAGGGTGGCCGTCTGGGTGCCGAGCGACCACGCGGTGGCCAGCAGGAGCAGCGCCGTGCCACCGGCCGCCAGCGGCAGGTCCAACGCGGCCGGTCGTGGCGCCAGCAGCGCGGCTGTGCCGACCCCCAGCAGCACGGCGAGACCGACGGCCCAGGGCAGGTTGAGACCGACCGGCACCAGGGCGGCGGCGCACGCGCCGAGCACGGCGGCAGGGGCGGCAGCCGAGCGCAGGCGGTGCAGCGCGAGGCCGGCGCCGAGGCAGGCCAGGCCCGCGGCGGTGACGACGACGAGCGTGACGAGCGTGCCATCCCAGACCAGCCCAGGTGCCAGCGCCTCGCGGGCGGACCGCCCGGCCGGGAGCGTCCAGGGCTCGACCAGCCAGCCGAGCGGCGCGAGCACGCCCGCGACCGCAGCTTCCAGGACGGCCAGCACGCAGACAGCGGCCACGGCGAGCGCGCCCAGCACCGGGCCGGTCCGCGCCGTCCGGGGGAGCAGAGCGGCGGCCTGTACGGCCAGCAGCGCCACCGCGGCGGGCACCAGCGGGGACTGCACCTCGGACAGCTCGGGGCGGGCCAGAGCGTGCGCCGCCAGGGCGACCAGCCCGACGGGCACGGCCGTGAGCAGCAGGCGCAGGGTGCGGTCGTAGGTCAGGCTGGACCCAGTGGCCAGGACGAGAGCGCAGGCGAGCAGGCCGAGGGAGCCCACCGGGTCCTCGTCGCTGAGCGCGCCCGCTCCGGAGGTGAGCAGGGACAGCGCGGTCACGCCCACGGCGGACAGCGCGAGCGCCGCCCGGACGTCCGGACGGGCCCGGTCGCGCAGCACGGCGAGGACGGCGAGGTCCGCGGCGGCGAGGCCGGCGAGCGCCAGGCCGGTGACGCCGGTCGACACCTGCGCGTGGTCGAGGAGCAACGGTAGGGGCAGCTGGGCCAGGACGACCGCGGCGACGCGGGCGAGGCGCACCGGCACGACGCAGGCGTAACCCGCAGCGAGCGCGGCCAGGACGGCGGCGCTCCACGCCGTGAAGACGACCGGGTCGGACCCGTCGGCCAGGCCGAGCGTGCGCAGTCCGTAGGCGTCGAGCGCGGCGAGCACCAGCAGCACCGCGGTGAGCGTCTCCGCGGTGGAGCGGAGCCCACGGGTCAGGGCGCGGGGGGCAGCCAGGGCGGTGGCCGCGGTGAGGGCGAGCAGCACCGCGGCCCGGCCTCCGGCGCCGAGCCGCTCGTACGTCACGGCCGCGAAGACGAGGGCGGCGACCGCGAGCAGCAGGCCGCCCAGGCCGAGCAGGGCGTTCGAGGTGCGCTGCGGCGTCCACTCCGGGGCCGGGGCCGGGGCGGGGGCGGCGGGAGCGACCGGAGCTGCGTTGCGCAGGGCGGCCAGCAGTGCCGCGCGCTCGGCGAGCAGCGGCACCCGCTCCGCGTCGAGCCGGTGCAGCGCGACGTCGACCTCCCACAGCCGGCCGGCCTCGGGACCGGTCAGCCGCAGCCCGCAGGCGGCGCACCCCCCGGGCCCGGTCAGCGTCACGGCGCACTGCGGACAGCGGGTGGCGTCGGGAGCGAGCACAGCGGTGATCATGCGCGCAGCGTGGCCGTCGCAGGGGGAGGCGGCGAGAGGGGAACTACCTACCGCCACTCGAGCTTCGGGCAGCGGTCCATGACGACGTCCAGCCCGGCCGCCTCGGCCCGCGCGGCGGCGTCGGAGTCCACGACCCCGAGCTGCATCCAGATGGCCTTCGCGCCCACCGCGACGGCCTGGTCGACGACCGCCCCGGCCAGCGCGGAGCGCACGAACAGGTCCACGACGTCGACGCGGAACGGGATGTCGGCCAGCGTCGGGTAGCCCGGCTCGCCGTGCACCGTCTCGGCGCGGGGGTGCACCGGGACGATCCGCCGGCCGCGCGCCTGCAGGAAGGCCGCGACGCCGTACGCCGCGCGGTCGGTGCGCGTGGACAGCCCGACCACGGCCCAGGTCGGCAGGGCGAGCAGGCGGTCCACGGTGGCGCGGTCTCCGTACGGCACGGCCGTGGTCTACCCGCTCAGCAGGATCGACGCCCGGCGCGTCGAAACGACAGCCATGCGCCGTCTCGCCCTCCTCGCCACCGCTGCCTGCCTCGTGGCCGCCGCTGCCCCGTCGAACGCCGGACCGCAGCCCGGACCCGGCTACGTGAAGACCGCGAACGTCACGCACGTCGCGACGATCCCGCTGGACACCGACTCGATCGGCGGCCGGGTGCTGGGCAAGGACTTCTTCCTGCGCACCGGCAAGGGCATCACGATCTACGACACGTCCAACCCGAACCTGCCGACGCCGAAGGGGTTCGTCGCCGTCCCGCAGACGCCGAACCAGGAGCGCGAGGACGTCGACACCAACGGCAAGGTCCTGGTGACGGGGCAGTCGTACACCGGCCTGCTGCACGTCATCGACGTCACCAACCGCACCGCGCCGTCCATCATCGCGACGCTGCAGGGCGCCGGCGACCACACCAACAGCTGCGTGCTGAACTGCACGTTCGTCTACGGGTCCGAGGGCACGATCGTCGACCTGCGCGACCCGAAGAACCCCAAGCGCCTGGGCAACTGGCTGCGCGAGACGGGCGTGCGCGGCTCGCACGACGTCACCGAGGTCAAGCCCGGTCTGCTGGTCGCGGCCTCCAACCCGGTCACCTACATCGACGCCCGCAAGCCGGAGGCGCCCAAGGTGCTCGCGCGCGGGCCGCTGCCGGACGACCGCTACACCCACGGGATGGCCTGGCCGCGCGGCGGCAAGGACCGCTTCGTGCTCGGTGGGAGCGAGTCCGGCTACGGCTGCACCCGGCCCGAGGAGGGCACCTTCTTCGTGCACGACACCAGGAAGACGGTGAAGGGCGAGGAGGGCGTCCCGGCCTGGACCCGCACCGGCGACTACACGATCTCGGCCGGCCTGCCAACCGAGGGCAAGGCGCCGACCTCTGAGCTGTGCGGCCACTGGTTCGACCCGCACCCGTCGTTCAAGGACGGCGGCCTGGTCGCGATGGCCTGGTACGGCTTCGGCGTCCGCTTCCTCGAGGTGACCAAGAAGGGCGCCGTCGAGGAGCGCGGCTTCTGGCAGCCGCTGCCCGGTCAGAGCTCGGCCGTCTACTGGGTCAGCCCGGACACCGTCTGGGTCACCGACTACACCGGTCGCGGCATCGACGTGCTGCGCTTCGACAGCAGCAAGCCGGCCGAGCGGGACGCCGCCCACCCCGGCCGCTTCCGCACGGCGACCCCGGACGACGAGCGGCTGGCGCGGTTGGCCGGTCGCGGCCCGGAGCACGCCGCCGCGCACCACACCGAGGACGGCTCGCTGAGCGCCCTGGCCAGCAAGTGGGTCTGCAAGCCCTGATCTGACTGCGCGCCGCCGGTGCCGGTCCGAGGACGACGCGCGGCGATGATCAGTACGACGCGTGCCCTCGAAGCGAGGATCAGCACGACGCGGAGCGCCGGGACTTCGTACTGATCGTCAAGCGACTTCGACCCTGCAGGAGGGTCCTTCGGGCGCTCGAGGATCAGTACGACGTACGGCTCGGCCGCTGCACGGGCGCCGGTACTGATCCTCGCGTCGTGAAGCGACCCGTCAACGTGCTCACGGGCGGCCGAGGGCGCGGTAGGTCCAGCCGGCAGCGCGCCAGGCCGCGGGGTCCAGGGCGTTGCGGCCGTCGACGATGCGCTTCTCCGACACGACCTCGGACAGGACCGCCGGGTCCATCTCGCGGAACTCCGACCACTCGGTCAGGTGCAGCACGATGTCTGCGCCGCGAGCGGCCTCGACCGCGCTCTCCCGGTAGCCCAGCTCGGGGACCTTGACGCGGGCGTTGTTCATCGCCTCGGGGTCGTAGAGCGTGACCGCCGCGCCCTGCTTCTGGATGCTGGCCGCGACGTCCAGCGCCGGGCTGTCGCGGATGTCGTCGCTGTTGGGCTTGAACGCCGCACCCAGGACCGCCACGCGCATGCCGCCGAACGAGCCGCCCAGCTGCTCCCGGGCCAGGTCGATCATCCGCGCCCGCCGGCGCAGGTTGATCGCGTCGACCTCCTTGAGGAAGGTCAGCGCCTGGTCGACGCCGAGCTCGCCGGCGCGGGCCATGAAGGCGCGGATGTCCTTGGGCAGGCAGCCGCCGCCGAAGCCGAGCCCGGCGTGCAGGAAGCGCCCGCCGATGCGGGTGTCGTACGACAGCGCCTTGGACAGCAGCGTGACGTCGCCGCCGGTCGCTTCGCACACCTCGGCCATGGCGTTGATGAAGGAGATCTTGGTGGCCAGGAAGGCGTTCGCGGCGACCTTCACCAGCTGGGCGGTCGCGAAGTCGGTGACGACGACGGGGACGGCGGGCCCGGCGCTGGACTCGTCGACGACCGGCTGGAAGGCCGCCCGCAGCTGCTCCTCAGCGCGCTGCGAGCGGACGCCGAAGACCAGCCGGTCCGGGGTCAGGGTGTCCTCGACGGCGAAGCCCTCGCGCAGGAACTCAGGGTTCCAGGCCAGCTCCAGCTCGCCGCCGCGGGCGCCGTCGATCTGCGCCGCGAGCCGCTCCGCCGTGCCGGCGGGGACGGTTGACTTGCCGACCAGCAGCGACCCGGCGCGGGCGTGCGGGATCAAGGAGGTGAAAGCCGCGTCGACGTAGGTCATGTCGGCGGCGTACTCGCCCTTCTTCTGCGGCGTCCCCACGCAGACGAAGTGCACGTCGCCGAACTCCCCGACCTCCTCGTAGGAGGTCGTGAAGCGCAGGCGCCCGGTGTCCAGGTTCTTCTGCAGCAGCTCGGGCAGGCCGGGCTCGTAGAACGGCACGCGACCGGACTGCAGCGCCTCGACCTTCTCCGGCAGGACGTCCAGCCCCAGCACCTCGAACCCCAGCTCTGCCATGCAGACGGCGTGGGTCGCACCGAGGTAGCCGGTGCCGATGACGGTCAGGCGGGGTCGCCCGGATGCAGGGTCGCTCATGGGCGGCAGGCTACCGGCGGCCGGAATACGATCGGGGCATGAGCACCGGTAACCCCTCCTACTCCCTCTACGGCCTCACCGAGGAGCACCAGCTGCTCCGCAAGGCGGTGCGCGAGCTCGCGGAGGACAAGATCGCCCCGCGGGCGACCGAGATCGACGAGACCGCGGAGTACCCGTGGGACGTCCACGAGGAGCTCAAGCGGGCCGACCTGCTCGCCCTGCACGTGCCCGAGCAGTTCGGCGGCGCGGGTGCGGACCGCATCGCGCACTCGATCGTGGTCGAGGAGATCGCCCGCGTCTGCGCCTCCAGCAGCCTGATCGTCGCCGGCAACAAGCTCGGCACGATGGGCCTGATCCTGTCCGGCAGCGACGACCTCAAGAGCCGCTACCTGCCGCAGGTGGCCAGCGGCGAGGCGACGTTCTCGTACGCCCTCTCGGAGCGCGAGGCGGGCTCGGACGCGGCGGCGATGAAGACCCGCGCGGTCCGCGACGGGGACTCCTACGTCCTGAACGGCACCAAGTCCTGGATCACCGGCGCCGGTGTCAACACGCACTACACGGTCATGACGAGCACCGACCCGAGCAAGGGCGCGAAGGGCATCTCGGCCTTCGTCGTGCACGCCGACGACCCCGGCTTCTCGGTCGGCACCAAGGAGCGCAAGATGGGGATCAAGGGCTCCCCGACCTGCGAGATCTACTTCGAGGACTGCCGCATCCCGGCCGACCGGATGATCGGCGAGGAGGGCACCGGCTTCCTCACCACGCTCAAGACCCTGGACCACACCCGCTCGATGATCGGCGCGCAGGCGGTCGGCATCGCCCAGGGCGCGCTCGACGCGTCGATCGCCTATGTCAAGGAGCGCAAGCAGTTCGGCAAGGCCATCGCGGAGTTCCAGGGCGTGCAGTTCATGCTCGCGGACATGGCGATGCGGATCGAGGCCTCGCGCCACCTCGTCTACGCGGCCAACGCCTCCGCCGAGCGCGGCGACCCTGACCTGACGTTCCTGTCCAGCGCGAGCAAGACCTTCGCGTCCGACACGGCGATGTCGGTGACGACGGACGCGGTGCAGCTTTTCGGCGGCTACGGCTACACCCGCGACTTCCCGGTCGAGCGGATGATGCGCGACGCCAAGATCACCCAGATCTACGAGGGCACCAACCAGGTGCAGCGCATGGTCATGGCCCGCCAGGTGATGAAGGG
>JBKJQQ010000215.1:0-5703 GCA_046593875.1 Mycobacteriales bacterium | reverse complement strand
CTTGCCGTCGAGCGCGATCAGGGTGGCACTCATCTTCCGCGGCGCGGTGGGGTCGGAGCTGTCGGCCTCGGCGGTGAAGCTGCCCTCGACGTCCCAGTACTCCGCCTGCCGGAAGCGCATCCGGGCCCGCTCGCGCTCGACGACGACCCGCGTCGCGACGGACTGCACGCGGCCCGCCGAGAGCTTCCGGCAGGCGGAGTACTGGGACATCGAGGGCAGCTTCACCGCCGAGGCCGACAGCTCCGACCCCACCGCGCCGCGGAAGATGAGTGCCACCCTGATCGCGCTCGACGGCAAGCGCCTCGCGACCGGAGCCTCCTTCGAGCAGGAGACCGGCGAGCTCAAGGCCGGTCTGGACGTCGTGCATCTCGACGAGGCCAGCGCCCGCAGCGTGGCCGAGCGCCTGGCCGACCGGCCGTTCCAGGTCCGGTCCACCGACGAGAAGCCCTACACGCGCAAGCCCTACGCGCCGTTCATGACGAGCACCCTGCAGCAGGAGGGCGGCCGGAAGCTGCGCTTCTCCGCGCAGCGGGTCATGCAGACCGCGCAGCGGCTGTACGAGAACGGCTACATCACCTACATGCGCACCGACAGCAGCAACCTGTCGGAGACCGCCGTCAACGCCGCCCGCCAGCAGGCGCGCGACCTCTACGGCCCGGAGTACGTGCCGGACGCTCCGCGCCGCTACAGCGGCAAGGTGAAGAACGCGCAGGAGGCGCACGAGGCGATCCGCCCCTCCGGTGACGTCTTCCGCACGCCGGGCGAGCTCGCCCGTGAGCTCTCCGGTGACGAGCTTCGCCTGTACGAGCTGATCTGGCAGCGCACCGTCGCCTCCCAGATGGCCGACGCCAAGGGCGTGTCCGCGACGATCCGCCTCGGCGCCACGACGGCCGACGGGACAGATGCGGAGTTCAGCGCGACCGGCAAGGTCGTGACGTTCCCCGGCTTCCTGCGGGCGTACGTCGAGGGGTCCGACGACCCGGACGCCGAGCTGGAGACCGCCGAGCGGCGCCTCCCGCGCGTGAGCGCCGGCGACGCGCTCGGCGTCGACAGCCTCGACCCGACCGGGCACACCACGAGCCCGCCGGCCCGCTTCACCGAGGCGTCGCTGGTCAAGCGGCTCGAGGAGCTCGGGATCGGCCGACCGAGCACCTACGCGAGCATCATCACGACGATCCAGGATCGCGGCTACGTCTGGAAGAAGGGCTCCGCGCTCGTCCCGACGTGGCTCGCCTTCGCCGTGATCGGCCTGCTGGAGCAGCATTTCGGGCGCCTGGTCGACTACGGCTTCACCGCCTCGATGGAGGACGACCTCGACGAGATCGCCGCCGGCGCGGGCGGCGGGTCCGTGCAGTGGCTGACCCGCTTCTACTTCGGCTCGGACGAGGGCAAGGAGGGCGGGCTGGCCCGTCAGGGCGGCCTCAAGAAGCTGGTCGGCGCCAACCTCGACGACATCGACGCACGCGACATCAACTCCATCGTCATCGGCCGCAACGCTGAGAACGAGGAGGTCGTCGTACGCGTCGGGCGCTACGGCCCCTACGTGCAGATCGGCGACCAGAAGGCCTCCCTGCCCGACGACCTCGCGCCCGACGAGCTGACTGTCGACAAGGCCGTCGAGCTCGCGAACGCGCCGAGCGGCGACCGCGTGCTGGGGCCGGACCCGGTGACCGGCTACGACGTGGTCGCCAAGGCCGGCCGCTACGGCCCGTACGTCAGCCTCACGCTTCCCGAGGGCAGCAAGGACAAGCCGCCGACGGCGTCGCTGTTCAAGACGATGGACCTCGAGACGCTCACCCTCGAGCAGGCGCTCAAGCTGCTCACCCTGCCGCGCGTGCTCGGCGAGCACGACGGCGAAGAGGTCTCGGCGCTCAACGGCCGCTACGGGCCGTACGTCAGCCGGCTCAAGGAGTCCCGCTCGCTGGAGAGCGAGGAGCAGCTGTTCGAGATCACCCTCGAGCAGGCGCTGGCGCTGCTGGCCGAGCCGAAGAAGTACGGCAACCGGGCCGCCCCCAAGCCCCCGCTCAAGGAGCTCGGCACCGATCCCGAGAGCGGCGGCGCGATCGTCGTGAAGGAGGGCCGCTTCGGCGCCTACGTCACCGACGGGGAGACCAACGCGACGCTGCGCAAGGGCGACGAGATCGAGTCGTTGACGCAGGAGCGCGCCGTCGAGCTGCTCGCCGAGAAGCGCGCGAAGGGCCCGGCGCCGAAGAAGAAGGCGCCGGCGCGCAAGGCGGCAGCCAAGAAGGCGCCGGCGAAGAAGAAGGCCGCCGCCAAGAAGAAGGCCTGACCGCTCGCGAGGTGAGGGCGCGGGCGCCCCTAGGCTCGGCGTCGTGACCGCTGCAGACGCTGCCGCGCCCCTGCGCGGCGGCCCCCGGGCGGTGCTGCGCAATGCGATGTTCCGCAAGCTCTACACAGCGCTGGTGCTCAGCAGCTTCGGCGACTGGCTGGGCTTCCTGGCCACGACCGCGCTCGCCACCCAACTGGTCGACTCCTTCGAGGGCAAGGCGTACGCGACCGGCGGCGTGCTGGTCTTCCGCCTGTTGCCGGCGGTCCTGTTCGGTCCGCTGGCAGGCGCTTTCGCCGACCGGTGGGACCGCCGCTGGACGATGGTGATCTGTGACCTGCTGCGGTTCCTGCTGTTCCTGTCGATCCCGCTGGTCGGCTCCGTCGCGAGCTCGGACGCCGCACTCGTCCACCTGCTCGTCGCGTCGTTCCTCATCGAGACGGTCAGCCTGTTCTGGATCCCGGCCAAGGAGGCCTCGGTCCCGAACCTCGTGCCGCCCGGGCAGCTCGAGGGCGCCAACCAGCTGACGCTGATCGCGACCTACGGCTCGGCCCCGATCGCGGCCGTCGTGTTCGGCCTGCTCAGCCTGGTGAGCCGGGCGCTGGGCAGCGGCTTCGACTACTTCCGCACCGGCCCGGTCGACCTCGCGCTCTACGTCAACGCTGCGACGTTCCTGTTCGCGGCGCTCACGGTCTACCGGCTGCGCGACCTGCCCAGCCCGACGCAGCGCTCGGTCGCCCAGGGGGCGCCCACCGTCCTCGCCAGCCTGCGCGAGGGGTTCCGCTTCATCGGCAGCACGCCGCTGGCCCGCGGCCTGCTGGTCGGCATGCTCGGCGCGCTCGCCGCCGGTGGCGCGATCATCGCGCTGGGACGGCTGTTCGCCGAGTCGGTGCTGGCCGGCGGCGACGCGGCGTACGCCCTGCTCTTCGGCGCCATCTTCCTCGGCATCGCGCTCGGGGTGGCCCTCGGGCCGAAGGCGCTGGGCGACCTTTCCCGGCGGCGGGTCTTCGGGCCGTCGATCGTCGGTGCAGGGCTGTCGCTGGTGACGATGTCGCTGGTGCCCAACCTGTTCCTCGCGACCGTCGCGACGCTGCTCGTCGGCGCGTTCGCCGGGATCGCCTACGTCGTGGGCATCACGCTGCTCGGCCTCGAGGTCGAGGACGAGATGCGCGGCCGGACCTTCGGTCTCGTGCAGTCGCTGATGCGCATCGACCTGCTGCTGGTCACGGCGACGACGCCGTTCATCGCCGGGAAGATCGGCGTGCGGGAGGGGCCTCTCGGCACCAGCATCAACGGCCTGTCGGTCGTCCTGCTCGTCGGCGGTCTGCTGGCCGTCGTCGTCGGGTTCGTGAGCTACCGGCAGATGGATGATCGGCCGGGTGTCCCGCTGCGCCGCGACCTCGCCCGGCGGCTCCAGCGGCGTCCGACCACCCGCGCGTACGCCGGCACCTTCCTCGCGCTCGAGGGGGGCGAGGGCGCCGGCAAGTCCACCCAGCTCCGGCTGCTCGAGCAGTGGCTCACGTCGCAGGGGCACGACGTGGTCGTCACGCGCGAGCCGGGCGCGACCGCGGCAGGGCAGCGGATCCGCGCGCTGCTGCTCGACCCCGCGACCGGCCGGCTGGCCCCCCGCGCCGAGGCGATGCTCTACGCCGCCGACCGCGCGCAGCACGTCGCCGAGGTCGTGCGCCCGGCGCTCGAGCGCGGGGCGGTGGTGCTGACCGACCGCTACGTCGACAGCTCGCTGGCCTACCAGGGCGCCGGCCGCGAGCTGGCCGTCGACGAGGTGAAGCGGCTGTCGCACTGGGCCACCGGGGGACTGCGCCCCGACCTCGTCGTCCTTCTCGACGTCGATCCAGTGGTCGGGCTCGCGCGTGCGGGCGACACTCCCGACCGGATCGAGGCCGAGTCGCTGGACTTCCACCGGCGGGTGCGCGCCGGCTTCCTCGAGCTGGCCGAGGACGACCCGGACCGGTACGTCGTCGTGTCCGCCGAGCTCCCCCCCGACCAGGTGCTCGTCCAGGTGCAGGACCGGGTCGAGAAGTGCCTGCCGGTGGTCACCCGGGCCCCGGTCGCGTGAGCGTCTTCGACGACCTCGTCGGTCAGGAGCGCGTGATCGAGCAGCTGCAGGCTGCCGCGCACGCCGCTGCCCGCGTGGTCGACGGCCACGTCGGCACGGCCGGGGGGATGACGCACGCCTGGCTGTTCACCGGCCCGCCCGGGTCCGGCAGGTCGATCGCGGCGCGTGCCTTCGCGGCGGCGCTGCAGTGCTCGACGCGCGGCGAGCCGGGCTGCGGCCACTGCGAGGGCTGCAGCCAGGTGCTGTCCGGTGCGCACCCCGACGTCGCGGCGATCGTCCCCGAGGGCCTGCACCTGAGCATCAAGGACGCCCGCGACATCATCCTGCGCAGCTCCCGGGCACCGACCCGCGGTCGCTGGCAGGTCACCCTCATCGAGGACGCCGACCGCATGGAGGAGCGCACCAGCAACACGGTGCTCAAGGCCATCGAGGAGCCGCCGCCGCACAGCGTGCTGCTGCTCTGCGCGCCAAGCGTCGAGGACCTGCTGCCGACGATCCGGTCGCGCTGCCGGCTGGCCTCGCTGCGCACGCCCCCGTCGGAGGCGGTGGCCGGGGTCCTGGTGCGCCGCGACGGGGTGGACCCGGCCATGGCAGCGTTCGCCGCGCAGGCGGCCCAGGGGCACATCGGCCGGGCCAGGCGGCTGGCCACCGACGAGGAGGCGCGGCGCGAGCGGCGCGACGTGCTGTCGCTGCCCCGGTCCCTGCAGGGCGTGGGCTCGGCGCTGGCGGCCGCTGCCGACCTGGTCGACGCGGCCAAGGCCGAGGCGGCGACGCTCACCTCAGGCCGCGACGCCGCGGAGAAGGAGTCGCTGTCGACCGCGCTGGGTGTCGGCGCCACCGGCAAGGGCGTGACCGGTGCGGCACGGGGCGCGGCCGGCGCGCTGAAGGACCTGGAGAAGCGGCAGAAGAGCCGCGGCACCCGTACCCAGCGCGACGCCCTGGACCGGGCGCTGGTGGACCTGGCAGCGTTCTACCGCGACGTCCTGCAGCTCCAGCTGGAGACCGGAACAGCCCTCGTGCACGGCGATCTCGGCGACCAGGCGGCCACGATCGCGCGGGCCACCACGCCGGAGTCGACGCTGCGGCGCATCGACGCGGTGCTGGCTTGCCGGGCCGCGCTGGACGCCAACGTCGCCCCGCTGCTCGCCGTCGAGGCCATGGCCCTCGCGCTGAGGACCGGCTGACCAGCAGGTACTCTCGGAACCGGCACCACGCCGCCTTAGCTCAGTCGGCAGAGCACCTCACTCGTAATGAGGTTGTCCGCGGTTCGATTCCGCGAGGCGGCTCCACCGCTGACCTGCACGACAGGTCAGCGTCCATGATCACTCGGCACCGGATG
>JBKJQQ010000270.1:0-9768 GCA_046593875.1 Mycobacteriales bacterium | reverse complement strand
GTTCCAGCCTTCCTCGACGCCCTTGGGGTTCTTCATCGCGATGTGCGCGGGAATGAGGTTGCTGAACAGCTGGCGCCACTCGGCGAACTTCTTCTTGAACACGACGGTGACGGTCTTATCGGTGTCGGAGCCGACGACCGAGGCGATGTCCTCGTAGCCCTGCGTGCCGGCGACGTCGAACTTCTTGTTGGTGCCGTTCTGGGCGGTCCAGGCGAAGATGAAGTCCTTCGCGTCGACCGGCACGTCGTCGGACCACTTGGCCTCGGGCCGGATCTTGTAGGTGACCGTCTCGGGATCGGGCTTGGTCAGCTCGGCCGAGACCATGAAGTCCTTGTCGAGCTGGACCGTGTAGTCCGGGTGCGTCCGGTAGACGCTCGGCAGGATCGACTCATCGACGTTGCCGGCTGCGGAGGAGTTGTCCTTGGACGTGTTGTTGTTGTACCCGCTGGGCTCCTGGTCGGCGCCGTAGGTCAGCGTGCCGCCGTCCTTGACGGCCGCCTTGGCGGCCACCTTGGGCTTGTTGGTCGTGCCCGTGCTGCCGCCGCAGGCGGCGGCGCCGAGCGCGGTCACGAGCAGGACGGGCAGGATCCTTCTGGCGGTGCGGTGTGCGCTCACGGCGCTCCCCTCGAGGGTTTGTGATCGGTCGGTGCCGGGCAGCGAAATGCCCGCGTGACCGCAGTGAAGCAGGGCCGGGCCCGCACCGCTGCACCTGACGCGCGACCGTGACGCTCCCGTGACTCGGCTGATGCCAGGCCGGGCCGGCGGCGGAACGTAGGCTCACCGGCGACCACAGGCCCAGCACGGGAGCGCGGACATGAAGCCAGGCGGCCAGCCCAACATGCAGCAGCTGATGAAGCAGGCGCAGAAGATGCAGCAGCAGATGGCGGCGGCGCAGGCCGAACTGGCGGCGGCCGAGGTCACCGGCACGGCAGGTGGCGGTCTCGTCACGGTCACCCTCAACGGCGCGGCCGAGGTGCTCTCGTTGAAGATCGACCCGAAAGCGGTCGATCCGGACGATGTGGAGAGCCTGGAGGACCTCGTGCTGGCCGCCATCCGCGACGGGGTCCGGCAGGCACAGGAGCTCGCCGCCACCACGATGGGCCCGGTGAGCGGCGCGATGGGCGGCCTCGGGCTCGGGATGTAGCGGACCGCCGATGTATGAAGGCGCGGTCCAGGACCTCATCGACGAGCTCGGCCGGCTGCCCGGCGTCGGGCCGAAGAGCGCTCAGCGGATCGCCTTCCACCTGCTGGCCGCCGACCCCGTCGACGTGCGCCGGCTGGTGACGGCGCTGACCGAGGTCAAGGACAAGGTCCGCTTCTGCCGGATCTGCGGCAACGTCAGCGAGCAGGACGACTGCCGCGTCTGCCGCGACCCGCGGCGAGACCTGTCGGTCATCTGCGTGGTCGAGGAGTCCAAGGACGTCGTGGCGATCGAGAAGACGCGCGAGTTCCGCGGGCGCTACCACGTCCTCGGCGGCGCGATCAGCCCGATCGAGGGCATCGGGCCGGACGACCTGCGCGTGCGCGAGCTGATGGTGCGCCTGCAGGACGGCGGCATCACCGAGATCATCCTGGCGACCGACCCCAACCTGGAGGGCGAGGCGACCGCGACCTACCTCGCCCGCCTGATCGGCCCGATGGGGCTGCGCGTCACCCGGCTCGCCAGCGGTCTGCCCGTCGGGGGCGACCTGGAGTACGCGGACGAGGTCACCCTCGGCCGCGCTTTCGAAGGACGGAGACAGGTCGATGTCTGAGGCCGACGTGGAGATCCCCAGCCCCGAGCCGCGGGAGGACCTGGAGCTCGCGACCGACGTCGCGCGCGACGTCCGCTCGTTCCTCGAGACCGTCGACCTGGTCGCGTCCGGACGGGCTGGTGCGCAGGCGATCTCGCTGCTGCTGCTGGACGTCGCGCAGATGTGCGTCGCCGGCGCGCACCTGGGCGCCCGTACCGACGTGATCCTCGACAGCAACGTCGAGCCGCTGCTCGACCCGGTGCCGGACCTCGACAAGGTGCGCGACGGCCTGGTCGAGCAGCTCGAGGCGATCGACTCCTACGTCGAGGTCTTCGACCCCTACGACGACGAGCCGCCGGTGCCCTACCGGCTGTCCGACGACCTGGCCGAGATGACCACCGACCTGTTCCGCGGGCTGCTCCACTACGACGCCGGTCGCGGCCGGGAAGCCTTGTGGTGGTGGCAGTTCACCTACCTCAACAGCTGGGGCGGCTCGGCGGGCGCGGCCCTGCGGGCACTGCAGAGCGTCGTCGCGCACGTGCGCCTCGACGCCGCCGTGGAGGACGTCCCCGAGGACGTCTGACCCGGGCCTGGACAGATGCCGGGGGCAGGACGACAGTGCTGCCACTGCACGTCGAGCCCGAGGGGGAGCACGGCATGGCGCTTTTCATGGATTACCACGACGACCTCAAGCTGCCGCACCAGGCGATCGACGAGATCGGCCGCGGCGCCAAGGCGGGGGAGAGCGACCAGTTCGGCGTCCGGCAGGTGGAGCTGTTCCACAACCCGGAGGGCAAGGTCTACTGCCTGCTCGAGGCGCCGGACGAGAAGGCGGTGCGCGACCACCACGCGGCGCTGGATGTGCCGTGCGGCGACGTGCACCGGGTCGACAAGCTGGCGTAGCCGGGCGCGCCGGTAGGCTCGGCGCATGGGTCTGGTCGTGCAGAAGTACGGCGGCTCGTCGGTCTCCGACGCCGAGCGCATCAAGCGCGTCGCCGAGCGCATCGTCGCCACCAAGAAGGCCGGCCACGACGTCTGCGTCGTGGTCAGCGCGATGGGGGACACCACCGACGAGCTGCTCGACCTCGCGCACCAGGTGTCGCCGCTGCCGCCCGGCCGCGAGCTCGACATGCTGCTCACCGCCGGCGAGCGGATCTCGATGGCCCTGCTGGCCATGGCGATCCAGTCGCTCGGCCTGTCCGCGCGCTCGTTCACCGGCAGCCAGGCCGGCGTCATCACCGACTCCACGCACGGCAAGGCGCGCATCATCGACGTCACGCCTGGGCGCATCAGCGAGGCGCTCGGCGCCGGCCACATCGCGATCGTCGCGGGCTTCCAGGGCGTCAGCCAGGACAGCAAGGACATCACCACGCTCGGCCGCGGCGGGTCGGACACGACCGCGGTCGCGCTGGCGGCCGCCCTGAAGGCCGAGGTCTGCGAGATCTACAGCGACGTCGACGGCGTCTACACAGCGGACCCGCGCATCGTCCCGAACGCCAAGCACCTGCCGACGGTGTCGTACGAGGAGATGCTCGAGCTCGCCGCGTCCGGCGCCAAGATCCTGCACCTGCGCTGCGTCGAGTACGCCCGTCGCTACGACGTCCCGCTCGTCGTCCGCTCGTCCTTCAGCCAGAAGCCCGGCACGTTGATCACAGGAGCACCCGTGGAGCAGGCCATCATCAGCGGGGTCGCCCACGACCTCTCCGAGGCGCGGGTCACGGTCGTCGGCGTGCCCGACAAGCCCGGCGAGGCCGCGGCCATCTTCCGCGCGGTCGCCGACGCCGAGGTCAACATCGACATGATCGTGCAGAACGTCTCGGGCGCGACCGACCGCACCGACATCTCCTTCACGCTGCCCAAGAGCGACCTCGCGACCGCGATGACGGCGCTGGCCAAGCTGCAGGCGCAGGTCGGCTTCGAGTCGCTGCTGAGCGACGAGCACATCGGCAAGGTCTCGCTGGTCGGCGCGGGGATGAAGAGCCACCCCGGCGTGACGGCGACGTTCTTCGAGGCGCTGGCTCGCGGCGCCATCAACGCCGAGGCCATCAGCACCTCCGAGATCCGCATCTCGGTGGTGTGCCGCGACACCGACGTCCCCAACGCCGTGCGCGCCGTCCACGACGCCTTCGAGCTCGGCAGCGACGAGGGCGCGACCGTCTACGGCGGTACGGGCCGGTAGCGGGCGTGGCCCCCGGCCGTCGGGCGTCCGTCGGGCTCCAGGCGGCCCGCGTCGCGCTGATCGCGGTGTTCCTCGCCGTCGGCGTGCTCTGCGCCGTGCAGGGCAACGTCGTCGGCGCGGTCATCAGCGTGCTGGGGGTCGGCGGCGCCGGCTACGCGCTCGTCCAGGGCAAGGCGCTGCGGCCGCAGGACCGCGAGGGCACCGACGGCTGACGAGGGCTCCGGCAGCGCCGACGCTCGTAGACTCCCTCCCATGACAGGTGCGCGGATCGGGGTCGTCGGAGCCACCGGACAGGTCGGTGCGGTGATGCTGCGGCTGCTCGCCGAGCGGGACGTGCCGATCGAGGAGCTGCGGCTGTTCGCCTCCGCGCGCTCGGCCGGGACGACGCTGCCGTTCCGCGGGCGGGACATCACGGTCGAGGACGCCTCCACCGCGGACCCGTCCGGGCTCGACATCGCGCTGTTCTCCGCTGGTGGCGGGACGTCACGTGAGCTGGCGCCGCGCTACGCCGCCGCGGGTGCGGTGGTCATCGACAACAGCAGCGCGTGGCGGATGGACCCGGACGTCCCGCTGGTCGTCAGCGAGGTCAACCCCGAGGCGCTCGCCGACGCCCGCAAGGGCATCGTCGCCAACCCGAACTGCACGACCATGGCGGCGATGCCGGTGCTCAAGCCGCTGCACGACGCGGCCGGGCTGGTGCGGCTGATCGCGAGCACCTACCAGGCGGTGTCCGGCAGCGGTCTGGCCGGCGTCGAGGAGCTCGACGGCCAGGTCCGCAAGACCGCCGACAGCGCGACCGCGCTGGTCCACGACGGCTCCGCGGTCGACTTCCCCGCGCCCAGCAAGTACGTCGCGCCGATCGCCTTCAACGTCCTGCCGATGGCCGGCTCCGTCGTCGACGACGGCTCGCAGGAGACCGACGAGGAGCAGAAGCTCCGCAACGAGAGCCGCAAGATCCTCGGCATCCCGGACCTGCGCGTGTCCGGCACCTGCGTGCGTGTCCCGGTCTTCACCGGCCACTCGCTGTCGCTCAACCTCGAGTTCTCCCGGGCGATCTCGGTCGCGCAGGCCACCGAGCTGCTGCGGGGAGCCCCGGGCGTGGAGGTGGTCGACGTCCCGAACCCGCTGCTGGCCGCCGGCCGCGATCCGTCCTACGTCGGCCGCCTGCGGCAGGACGGCGACCACGGGCTGGCGCTGTTCGTGAGCAACGACAACCTGCGCAAGGGCGCCGCGCTGAACGCCGTGCAGATCGCCGAGCTCGTGCTGGGTAGGACCACGGCGTGACCGACCCGACGCAGGCGATCCCCACCGATGGCCCCCAGCGGCTCGTCGCCGACCGCTACCGGCTGATGAGCCTGCTCGGCCGCGGCGGCACCGCCGAGGTCTGGAAGGCCGAGGACGAGGCGCTCGGTCGCAGCGTGGCGCTGAAGCTGGTCACGGTGCAGACCGACGAGGGCGCGGCCCGCGCCGGCGACGAGGCCCGCCTGCTCGCCAAGCTCTCGCACCCCTCCCTCGTGCCGGTCTACGACGCCGGCACCGACGAGGCCGACCGGCCGTGGGTCGTCATGGAGCTGGTCGAGGGCGAGACCCTGTCCGACACGATCCGTCGCGGCCCGATCGCGTCCGACCGCACGGCCGTGATCGGCGGGTCCATCGCCCAGGCGCTGGCCTACGTCCACGGCCAGGGGCTGGTGCACCGCGACGTCAAGCCGGGCAACGTCCTCATCGGCCAGGACGGCAGGGTGCGGCTCACCGACTTCGGGATCGCCCGCCTCGTCGACGCCGCGAAGGTGACCTCCACCGGGATGATGGTCGGCACCGCGTCCTACCTCGCGCCCGAGCAGGTCGCCGGCGAGCCGGTCGGCCCGCCCGCGGACGTCTACGCGCTCGGCCTGGTCCTGCTGGAGTGCCTCACCGGCGAGCGGGAGTACGCCGGGAGCACCGTCGAGGTCGCCCTGGCCCGGCTGCACCGCCAGCCGGCCGTGCCGGACTCCCTGCCCGCCGGCTGGGCTGGTCTGCTGCGCGCCATGACCGCGCGCGACGCCGAGGACCGCCCCCTGCCGGCGCAGGCTGCCGAGGAGATGGGGGTCATCGCCAACGGCGGCTCGGCCACCACCGTCATGGCTGCGCCGACCGTGGCCGCGCCGCGGGTCGACCGCACCCAGGTGCTCCCGCAGACCCGGGTCGCGCCCGTCCCCGCCGCGGCGCCTCGCGTCGCCACGTCCCGGCCGGTCGCCGTCGCCCGCCCGAAACGCAGCCCGTGGCCCTGGGTGCTGGCGCTGCTGGCCGCCACCGCCCTGATCGGCGCCGGCGCGGTCTACGCATCGCAGCAGGGCGGCACCTCCGGTCCGCTGCCGTCCGTCGACGTCGAGATCCCGGAGCCGCTGCGCGGTGACCTGCAGCGACTGCAGGACGCCGTCGACTCATGAGGGCGCTCTGGCTGGTCCCGGCCCTCGCCCTCACGCTGACCGCGTGCAGCGGCGCGCCGAGCGACGAGCTGCGCGGTGACGTCGAGGCGGTGACCCTGGCGGCCAACGACGGGTCGGCACAGGGCGTGCGCGACGCCGTGCAGGAGCTGCTCTCGACCCTGCGCGCACAGGTCGCGAGCGGCGAGCTCGACCGCACCAAGGCCGAGCGGCTGCGCGAGCTCGCCCTTCGGATCGAGAAGTCGGCCGTGCTGCTCGAAGACGTGGAGCCGTCCCCTGCGCCCGCCGCCCCCTCGCCGGAGCCCGAGCCCACCCGCGAGCCGGAGCCGACGCCGGAGCCCGAGCCCACCGAGGAGGAGCCCGAGCCGACCGCCGAGCCGGAGCCCGAGCCGGAGCCGGAGCCGACGCTCGACGTCGTGGTGCCGCCGGTGGAACAGTCGCCGACGCCGGCCGCCCAGCTGCAAGGTGGTTCTGGAGCCTCGCCACAGGGGAGCCCCGCAGCATGAGACGTGCCCTGCTCGCGCTCCCCGTCGCCCTCGTCCTGCTGGCCGGGTGCGGCACCGACCCCGCGGACGTCGTCCGCGATGATGTCCGGGCGCTCACGGAGGCGGCCAACGACGGCGACGCCGACGCCGTCCGGGACCGCGTTGATGCCCTGCTGACCACCGTCGCGGAGCAGCGGACGGCGGAGGAGCTCACCGCGGAGCAGGCCGCCCAGCTCATCGCGCTCGCCCAGAAGGTGCGCAAGGGCGCGGACGTCATCGACAACGATCTGCTCGAGCAGCGGCGCCGCGCGGCTGAGGCCGCGGCCAAGGCGGCAGCCGCGAAGCTGGCGGAGGCGAAGGCGCAGCTCGAGGAGGAGCGGCGCAGGGCCGAGGAGGCCGCACGCGAGGACAGCGAGCGCGGTGAGGGCAAGGGCAAGGGCGGCGGCAAGGACGACTGAGCTACCGGGGCGGCGCAAGCCCCACGTGCCGGGCCACGAAGGTCAGCTCGGCCCGCATCTGCCGCACCCGCTCATCCACCACCAGCGAGCCGTGGCCCGCGTCGAAGCGGTAGACCTCGACGTTCTTGCCCGCCTGCTCGGCAGCAGTCAGCCAGTTGTCGATCTGCCGGATCGGGCAGCGCGGGTCGTTGGCCCCGGCGAGCACCAGCACGGGAGCCTGCACCGCGTCGACGTAGGTCAGCGGGGAGCACTCCCGGTAGAGGTCGGGCACCTCCTGCGGTGACCCCCCGAACAGCGAGCGGTCGAAGGCGCGCAGCTGCTCCATCTCGTCCTCGTACGCCGCGAGGTAGTCCGCGACCGGCACCGCGGCGACGCCGGCGGACCACATGTCGGGCTGCGTGCCGAGGCCGAGCAGGGTGAGGTAGCCGCCCCACGACCCGCCCGCCAGCACGCAGCGCGCGTCGTCGGCCAGGCCGGAGGAGACGGCCCAGGCGCGAACGGCGGCGAGGTCCTCCAGCTCGGTGAGGCCGGGGCGGCCGGTGAGGGCGTCGCGCCAGGCAGCGCCGTAGCCGGTGGAGCCGCGGTAGTTGACGTGCACCACCGCGCAGCCGAGGTCGACGTAGGCCGCGCGGTCGGCGGCGAAGCTGTCGCTGTCGTGCCAGGTGGGTCCGCCGTGCACGAGGAACACCGTCGGGAACGGCCCGTCGCCCGGCGGCGTCGCGACCAGCGCGTGGATGGTCCCGCCCGGCCCGTCGACGAGAGCGTCTGTCACGTCGACGGATCCGGGTGCGGGGTCACCCGGCGCGGCGAGCACGACCGCCCCGTCCGTGGACCGGATGACGCTGGGTGAGGCGGCGCTGGACCAGGAGTACTCGACCGTCCCGCCGGGCCGCGCGGTCGCAGAGCCGATCGTGCCGGGGGGCGTCGGCAGCGCCTCGACCGTGCCGTCCAGGGTCACCCGGTGCAGCGTCGACCGCCCGCGCGCCTCCGCGCTGACCAGGAGCGCGGAGCCGTCGGCGTACCAGTCCGCGTCCAGATCGCCGGCCAGGCCGGACAGGTCGGGGTGGACCTCGTCGCCGGTGCGGGGGTCGACGACGAACGGCAGCGGGCGCCCCTCTCGCTCGTGCACGGCCAGCAGCCGCTCGTCGCCGGTGACCGGCGAGAAGCCGACCGCGTGCAGGCCGAGGCCCTCGCCGTCCCAGCGCTCCCAGACGACCTCGCCGTCCAGCGTCAGCACGCGCAGCGCGCGGTGCCGGCTGTCACCGTGCTCGGAGTGCTCCAGCACCACCAGCTGCTCGTCCTGGGAAAGCCCCGCCAGGTCGGCGTCGTGCTCGCTGGCGTAGAGCACCTGCGCGCTGCCCTCTCGTACGACGTGGATCGCCGACCCGTCGTCGGTTGAGCAGCCGACCACGACGACCGCGTAGCCGATCTCCAGCCCGGCCGGGTAGGCGGCGGGCACGCCCGGCGTCGCGTCGGTGTCCGGGCCGCCGCCGAAGGGCTGCCGCTTCCAGGTGCCGAACTCGTCGCCATCGGTGTCGTCGAACCACCAGACCTGCTCGCCGTCGGGGGACAGCGCGCCGTCGCTCGTGCCGTTCGCGCGGCTGGTCACCTGGCGGTGCTCGCCGGTCGCGCGGTCCCAGGCGTAGAGCTCGAAGGTCCCGGTGGGGTTCGAGACGTAGAGGCACCGGTCGGGGGCGTCGGCCGCCCAGTCGGGCAGCGAGACACGGGTGGCACGGAAGCGCTGCTCCCAGACGGCGACCATCGAGCCAGTCTGCACGGCACGATGGGCCAGCGATCCGACCCGACCGGTGGAGCTGACATGAAGGACGTCCTGCACGGCTACCTGCGTCAGGGGCGGGAGGCGCTGCTGTGGAAGGTCGAGGGACTGAGGGAGTACGACGTCCGGCGGCCGCTCACCCCGACCGGCACGAACCTGCTCGGCCTGGTGAAGCACGTGGCGAGCGTCGAGGCGGGCTACCTCGGCGACTGCTTCGGCCGGCCGTTCCCGCTGCCGCTGCCGTGGTTCACCGACGAGGCCGAGGACAACGCCGACATGTGGGCCGGCCCTGACGAGTCTGTCGCCGAGGTCCTCGCGCTGCACCACGCCGCTGCAGCGCACGCCGACGCGACGATCGAGGCGCTGCCGCTCGACGCCCCCGGACGGGTGCCGTGGTGGCGGCCCGGGTCGCAGGAGGTCACCCTCCAGCGGATCCTCGTGCACCTGGTCGCCGAGACGCACCGGCACGCGGGCCACGCCGACGTCGTGCGCGAGCTGGTGGACGGCGCCGCCGGTCTGCGCGTCGCGTCCCCGAACCTGCCGGACGTCGACTGGGCGGCCCACCGCGCCCGCCTGGAGCAGGTCGCCCGCGACGCCTGACGGCGTGTCAGGTCGTCCGGTGGGGGGCCGCCGTGGTGTGTCGGTGTGCCCCTGTGTCAAGGACCCTCGTGAAGCGTGTGGAAGGTGAGTGGCGTTTGGATGGCTGTGGA
>JBKJQQ010000210.1:0-4417 GCA_046593875.1 Mycobacteriales bacterium | reverse complement strand
GGTGGCCATGACGACGGTGGTGCCGGTCCGGTTGATCCGGTCGAGCAGCTTCATGATGCCGATGCTGGTGCTGGGGTCGAGGTTGCCGGTCGGCTCGTCGGCGATGAGGATCATCGGCCGGTTGACGAACGCCCGGGCCACCGCGACGCGCTGCTGCTCGCCACCGGACAGCTCGTCGGGCATGCGCTTGGCCTTGCCCTCGAGACCGACCAGCTCGAGCACCTCCGGCACGACCCGCTCGACGACCGACCGCGGCTTGCCGATGACCTCGAGCGCGAAGGCGACGTTCTGGAAGACGTTCTTGTTCGGCAGCAGCCGGAAGTCCTGGAACACGCAGCCGATCGAACGGCGCAGGGCCGGCACCTTCCACTGCGAGAGCTTGGTGAGGTCCTTGCCCGCGACCTGCACGCGTCCCGACGTCGGGACCTCCTCCTTGAGGAGCAGGCGCAGGAACGTCGACTTGCCCGAGCCGCTCGATCCGACCAGGAAGACGAACTCGCCCTTGTCGATGTCGACGGACACGTCAGCGAGCGCCGGCCTCGTGCTGGTCGGGTAGCTCTTGCTGACGTGCTCGAGGCGGATCACCGGCGGCTCACGATGTCCGAGTCTAGGTCGGACGAGGGCCGCGGTCGGCGCTGCGACGCGCCCGGGTCAGGCCCGGCGGCGTCCGGCGGCGACGGCCCCTGCGCCCGCCAGGACGAGCGTGGTGCCGAGGGCAGCCAGAGCGAGTGCCTGGTCGTACGGGCCGGTACGCGGCAGCTGGCCGGCCGACACGGCGCCGTTGGCCGTGGTGTCGCTGCCGCCGGCTGCGCTCTCCGGTGCCCCGTCCGCCACCGGCGCGCTGAACGCGCAGATGACCGTGTCCGCACCCGTGTCGCCGGGCGGCGGCGCGACCATCGTGGGCGCCTCCTCGGGGGCGGGCTCAGGCTTCGGCTCGCCCGCGGGAACCGGCTCGGGCTCGGTGCCGGGCTCCCCCGGGTTCGGCTCGCCGACAGCGATCCCAGGGTCGGTGACGACGCCGTCACCGGGCTCGAACGGCTGGCCCAGGCACGGCTCCGTCGGCTCCATGCCGACGGTGCCGGTGTCACTCACGGGCATGCCGCTCTGGCACATCTCCGGGACCGCGCCGTCCGGGCCGGGTGCGCACGGGTCCTCCTGCGCCCAGGCCGGTCCGCCCATCAGGACGATCCCCATCGCCACCGCGGCTACTGCTGACCCACGTCGTACGACGCTCATGAAGACCCCCTCCGGTCGGTGCTGCGACGCAGCATCCTCCCGCCCGGTTCCCTAGCCCGCGTCCTCGTCGCCGGTGCGGCGCCAGCGGATCGCCGCCTCGATGAACTCATCGACCTCGCCGTCGAGCACCGGGCCGGTCGCGCCGGACTCCATGCCGGTGCGCAGGTCCTTGACCATCTGGTACGGGTGCAGCACGTAGTTGCGGATCTGCGAGCCGAAGGCGATGTCGCCCTTGGTACCGCGGATCGCGTCCATCTCGGCCCGCTCCTCCTCGCGCTTGCGCTCGAGCAGCTTGGTCTGCAGGACGATCATCGCGGCGGCGCGGTTCTGGATCTGCGAGCGCTCGTTCTGGCACGACACGACGATGTTGCTCGGCAGGTGGGTGATGCGCACGGCCGAGTCGGTCGTGTTGACGCCCTGGCCGCCGGGGCCGCTGGAGCGGAAGACGTCGACCCGGATCTCCTTCTCGTCGACCTCGACCGCGTCGGCGGTGTCGACGACCGGCGTCACGTCGACCATCGCGAAGCTGGTCTGCCGGCGGGCCTGGTTGTCGAAAGGCGAGATCCGGACGAGCCGGTGCACGCCGTGCTCGCCCGCGAGGGTGCCGTAGGCGTAGGGCACCTTGCACTGGAAGACCACGCTCTTCACGCCGGCCTCCTCGGCCTCCTGCCACTCGTGCACGTCGAGCGGGTAGCCGTGCCGCTCGGCCCAGCGGTAGTACATCCGCCAGAGCATCAGCGCCCAGTCCTGGCTGTCGACGCCGCCGGCACCGGGTGTGATCTGGACGAGGGCCTCGCGCTGGTCGTACTCCCCCGAGAGCAGGGTGCGGACCTCGAGGCTGCTGATCTCGCGCTGCAGCCCCGTCAGCTCCTCCTCGGCCTCGGCCTCGACGCCCTCGTCGGCCTCTTCGGCGGCCATCTGGAACAGCACGCCGAGGTCGTCCAGCCGGCTGCGCAGGCCCTCGACCCGTTCGATGTCGGTCTTCACGCCGGACAGCCGGGTGGTGATCTCCTGGGCCTTGTCGGTGTCGTCCCACAGGCCCGGCTCGCCGGCCTGCGCCTCGAGGTCGGACAGCTCGACCCGCAGCCGCGGGAGGTCGAGCACCTTCTCGATGCTGGTCAGGGTGGCGTCGAGGGCGGCGAGGTCCTGGGAGCGGTCGACGGGCACGAGGGTCGAGGCTAGTCGCGCAGGTGCGGACAGGTCCGGCGTCGAAGAAGGACGGCTCCTGCCCCGAGACCGAGGACTCCGTGATCATGCGCCGCCGCCCCGCCCTGCTCGCCCTCAGCTGCACCCTGCTGGCGACGGCGGGCAACGCCGTCGCCTCGGTCGGCCCGGCCTCTCCGGGCGCCTCGGTCCGACCCGGTGCGGCGCAGGCCAGCGGCCTGGACCCGCGCACGATCGCCCTGCGCGAGAAGTTCTTCGGCGCCGGCAACGTCGACGCGGCAGGCAACGTCCGCCGGGACCGGGTCATCCTCAGCTGGGCAGGCGTCATGACCTACGCCGCCGCCATCAACGGCAACGTCGTGCTCCTCGATGCCTGGGTGGCCCGCGGTGAGCACTCCGGCTACGTCCCCACCGACCCGGGTGAGCTGGCCGGGCTGAAGCCGTCGCACGTCTTCCTCGGGCACGGCCACTTCGACCACGCCGCCGACGCCGCGCAGATCGTGAGCGAGTCCGGCGCCACGCTGGTCGGGACACCGGAGCACTGCGACCAGGTCCGCGCTCAGGCGGTCCGGGACTTCGGCGACACCTCGGTCGCCTGCATCGACGGCTCGCCCCGGGGCGCGGCGCCGGGCACCCGCACGGCGGTACGAGCGCTGCCCGGTGTGGAGATCGATGCGGTGACCATCATCCACAGCGGTGCGCAGGCACCGGACCGGTCAGACCGGGGCGGGCTGCACACCCCGCTGGCGCCTCCGAACGACTTCACCGTCATCGCCGATCACCCGCCGACGGCGCAGGACGTGGCCCATCTGGGCACCCACGTGGGCGACCGGGAGGGCGGCGATCTGCTCTACCAGTTCCGGGTCGGCAGCTTCGCGCTGACTCACCACGACACCAGCGGCCCGAACAAGGAGCTCGCGCCGAAGGTCTACGACGTCCTGCGGTCGCTGCCGAAGACCGACGTCGAGGTCGCCGCGGTCCAGGGCTTCGGCCAGGTCACCAACGGCGGACGTGACTTCCGCCTGATCATCGAGGCGCTCCGCCCGCAGGAGGTCGTTCCCGGCCACCACGACAACTGGCTGCCGGGGGTCTCGACCCGCGGGAGCTACTACCGGCCGTACGTGGTCGACGAGCTCAAGCGGATACCTGCCGCACAGCGACCGCTGCTGCGCTGGCTCGAGGACCCGGCCGACTACCTGCGACCGATCGTGTACGACGTCGGCGAGGCCCGCTGGCGCCGCTGACCTCCGGTCAGACGACGGGCGCCCGGGCGCGGGCCTCGGCCTCGACCCGCACCGGCTGGAAGCCCAGGATCTGCCCGAACGGCAGCTGGACCGTGCGCACCCCGCGCACGATCGCCGTGGTCCCGTCGGCGTCGACCTCGCCGCGCAGGTCGAGCCCGGGCTGCGACGTCCGGGCCTGCGCCTCGTACTGCTCAACTCGCGACCCGACCCGGGAGGCGTCCAACGGGATCCGGTTGCCCAGCCCCCGCTCGTAGACCACCGACAGGTCGAGCTCCTGCGCGGCGGCGATCGCGGCGCCGTCGGTCGCGCTGGCGACGCCCCGCTTGGCGAGGACGACCGAGGAGACGTTGACGACGACGGCGACCATGAGCAGCAGGACGGCCGTGAAGCCGAGCAGCAGGACCAGGATCGTGCCGCTGTCGTCGCGGACCGTGGGGCGCCTCACCCGAGGTCCCGGAAGCGGTCGACGACCTCGACGTGCGTCGCGTCCACGGGGATGCGCGGGCGGATCCGGTCGAACAGGCCGCCCAGGATCGGCAGCACCACCTCGTGCCGGACGTTGACCTGCACGGTGCCGCCCGCGGTGAAGCCGCCGGACTGGACCGCCAGCTGCGCACGGCCGAACCCGGGGATCTGGTCGCGCATCGCCAGGTCGGCGGCCTCCTGGGCCCGGGCTCGGCCCTGGGCGTCGCTGTCGGCGGTGACGTAGGCCCGGCCGGCCTGGCGCGCGGCTTCTGTGACGCCGAAGGCAGCGCGCTGCACCTGGAAGACGG
>JBKJQQ010000164.1:0-8965 GCA_046593875.1 Mycobacteriales bacterium | reverse complement strand
GACTACGCCCGCGTCGTCGACATCTGCACCAAGGACTCCCTGCGCGAGCTGGCCACCCCCGGCCTGCTGGCGGTCCTGTCCCCGATCGCGGTCGGCTTCGCCCTGGGCTACCAGCCGCTGGGCGCGTTCCTCGCCGGCGCGATCGCGGCGGGCGTGCTGATGGCGGTGTTCCTGTCCAACTCCGGCGGGGCCTGGGACAACGCCAAGAAGCTCGTCGAGGACGGCACGCACGGCGGCAAGGGCTCGCCGGCGCACGAGGCGACGATCATCGGCGACACCGTCGGCGACCCGTTCAAGGACACCGCCGGCCCGGCCCTCAACCCGCTGATCAAGGTCATGAACCTCGTGGCCCTGCTCATCGCGCCCGTCGTGGTGCAGTACGGCATCGGCGAGGATGCCAACCTCGGTGTCCGCTTCGTCATCGCCGCGCTGGCCATCACCGGCATCGTGGTCGCCGTGACCATCAGCAACAAGCGCAGCGTGTCCGGCGCGATGGAGACGGCCGGGGCGGGCAGCCCCGTCGCCTAGTCCCGCTCCGCCGACGCGGCCCGTCCCTCCCGGGGCGGGTCGCGTCGGCGTTCCTGGCGCCTGCATCCGGACACCGGGTCGACAACCGGTCGCTACGCAACGCACACAGGTCCGTTCGGTGCGTTACGGAGGCCGCGGACCGGGTACCCGGCCGGTGCAGACGTGGTGCTCGACATCGCGGTGCTGCCAGGCCGTACCCGTGACCCCGGACGGTCGTTGACTCGTCTGACCTAATTCGTTCCGGTTTCGTACCATGAGGAGCATTACCGATGCACGCCTTCCGCCGATCCGTGGCCAGCGCCTCCGCGCTCGCCGTCGCCGTCCTGCTGGCGGCCCCCGCGGCCCCCGCCTCGGCCCAGACCGCTCCGGCCGGCGGCTTCGCCGACGCCAAGGGCGTCATCGTCGACCTCACGGTGCTCACCGCCGTGCCGCTGCCGGGCGTTCTCGGCAACACCCCGCTCGATCCCAACACCTTCGCGACGTCCAGCCAGAGCTGCCCGCCCCAGGCGCCCGAGCCGGACACCGACGAGCTGCTGAACGTCAACGCCGCGCCGGCGGTCAGCGCCAACACGATCAACACGATCGCCGGTGCGCGCTGCGACGCGCCCGCCGCCGTCGCGTCCGCGCAGACCGAGGGCCTCGCGGCGCTGTTCAACGCCGGCGTCCCGACGATCACGGCCGACGTCATCCGCGCGCAGGCCAACAGCGACTGCGTCGAGGCGCCGAACGGCAAGGGCTCGCTGTTCACGAACCTCAAGATCGCCGGACAGGCCGTCCCGCTCGGCCCGCTGGGCGTTCCGGCCCCGAACACCCGGATCACGATCCCCGGTGTCGCGACGGTCATCGTCAACGAGCAGAACCCGACCGCCGACGGTCGCGGCATCGTCGTCAACGGTCTGCACGTCATCGGCCTGTCGCCGCTGCTGCGCGGTGACCTGGTCATCAGCCACGCCGTGAGCGGCGTCGTCTGCCCGAACGGCAAGGGCTCCGAGATCGCCGAGGGCCTCAAGGCGCCGGACATCACCTTCGACAAGGACGCCTCGCCGTCGACCGCCAAGGCTGGCGACACGGTGACCTACAACGCCACCGTGACGAACACGAGCGCGCTGCCGTGCGACGTCATCTCCTTCTTCGAGCACCTCAGCCCGGTCTTCGAGTTCGTCTCGACCTCCGGTGGCTTCGGGGACGTCGCGGTCACCCCGGTGCGCGAGCGCGCCGACGGCGGCCAGGACGTCATCCTTCGTCCGAAGGGCGTCATCATCGCGCCGGGCGCCTCGGTGAAGCAGACGTACGTGGTCAAGCTGAAGCCGGACGTGAAGCCGGGGACCTACTTCAACAACCTCGAGATCTTCTGCGCCGGCAACGGCAACTTCGCCAGCGGACCGCTGGCGCCGGTGACCGTGCCGGCACCCGCCCCCCCGGCGGCGGTGACGCCGGCGCTCGAGCCGGCCCCGGTCGAGCTGCCCCGCACCGGTGCCGCTCCGCTTCTGGCCCTCGGCGCGCTCCTCCTGGTCGGCGCCGGCCTCGGCGTCCGCCGGGTCGCCCGCCACTAGCACCTGCTCTCCCTGGACGGGGCGCTCTCCTTCGGGAGGGCGCCCCGTTCGGCGTCGGTAGCGTCGCGCAGGTGACGCGCCCCCTCCCCGACCCCGACGCGCTGCTGGCCGACGCCCCGCTGGCGTGGGCCGCGCTGCAGACGGCCGGCTGGTCGGCGGCGGCCCTCGACGACCTGCTCGGAGCCACCGCCCGGACCCACCTCGACCGCGACGAGCTCGCGCCGCTGCTGCGGCGCACCGACGGCGGGTCGGCGCTCGAGGTGCTGGCCCGGTTGTTCGTCCTGGGTGCCGGCGTCGACCTCAAGCAGGCCCGCCGGGCCGGCGTGCCCGAGTCGTGGCTGGTCCCGGACGGCTTCGACGTCGCGGCGGCGGTCCGGCTGCAGCCGGTCGTGCACGGCGGCGTCGAGGTCCTCGTCGCGCACGACCCTGGCCGGGCTTCCACCGGCGTGCACCCGGACCAGGTCCTCGGCGTCGGGGCCGCCTCGCTGACCCTGGCCGCGGCAACGCCCCGCGCCCACGTCGGACGCGCCCTGGACCTCGGCGCGGGGTCGGGCATCCAGGCGCTGCTCGCCGAGGACCACAGCGACCTGGTCGTGGCCACCGACAGCAACCCGCGGGCAGCGGCCTACACCCGGCTGTCCGCGGCGCTCGGTGGGCGCACCGTCGAGGCCCGCACCGGCAGCCTGCTCGAGCCCGTGCAGGGTGAGACGTACGACCTGGTCGTCTCGAACCCGCCCTTCGTCATCGGCCCGGGCTCGGGCTACACCTACCGCGACGGCGGGATGGACGGCGACGAGCTGTGCCGCCGGCTGGTGGCCGAGCTGCCGTCGGTGCTCGCGCCGGGCGGCCACGCCCTGCTCCTGGCCAACTGGCTGCACGTCGAGGGCGAGGACGGCGACGCGCGGGTGCAGTCGTGGTTCGGGCCGGACGTCGACGGCTGGGTGGTGCAGCGCGAGCTGGCGGCCCCGGAGGACTACGTCACGGCCTGGCTGCGCGACACCGACGAGGGACCGCGCTTCGACCAGCTGTACGACGCGTGGCTGGACTGGTTCGCGCTGCGTGACGTGGAGGCGGTGGCTTTCGGGGTGCTGGCGCTGCGACCCGGCACCGGACGCGTGCACCTGGACGACGTACCGCAGCCCGTCGCCGCGACCTGGGGCGCGGAGATCCCGGCCTTCTTCGCCCGCCAGGAGGCGCTGGACCGCGGCGTGCTCGCGACCGCGTGGCGGCTGCGCGAGGACGTCCGGCTGCACCAGGTCGCGTCCCGGTCGGACGAGGGCTGGCTGGCGCAGACGCAGGTGCTGCAGCAGGAGGCCGGGCTGCGCTGGTCGGGGGAGGTCGACGTCTACGGCGCGACGCTGCTGGCCGGGTGCGACGGGACGCGCCGCCTGGGGGAGCTGCTGGCGGTCCTGGCGTCGGCTGCGGGGCTGTCCGACGGCGAGGCTGCCGAGCAGGTCGTGCCGGTGGTGGAGCGCTTGGTGCAGCAGGGCTTCCTGGTTCCCTGACGGTCCTCGAGCAGGCCGACGATCTGGGCCTTGCGTCGAGGGCAGAACCGGCAGCCGGCTCCGTCAGCCGCCCACAGTCGCCGGCGCGGGCCGTGACAGATCGCCCACGGCGTCGGGCAGGCGGAGGGCCAGCAGTGCCCCGAGGGCCACGACCACACCCGCCGTCGCGTACGCCGCGGGCCGGCCGCCCAGCGCGACGATCCGGGGGTTGACCAGGTCGGCCGCACCACCGCCGATCATCAGCGCCAGGCTCGAGGCCGACAGCGCGGTGGCGCGGCCGCCGGCGCCCACCCGCGCGTGCAGGACGGCGTGCAGCAGCGGCCAGGCGGCGGCGTTCGCCAGGTAGAAGGCCGCGTAGGCGACGGCGCCCAGCAGCATCGTCTGCGATCCGGCGACCCCCGCCAGGGCCAGCCCGCTCAGCCCGAGCAGGCCGGTGAGGGCGTACGGCGTGGAGTCCCGGGCGAGGCGTCTGCTGCGGGGGGCCAGGGCCGACCCGAGCGCGCCGGCCAGGAACGACACCGCCATGACGACGCCGAAGACCGCCGACCCGCCTGTGGGGCTGCCGGACAGGTCGCTGAACAGCGTCGGGCCGAGCAGCTCCAGGGTGCCGAGCGCGATCCCGCCCGTCATCGACAGGAGCAGCACGCGGCGCAGCGCGTCGTCGCCCGAGGCCAGGCGCACCGTGTCGCGGACCGTGGACGGCACCGCCCTGAGGCCGCTGCGCAGGGCGGCCGGCGCCGAGCCACCGCGGGGCGGGCCCGTCGGCGTCACCAGCAGCAGGACCGCGGCCAGCGACAGCAGGGACAGCCCGGCGGCGACGACGTACGGCAGGACGAGCACGCGCTCGGCCGACCCGTCGAGCAGCGCGGGTGTCACGCCGCCGAGGACGGCGCCCGCCGAGAGCGCGAGGCAGTCGGCAGCCCCTCCTCGGGACAGCCCCGGGGTCACGTCGGCGTCGGGGTCGGCCAGGTGCACCGCGTCGACGTACCAGGCTTGGAGCGGTCCGGAGTCCAGGGCCCGGCCCGCGCCCAGCAGGAAGGTGGCAAGGACGAAGCCGGGCACGCCGTCGGCGGTCGCGTAGGCAGCGCACGACGACATGTTGAGCAAGGCGGAGGCGGCCAGCACCGGGCGGCGGCCGAGGGCGTCGGCCAGTCCGCCGGTCGGCAGCTCGAGCAGCACGACCGTGACGCTGTGCACGACGAAGACGGCACCGACCTCGGCCAGCGTCAGGCCGCGGGACAGCGCCAGCAGCACGGTCACGGGCAGCGTGATGCCGACCGGGAACCAGCGCAGCGCCGTCAGCCCGACGTAGCGGCGGGTGGCCTGCTGGACGGTCAGCGTCACCGCGGCGCCCGCGGGAAGGCGGCCAGGAGCACGTTCACCGGTGCGGCGTCGGGCAGCGGCTCGCGGGCCGCCCAGCCGTCGAGCACGGCGTAGACCTCGTCGAGCAGCTCCTTCAGCTGCGCCGGAGTGAGGCGCAGGACGTAGTCGGACAGCCCGGCCGCCACGGCCCACGCGCGGTCCGTCGGCGCGTCCATCCAGCTGCGCAGCTCGCGCCCCATGACCTCGACCTGCCACCGCTGCATCTGCTCGTTGGCCTCGAGGCCGCCGGGCTGGTCGACGATCTCGGCGGGCTCCCAGCTGGTCATCTGGTGCTGGGCCTGCCACCAGCGCTCCCGCCGGTTCCCGCGGTCGGGCACCTCGTGGACGAAGCCGTACTGCGCGAGCTGCCGCAGGTGGTAGCTGGTCACGCCGCTGCTCTGTCCGACGGCCTCGGCGAGCCGGCTCGCGGTCGACGGCCCGTCGGTCCGCAGCAGCCCGAGGATCCGGCCGCGCAGCGGGTGGGCGAGCGCGCGGAGCACCTGCGGGTCGGTGACGTGCTGCGCCGCGGCCATGCAGGCAGAGTAGGACTGCAAAGACATCTCTGCAAAGATGTCTTGGGCTTCTCAGCGTGACGGGCAAGGCAAAGATCACCCGACCGGGTACGACATGTCCCCCGACAGTGTGACGCTGCGTGAGGGCGCTTCAGGAGCTGGAAGCGCCGTCGAGACCCTGCTCATGAACCTCCAGGCTCCGCTCGACCCTGCCGCTGCCGCCCGCCCGTTCGGCGCGCCTGCGCAGCGGACTCCCGTGCAGTACGACCCGACGACCGGCGGGCTGCGCATCGGCGCCCACGAGCGCAAGGTCGACCCCTCGGTGCCGAGCCAGGTCTACAGCGCCTACCTGTCGCTGCTCTACGCCGTCCGCGGCAGCAAGCCCGGGACGACCCTGCCGCTGCGCGGCGCCGACCTCGAGGCGCTGCTGCTCATCGTCGGCGACGATCCCGACACGATCGAGAAGCGCCTGATCGGGCTCATGGGGTGCACGGCCGAGGAGGCCTCGGTGCTGGGCGGCCTGCTGCTGCGGCACCGCCGGAGCATGGCCACGCTGGGCATCGCCGCCGGCCTGGCGATCGGCCTGGCCGGCGCCCTCGACCCCGGCTCGGGCGGTGACGAGGCGCCTGCCCGGGTGGCGGCGGTCCTGCAGTCCGACGGCGAGCCGTCCCTCGCCTCGGACCCGACTGCGGCTCCGGCGACGGCGGGGGTGACCTCCGTGCTGCTCGCCGGACTCGCCACGAGCACGCCGGCGGGCAACGCGTCCGACGACGAGCCCTTCGCGCGGCCGGTCGGTGCGCCGGGCGCCGGTCCAGCGTCCGATGCCGGAACACGAACCGACGCCGGAACGCGCACCGACGCCGGTACAGCGTCGGGCGGCGAGGCAGCGTCCGCCGACGACGCGCCCGTCGCTGACCAGACCGCGCCCCCGGCCACCGGCACCGCGGACGCCGGGACCGCTGAGGGTGCGGCGTCCGGACTCCCCGTCATGGACGCCCCGCCGCCGGCCCCGGAGCCTGCCGACGCGCAGGTCGGCGACGCGATCTCGCAGTTCCTCGACCCGTCCTCATCGGGCAGCGATGCCGCAGCGCCTGCCGCGGACAGCGGTGCCGCTGCCGGAACGGCGCTGAGCGGGACGACGGACTCCGAGGGCACGACGATCGCTGGAGACCCGGCCGCGTCGGGCGCCGACGCGACCTGGTCCGGCGAGGGGACCTCGGCCGACGAGACGACGCAGGAAGACGGAGCGACGACGGCCGACAGCACGACGTCGGACGGGGCGGCCCCCGGCGGCGGGAGCTCGACCGACCTCGCGAGCTCGACCGACGGCTCGGACCAGGGGATCACCCCGACGGGCGCCTCCCTCACGGAGCGCGAGCAGGCACCGCCCGCTCCCGCTGACTCGACCGGCAGCGCTGGCGGCGACGACCAGAGCGGATCGGCGCCGGTGCCCGGCGGAGATTCGACGGCCACGGAGAGCGGCAGCACGTCCGCGGCCCTCGACGAGCTCATCACCGGGCTGACGGGCCAGGGCGACTCCGGCACCGAGGGCAGCGTCACCCAGGACGGGACCGAGACGGCGTCGTCCTCGGCGGACACCGGTTCGACCGCCGAGAGCACGACCCCGCCGGGGACCGACGGCACCGACGCGACGCCCGACCTCACCGACGGAGCAGTGACCGAGACACCGCCGGCGGAGACGACGACGCCCGCACCGGACACCGGCAGCACCGATCCGGTCGTCGGTGGCACGTCGCGCGGCAAGAGCGGCCAGCCGCACGGCAAGAGCGGCCAGCCGCACGGCAAGAGCGGCCAGCCGCACGGCAAGAGCGGCCGTGTCGACGACGGCCAGGCCTTCAACAACCGCAACGGCGACTGGTCGCCCAACCCCGGTGTCGACGAGCGGCACCCGGGTGCCGCCGGCGGCGGCGGCGGGTAGGAGGAGGACCCTCGCTCGGCGGTCCGATCTGCAGTGCTGGGACCGCCCCGACGCGAATCGCTGGGGCCGCAGGCCCTGACCGGCCGTGCGCCGGTCAGCGCCCTCTCGACCACCGCCGACGGCGCGCGTCAGTCGCCCACACGTCCATCGGGCCTCGTCCGGCACGCGCCGGCCGGGGCCTCGTGGCGTTACCCGGCCGCCGGGTCGTGCACACTCGGTGACGGCGCCCCGTTCGACATCCGGCCAGGATGCGACGCAGACTGCCGCCGCCACCCCGCACCGCGAACACCCTGGAGAAGCGTGCCCGACACCGACACCTCGCCGACCGAGAGCGCCGTCAAGGCGCCCACGGGCAAGGCGGCGCGGACCGGCACGGGCACCCGGCTGGTCATCGTCGAGTCGCCGGCCAAGGCCAAGAAGATCGCGTCGTTCCTGGGCGCCGGCTACGTCGTCGAGAGCAGCATCGGCCACATCCGCGACCTCCCGCGCAACGCCGCGGACGTGCCCGCCAGCCACAAGGGACAGGCCTGGGCGCGGCTCGGCGTCGACGTCGACAACGGCTTCCAGACCCTCTACGTCGTCAGCGCGGACAAGAAGCAGCAGGTCGCCAAGCTCAAGGCACTGCTCAAGGACGCGGACGAGCTCTTCCTCGCGACCGATGAGGACCGCGAGGGCGAGGCCATCGCCTGGCACCTGCTCGAGACGCTCAACCCGAAGGTCCCGGTCCGCCGGATGGTCTTCCACGAGATCACCCCCGCTGCGATCCAGCACGCGGTGGAGACGCCCCGCGAGCTCGACCGCGCGCTGGTCGACGCGCAGGAGACCCGCCGCGTCCTCGACCGGCTCTACGGCTACGAGGTCAGCCCGGTCCTGTGGAAGAAGGTCATGCCGAAGCTCTCGGCGGGCCGCGTGCAGTCCGTCGCGACGCGGGTCGTCGTCGAGCGGGAGCGCGCCCGGATGCGCTTCCGGCAGGCGTCGTACTGGGACGTCGAGGGCTCCTTCACCGCTGCGGCCGACGCCAACGACCCGACTGCCCCGCGCACGATGACCGCCACGTTGATCGCGCTCGACGGCAAGCGGCTCGCGACGGGTGCCTCCTTCGAGCAGGAGACCGGCGAGCTCAAGGCCGGGCTCGACGTCGTGCACCTCGACGAGGCCAGCGCCCGCAGCGTCGCCGAGCGGCTGGCCGATCGGCCCTTCCAGGTGCGGTCCACGGACGAGAAGCCCTACACGCGCAAGCCGTACGCGCCGTTCATGACCTCGACGCTGCAGCAGGAGGGCGGGCGCAAGCTGC
The DNA here is from genome assembly GCA_046593875.1 of Mycobacteriales bacterium. GTDB lineage: Bacteria > Actinomycetota > Actinomycetes > Mycobacteriales > SCTD01 > SCTD01. The sequence continues at coordinate 272 of JBKJQQ010000164.1, read as the reverse complement.
GCTTCTCCGCGCAGCGCGTCATGCAGACCGCCCAGCGGCTGTACGAGAACGGCTACATCACCTACATGCGCACCGACAGCAGCAACCTGTCGGAGACGGCTGTCAACGCTGCCCGCCAGCAGGCGCGCGACCTCTACGGCCCGGAGTACGTCCCGGATGCGCCGCGCCGCTACGTCGGCAAGGTCAAGAACGCGCAGGAGGCGCACGAGGTGATGTAGCCGTTCTCGTACAGCCGCTGGGCGGTCTGCATGACCCGCTGGGCGGAAAAGCGC
>JBKJQQ010000057.1:0-6569 GCA_046593875.1 Mycobacteriales bacterium | reverse complement strand
GAGCTGAGCCGGGTCGTCGACGCGCTCGTCGAGATCGCGGTCGAGGCGCGGGCCGACGCCCGCGCCCGCAAGGACTGGGCGCAGGCCGACGCGGTCCGCGACCGGCTGAACGCCTCGGGCATCGTGCTCGAGGACACGATGGTCGACGGTGTCCCCGGCGTCCGCTGGAGGCTCGCATGAGCAGCACCACGACAGGGACCGCAGCATGACGGGCAAGCAGCGCGGGGGCGGCGGCGTCGCCAAGGGCGGCCAGGGTGGTCGGGGCGCCAAGGCGGGCACCCACCGCAAGGGAGCGGCCATGGGCTCGGGCGGCCAGGGCCGCAAGAAGCTCGAGGGGCGCGGGCCGACCCCGCCGGCCGAGCAGCGCACCAAGCACCCGGCAGCGCGCAAGGCCGTCGCGGCGGAGAAGCGGGCCGCCCGCGGTGGGGCCAACCCGGCCAGCGCCACCCGGCCGGTCGACCGCGGCGCCGGGCCGCGCGGTGTCCGCAAGGGCGGCGCCGAGGCGCCGGAGACCGTCGTCGGGCGCAACCCGGTCGTCGAGGCGCTGCGGGCGAAGGTGCCGGCGACCGCCCTCTACGTCGCGCTGGGCACCGACGCCGACGAGCGCGTGACCGAGGCCGTCGCCCTGGCCGGGAACGCTCGGCTGGCCCTCATGGAGGTCAGCCGCGCGGAGCTGGACCGGATGACCGGCCGGGCGCTGCACCAGGGCCTGGCGCTGCAGGTCCCGCCCTACACCTACCTGCACCCCGACGACCTGCTCGCCAAGGCGCTGGCGAGCGACGCCCCGCTGATCGTGGCGCTGGACGGGGTGACCGACCCGCGCAACCTCGGCGCCGTCGTCCGCTCGGCCGCGGCCTTCGGCGCGCAGGGCGTGCTCGTGCCGGAGCGCCGCTCGGCCGGCATGACGGCCGCCGCCTGGCGCACGTCGGCCGGCGCAGCAGCGCGGCTGCCGGTCGCCCGGTGCACCAACCTGGCCCGGACCCTGAAGGAGTACCGCGAGGCGGGGCTGTTCGTGGCCGGCCTCGCGATGGACGGCTCGGTCGCGCTGGACGACCTGGAGCTGGCCACCGAGCCGCTGGTCCTCGTGGTCGGCTCCGAGGGCGACGGGCTCGGCCGGCTGGTCGCGGCGTCCTGCGACGTGACCGTGTCCATCCCGATGGCCGACGGCAACGAGTCGCTCAACGCCGGCATCGCGGCGGCGGTCGTGCTGGCCGAGGTGGCGCGGCGTCGTCGTACCGGCTGAGCTGATCGTCCCTTTGGTCCGGGTCTGACCCTGGCGTCCGGGTGACACTGGCCTGACTCGGGGTACCCTCTTGAGCAGAAGTGTCCGAGAACACACTCTTTTTGCAGGTCAGACGGCGCGTCACCCTCGCGTCGATGGCTCGTTGGAGGGTCGAACCGGTGTCGACGTCGCCACCGAAGCGTGAACGTTCGAAGTCGGGAAGTGAACCGGACCCCGGTTCCTGCCGAAGAGCCTGTCACCGTTGGCGAAGGGTCACGACGTGCGTCTGCTCCGAGAGCGAACCACCGCCCAGCCCAAGGACGCGCCGCTCCTGAGCGTCGTCCCCACGCTCGTCGAGGACGGCGTCCTGGTCGAGGAGCTGGCGACCACGGTCGAGGCGGAGGTCCTCGTCGGTGGCGGCGACGTCTCCCTGGTTGACGAGATCGCGCAGGCCGAGTGCCTGATCAGCGAGCTGGACGCCGAGGTCCACGGCACCAGCCCGGTCCGCGAGCGCTGGCGCAACGCCGACGGCAAGACCGACGACGACCTGGTCATGGAGGCCCGCGGGGGCAGCGACGCCGCCCTGTGCGAGCTGCTCAACAAGTACCGCGCCTTCGCCCGCGTCAAGGCCCGCTCGTACTTCCTGGTCGGCGCCGACCGCGAGGACATCGTGCAGGAGGGCATGATCGGCCTCTACAAGGCGATCCGTGACTTCAACCCCGAGCTGCAGACCTCGTTCCGCGCCTTCGCCGAGCTGTGCATCACCCGCCAGATCATCACGGCGATCAAGACGGCGACCCGCCAGAAGCACGGCCCGCTCAACAACTACGTGTCCTTCTCCCGCCCGGTCAACGGCGACGACGACGGCGAGCGCGTGCTGGCCGACGTCCTGCCTACCGTCGCGATCAGCGACCCGGCCGACCTCGTCATCTCCGCCGAGCGCATCCGTGCGCTGCAGGCCCACTTCGACGAGGTCCTGTCCGACCTCGAGACCGAGGTGCTGCGCCTCTACGTCGAGGGCAAGAGCTACCAGGAGATCGCCGAGCGTCTCCAGCGCCACGTGAAGTCGATCGACAACGCCCTGCAGCGCATCAAGCGCAAGCTCGAGGGTCACCTCCAGGCGCGCTCGGTCGCCGACGCGGGCTGAGCTCTCCGTCCCACTGGCTAGGCTGAAGGGCGCCACGCCGCCTTAGCTCATCAGGTAGAGCACCGACCTTGTAAGTCGGATGTGGTCGGTTCGAGTCCGACAGGCGGCTCCCCGAGCGTGCCGCCGTCATCCGATCGGGTGATCCCCCACGATCCTCTGCTACGTCACCCTCCGGCCATGCGGCTGCGTCCACGTCCCGCCCCGGTCGACCTCGTCGTCGTGCCGGCACCCCGCTACGAGCTCACCGTCGAGGGCTTGCGCACGGACCTGCGGTGCGCGCTCTGCCACAAGGTCATGGGCTACGACGTACGGCCCGAGCGGGTCGAGCACGACGTGAGCTTCTTCCTCGAGCAGCACCAGGGTCGCTGCGGGACCTAGCTGTCGAGCGTGTCCTGCAACGCCTCGAGGCCGGTGTACTGCGGCTCCCACCCCAGCTCGGTCTTGGCCCGCGTCGTGTCCATGACCGCGGGATGGCTGAAGGCCTCGACCCACTGCAGCGAGCTCGGCAGCAGCGGCAGCCGGGACGCGGCGCGCGCCGCGGCGTGCACCGGCCGGGCCGGGATCGGCGCGACGAGGAAGCCGAGCTCACGGGCGACGTCGACCGCGGACAGCACGCCGTCTCCGGCGATGTTGTAGGCCCCGGGCGGTCCGGCGGCGACCACGCACTGCAGCAGCGCCCGGCCCACGTCGTCCTCGTGGATGAACTGCAGCGGGATGTCCGGCACCGCAGCCGGCAGCGGCACGGGCAGCCGGCGGAACAGCCCCTGCAGGTGCTTGTTCAACGGCGCGAGCGGGCCGGGCAGGACGGCCTTGCCGCCGACGGTGTGCGGACCGAGCACGACGGGCGGGCGCAGCAGGTAGAGCGCCAGCTCCGGGCGGGCGGCGGACTCCTCCTGCAGCAGCCGTTCGAGCTCGGCCTTCTCCTGCGCGTAGAAGAGCTTCTCGGCCGGGCGGACGGGCCACTGCTCGGTCATGCCGACGGGGTTGTCGCGGTGGAAGCCGTACGCCGCGATGGAGGAGGCGTAGACGAAGCGCTCGGCGCCGGCGTCGGCTGCGGCGCGGAAGGTGTTGAGCGTGCCCTCGACGTTGATCGCGCGGGTCGTCTCGGCCGTCCCGCCGACGATGAGGAAGGCCAGGTGGACGACGACGTCGGCGCCCTCGCAGGCCGCCCTCAGCGCCGCCGGGTCGCGCACGTCGCCCTGCCGGTACTCCATCTTCGTCCAGCCCTCGGCCGACGGGTCGAACGGCCGGCGGGCGATGCCGATCACCTTGTCGACCCGCGGGTCGGCCTGCAGGAGCGGCATCAGGCCGTGTCCGAAGGTGCCGGTAGGGCCGGTGACGGCGACGGTCAGTCCAGAGGTGGTCATGTCTTGAGCGCTACCCACTCCGCGACCGGGATCACCGTCCCCGCAGCGGCTCGGTCACGGCCTGGATCCGCGCGACGGCCAGGTCGATGACCAGCCGCGCGCCTGCCGACAGCACGGCGTCCTTGCGGTGGACGACCCCGATCGTGTCGTAGAGGCGCGGGCGCAGCGAGACCCAGCCGACGTCCGGTGCCAGGCGCGGGCCTAGCTCGTCGAGCACGGCCCGCTGCACGACGGAGTCGGCCAGGCCGCGCTGCACCAGCTCGAGCGCGGTCTCGACGTCCTCGCACTCGATCCTGGTCTGCACGGTGCGGCCGGCCTCCTGGGCGAAGCGGTCGAGCAGCACCCGGCCCGCGTCCTGCGTCCGCCACGTGGCCTCGGGCAGGACGAGGCGGGCGGCGGACAGCGCCTTGGCCGTGACCGGGGCGAGCAGCCGGTCCGGGTCGCGGCTGACGTAGACGAGCTCCTCGCGGGCGACCGGTCGCACGAGCATCGTGTCGTCCGCGACGGGCAGCGAGATCATGGCCGCCTCGAGCCGGCCGCGGCGCAGCTCCTCCAGCACCTCGCTCGAGTGCTGGCCGATGAGCTCGACCCGCAGGCCGGGGTGCCGCTCGAGCACGTCGCCGATCAGGGCCGCGCCCATGTAGAGCCGGGCCGTGCCGAAGATGCCGAAGCGCAGGGTGCCCGTCTCGAGCGTCGCGACGGACGCGACCGCCGCAGCGGCCTGCGACGCGGCCGCGAGGGTGCGCTGCGCGTGCGGCAGCAGCGCCTCGCCCGCCTCGGTCGGGATCACGCCGCGGCCGACGCGCGTGAAGAGCGGCGCGCCGACGGCCCGTTCCAGCAGGCGGATCTGCTCGGACAGCGACGGCTGCGCGTAGCCGAGCTCGGTGGCGGCCGCGGTGAAGGAGCGGTGCTCGTACGCCGTGGTGAAGCAGCGCAGCTGGTGTAGCGAAAGCATAGGTGAAGCCTATGGCACAGGCAGGAGATTGCCCCTACCACCTTGTTGTGCGCACATCTAGCGTGGTCCTCACCAGCCGCACCAGCCCGAGGGGGAACCGTGTTCGTCATCGCCTGCACCACCTGCACCCGGCGCCAGCTCATCTTCCCGAGCCAGGTGCTCCACGTCGACGGCGAGCAGGTCGTCTACCGCTGCTGGTGCGGCAGCGAGCAGGCCTGGACCCCGGGCTCCACGACCGCCACCGCCGCCTGACCAGTCCTTCTGGACCGTCTGACCTGGGCGGCCCGGGGGACGGCACACCGTCCCTCCCGTCCGAGTTCGGGCCGTCTTCCGGTCCGGGGCTCCATGGCGGTGCGGACACGGCCGAACCGCCTTCCAGCGATCACCTGGGGGACCGATGAGCACGACGACGTTCGAGACGTCGTACGAGCTCCTCGCCGGAACGCCTGCGCGTCTGCGTGCCGAACGACCACGATGTGGCGGTGTCCGTTCCTCAGCTGCAGCAGCTCGCCCGCCTCGTCGCCGGCGAACCGCACGTCGTCCTGCGCAGGCTGCTCATGCTGCTGTGCGAGCAGCTCGCGATGGACGTCGCGATCGTGTGCTCGCTCGAGTCTGCGGCGCAGCGGACCATTCGGATGGCGGTACGGGCTGACGGGGCCGCCGCGGAGGGGCAGGGCACGAGCGCGTCGTTGGCGGAGACCTTCTGCGGGCACGTCCTGTCCGGCCCCCCGCTCCTGGTCGACGACGTCCGGCAGCACCCCGAGCTGCATGCTCTTGCGGCGACCACCGACCTGGGCATCCGGTCCTACGCCGGAATCGGCCTGCACGCCCCGAATGGCGCCGTGCTCGGGACCCTGTGCGCCCTCGGGCACGGCCGGCACCTCACCCTGACCGCGCGCGACGGGCAGGTGCTGCGCGGTCTGGGTGAGGTGATCGCCCCGCTCCTGATCGGCCTGACCCGGACCGTGCCGGCCCCCCGGCGGTCGCCGGACCTGCCCACCATCGCCGATGCCGTGAGCGGCGCCCGCGACGTCGAGGCGCTGAGTCGTCCGCTGCTCAACGCCCTGCACGACCTCACCGGACTTGCCTCGGTCTACCTCACCGTCATCCACGACGACCAGGATCTGCAGGAGATCCGCTACGCCCGCAACACCCGCACGGACTTCCGGCTGCCCGAGGGGCTGATGGTGCCGTGGGCCGACACGCTCTGCAAGCGAGCGCTCGACGAGGGCCGGCCGTGCACGGCCGACGTGCCCGCCGTGTGGGGTGACTCCGAGGCCGGGGCCGCGCTCGGGATCCAGGTCTACGTGTCCGTCCCGGTCGCGCTGTCGGACGGACGGGTGTGGGGCACCCTGTGCGCCGCCGACTCCGAACGGGCCGAGCGGGTGGAGGAGCACCTCCCGACGATGCGGCTGTTCGCGCGCCTGATCGCCGCGCAGGTGGAGCAGGAGCAGGCGGTCGCCGCCGAACGGGAGCGGGCAACGCAGGCGCGCGCCGAGGCCGACAGCGACCTGCTGACCCGCTGCGCGACCCGTCGGGTCGTGGAGCCGTGGCTGACCGCGGCGCTCGGCGCGGTGCGGCCGGGCGAAGCCGTGCTCGCCGTCTTCGTCGACGTCGACGACTTCAAGTCGGTCAACGACGAGCTCGGGCACGCCGCCGGCGACGCCGTCCTCGCTGAGGTGGGGCGCCTCCTGCACGGGGTGGCCCAGCCGGGCGACCTGGTGGCCCGCCTGGGTGGTGACGAGTTCCTCGTCGCCGCAAGACTTCCGCGGCCGATGGCCGAGGTCGTGGCGCAGCGCTACCAGGACGCTCTGGAGTTCACGTTCGTGGGGGAGGGCGAGCCGCTGGAGGTGCGCTGCTCGGTCGGCTTCGCCGTCT
>JBKJQQ010000225.1:0-11535 GCA_046593875.1 Mycobacteriales bacterium | reverse complement strand
TGCTCGTGGTGCGCAGCCGGGCCTTCGACGTGCTGGTGCTGTCGCTGATGGGCAGCGCCCTCGTGGTGCTGGCGGTCGTCGTGCCGACACCTGGCTGAGCCCGGCCCTCCCACGGGGGACCTGGAAGTGCTGAGATAGCCTCGGTCGCCGAGGTCTCTTGATGACGAGAGACCTCCCGGCCCGCACCACCCGCGCGTGCCGTCGACGAGAAGGAGCGCCGCCTCATGGCCAGGACACCCGTCACCGTCACCGTCACCGGCGCGGCCGGCCAGATCGGCTACGCGCTGCTGTTCCGGGTCGCCTCCGGTCAGCTGCTCGGTCCGGACGTCCCGCTGCGGCTCCGGCTGCTCGAGATCACTCCGGCGCTGAAGGCTGCCGAGGGTTCCGCGATGGAGCTCGACGACTGCGCCTTCCCGCTGCTCGAGGGCATCGACATCACGGCCGACGCCAAGGCGGCCTTCGACGGCGCCAACGTGGCGCTGCTCGTCGGCGCCCGGCCGCGCACCGCGGGCATGGAGCGCGGCGACCTGCTGTCGGCCAACGGCGGCATCTTCAAGCCGCAGGGCGAGGCGCTCAATGCCGGCGCTGCCAGCGACGTCCGCGTCCTGGTCGTCGGCAACCCGGCCAACACCAACGCCCTGATCGCCGCCTCGCACGCGCCGGACATCCCCGGCAGCCGCTTCACCGCGATGACCCGGCTGGACCACAACCGCGCCCTGTCCCAGCTGGCGAAGAAGACCGGGACGACCGTCAACGACATCCGCCACCTGACGATCTGGGGCAACCACTCCGCCACGCAGTACCCGGACTGGAGCAAGGCCACGATCGGCGGCAAGCCCGCCGAGGAGGTCGTCGGCGACCGCGGGTGGCTGGAGAGCACGTTCATCCCGACCGTCGCCAAGCGCGGCGCTGCCATCATCGAGGCGCGCGGCAGCAGCTCCGCCGCGTCCGCCGCCAACGCCGCGATCGACCACGTCTTCAGCTGGGTCAACGGCACGCCGTCCGACGACTGGACGTCCGCCGCGATCATGAGCGACGGCAGCTACGGCGTGCCCGAGGGGCTCATCTCCTCCTTCCCCTGCACCAGCGAGAGCGGCGAGTGGAAGATCGTGCAGGGCCTGGACATCGACGACTTCTCGCGCCAGAAGATCGACGCCTCCGTGGCCGAGCTGGCCGAGGAGCGCGACGCCGTGCGCGAGCTGGGGCTCATCTAGATGGCAGATCCGATGAAGATCATCTACACCTACACCGACGAGGCCCCGGCCCTGGCCACGCACTCGCTGCTGCCGGTGCTGCAGGCCTACGCAGGCAAGGCGGGTGTCGACGTGGAGACGCGCGACATCTCCTTGGCCGCGAGGATCCTCGCGGCGTTCGACCTCGCGCCGGACGCCCTGGCCGAGCTCGGTGAGCTCGCCAAGACGCCCGAGGCGAACATCATCAAGCTGCCGAACGTCAGCGCGTCGGTGCCGCAGCTGAAGGCGGCCGTCAAGGAGCTCCAGGACGCCGGCTTCGCGGTCCCGGACTACCCCGAGGACCCGCAGACCGAGGGCGACCGCGCGACGAGGCTCGCTTTCGACAGCGTGAAGGGGAGCGCGGTCAACCCGGTGCTGCGCGAGGGCAACTCCGACCGCCGCGCGCCGGCGTCGGTCAAGAGCTACGCGCAGAAGCACCCGCACTCGATGGGTGCCTGGTCGTCCGACACCAAGAGCCACGTCTCGACCATGAGCGAGGGCGACTTCCGGCACAGCGAGACCTCGGTGACCCTGGCCGCCGCCGCCGTGCTGCGCATCGAGCACGTCGGCGCCGACGGCACCACGACCGTGCTCAAGGACGGGCTGAAGGTCCAGGCCGGCGAGATCATCGACGCCGCCGTCATGCGCAAGGCGGCGCTGCAGCAGTTCCTGGCCCGCGAGGTGGCCGACGCCCGCGAGCAGGGCGTGCTGTTCTCCGTGCACCTCAAGGCCACGATGATGAAGGTCAGCGACCCGATCATCTTCGGGCACGTCGTGAAGGCCTACTTCGCCGGCGTGTGGGAGCAGTTCGCCGACGACCTCGCCTCGGTGGGCGCCGACCCGAACCAGGGACTCGGCGGCGTGCTGGCCGACCTGCAGCGGCTCCCGTCCGACCGCCGCGAGGCCGTCGAGGCGGCCATCACGGCGACGTACGAGAGCGGACCGGCGCTGGCGCAGGTCGACTCGAGTCGCGGCATCACCAACCTGCACGTCCCGAGCGACGTCATCATCGACGCGTCCATGCCGGCCGCGATCCGCAGCTCCGGCCAGATGTGGAACGCCGCCGACCAGCTGCAGGACACCAAGTACGTCATCCCGGACAGCTCCTACGCCGCCCTCTACGAGGAGACGGTCAAGGACTGCAAGCAGCACGGCGCGTTCGACCCGACCACCATGGGGACGACGCCCAACGTCGGTCTCATGGCGCAGAAGGCCGAGGAGTACGGCAGCCACGACAAGACGTTCGAGATCGCGTCGGCCGGCACCGTCCGGGTGGTCGACGGCGACACCGTCCTGCTGGAGCAGCAGGTCGAGGCCGGCGACGTCTTCCGCGCCTGCCAGACCAAGGACGCCCCCATCAAGGACTGGGTGCAGCTGGCGGTCCGCCGTGCCCGCGCCACCGGCGTCCCGGCCGTGTTCTGGCTGGACGAGACCCGCGCGCACGACGCGGAGGTGCTGAAGAAGGTCCGCACGTACCTGGCCGACGAAGACGTCGAGGGCCTGCAGATCGAGGTGATGGACGTCGGCGCGGCGACCCGCTTCACCCTGCAGCGCGCCCGCAGCGGGCAGGACACCGTCTCGGTGACCGGCAACGTGCTGCGCGACTACCTGACCGACCTGTTCCCGATCCTCGAGCTGGGCACCAGCGCGAAGATGCTGTCGATCGTGCCGCTCATGAACGGCGGCGGGCTGTTCGAGACCGGTGCCGGCGGCTCGGCTCCCAAGCACGTCCAGCAGCTGGTGAAGGAGGACTACCTGCGCTGGGACTCCCTCGGCGAGTTCCTCGCGCTGGCCGTCTCCTTCGAGTTCCTCGGCGAGAAGACCGACAACGCCCGCGCGGCGCTGCTCGGCACGACCCTCGACCAGGCGACCGGCCGGGTGCTCGAGGAGAACCGCTCCCCGGCCCGCAAGGTCGGTCAGATCGACAACCGGGGCAGCCACTTCTACCTGGCCCTCTACTGGGCGCAGGCGCTCGCACAGCAGACCGAGGACGCCGACGCCGCAGCGCTGTTCGCCGACCTGGCCGAGCGGCTCGCGCGCGACGAGCAGACGATCACCGACGAGCTGCTGGCCGTCCAGGGCAAGCCCGCGGACATCGGCGGCTACTACTACGTCGACAAGGCCAAGACCGACGCGGTCATGCGGCCGAGCGCGACCTTCAACGCCGCGCTCGCGGAGTTCTAGCCCTACCGGTGCGACGGCCGCGCTCCGCCTCCTGGCGGCGCGCGGCCTTCGTGCTGTTCGCCGTGGCCGCCGGGACGAACGTCTCCACCCCGCTGCTGCTGCTCTACCGCGACCGGCTCGACCTGTCCGGTCCCGCGACGACGCTGGTCTTCGGCGTCTACGCCGCCGGTCTCGCGCCGTCGCTGCTCGGGGCCGGCCCGCTGTCCGATCGCTACGGCCGCCGCCGGCTGGTCCTGCCCTTCGCCGTCCTGGCCGGCGGCGCGTCGTTGCTGTTCGCCGGTGCGCAGGACTCCTTCGCCCTGCTGCTCGCCGCGCGCTTCCTGCAGGGGCTGGTCAGCGGGGCGGTCTTCACGGCGGCCAGCGCCTGGCTGACCGAGCTGTCGGCGGCCGACGGACAGGAGGCGGCCGGCGGACGCCGCGCCACCGTCGCGCTGGCCGGCGGCTTCTCCCTCGGACCGCTGGTCGCCAGCCTGCTCGCGGCCACGCTGCCGGCGCCACTCGTCCTGCCCTACGTCGCGCACGCCGTCCTGGTCGCGCTCGGCGTCCTGGCCGTCCGCAGCGTCCCGGAGACCGCGCCCCGTCGGCGCCGCCAGATCGGGGATCCGGCCCGAGAACCCCTGCTCCGCAAGGGTGACCGGCTGCTCGCGGTCACCGCCCTGGGCCCGGTGGCGACCTGCGTCTACGCCTTTCCCGCCACCATCATCGCGGGCCTGCCGCTGCTCATCACGCTGCCGGGCAGCGGCCTGGTCGCGACCGGCCTGCTCGCCGGCCTGACGCTCGGCATGGGCGCGGTGGTCGCGCCGCTGCAGCGCCGGCTCGGTTCGTGGACCGCCGTCGCCGGCGCGGTCAGCGGTACAGCCGGGTTCGCCTTGACGGCGCTGGCCGCGGCCACCGACGCCGGCCTGCTGCTCGTTCCCGCAGGGCTGCTGCTGGGCGCGGGCGGCGGCTGGTCGCTCGCGTCCGGCCTGGCCCTCACCTCCCGGCTGGCGCCCGCCGCCCGGCGCGGCGCCCTGACCGGGATCTTCTACACGACCGCCTACCTCGGCTTCGCCGCGCCGTTCATCGTCACGTCCGCGGCGGCGGCGTACGGCACGGTGCCGCCCCTGCTGGTGGCGACGGCGCTCACCGCGCTGCTGGCGCTGCGCCTGCTCGCCCCGGCCCGGCAGGGGCGGCTCTAGGCTCTACGGCGTGGAGCCACCCTCTCGACCGGCGTGCCCGCCTCCCCGAGGGGTCCGGTGCACGCCGTGAGCGCGCTGTGAGCGCCCCCTGGCTGGACATCGTCCTGGTCGCCGTCTTCATCCTCATCGGCGGCGTCTTCGCCGCGACCGAGCTGGCTCTGGTCAGCCTGCGCGAGGGCCAGGCCCGCGCCCTGTCCGAGAAGGGCCGGCGCGGGGCCCGGGTGGCGCACCTGATCAAGGACCCCAACCGGTTCCTGGCCGCGGTCCAGGTCGGGGTGACGCTCGCCGGCTTCCTGTCCGCGGCGTTCGGCGCGGCCCGCCTGGCCGTCCCCGTGTCCGACCTGCTGGAGGACGCCGGGCTGTCGGAGGGGCCGTCCGACACCGTGGCGCTCGTGCTCGTCACGCTGGTCATCTCGTACTTCTCGTTGGTCTTCAGCGAGCTCGCGCCCAAGCGCCTGGCCCTGCAGCGGCCGGAGGGGATCGCCCTGGCCTTCGCGCCCGCGCTGGACCGCATCGCCTCCCTGTCGCGGCCGGTGATCTGGCTGCTGTCCAAGAGCACCGACCTGATCGTCCGGCTGCTCGGCGGCGACCCCAACAGCCAGCGCGAGAGCATCACCGAGGACGAGCTGCGCGGCATGGTGGCCGCGCACGAGTCGCTCACCAAGGACGAGCGCAAGCTCATCGACGACGTCTTCGCGGCGGGGGAGCGCCAGCTGCGGGAGGTCATGCTGCCGCGCACGGAGGTCGCCTTCCTCGAGGCCAGCATGACGCTGAGCCGGGCCATCAAGGAGACCGCCGAGGCGCCCCACTCCCGCTACCCGGTGGCCGGCTCGTCGCAGGACGACGTCATCGGGTTCCTGCACGTCCGCGACCTCATGGTGCCGGCGGCCAAGGCGCGCGGCATGCGGGTCGCCGACGTCACCCGCGAGGTGAAGCTGCTGCCCGGCAGCAAGCGGGTGCTCCCCGCCATGTCGGAGATGCGCCGCGAGGGTCACCACCTGGCGATCGTCGTGGACGAGTACGGCGGCACCGCAGGCATCGTCACCCTCGAGGACCTCATCGAGGAGGTCATCGGCGACATCCGCGACGAGTACGACGTCAGCGAGGACGACCCGCTGCGCTTCCGCGGCGGCGACGTGGAGGCCGACGGCCTGCTCAACCTCGACGAGGTCCGGACGGTCACGGGCGTCTCCCTGCCGGAGGGGCCGTACGAGACCCTGGCCGGCTACGTGATGGCCACGCTCGGGCACCTCCCGCGGCTCGGCGAGGCCGTCGAGGTGGACGGCCACCGGCTGGAGGTCAGCGAGCTCGACGGTCGCCGGCTGGCCCGCGTCCGCGTCACCCCCCTGGTGCCGGACGAGATGGTGGAATCTGCATGAACGCACGCCAAGACGTCGCTCGCTGGCGCTCACGACGCCCCGGGGACCCCCAATGAGTCCGGTGCACAGCAGCGTCGAGAGCGCGGGGAGCGTCGATGACGTCTTCGGCGTCCTGAGCTCGCAGGCATGGGTGGCGACGAAGGCGGAGCGCTTCGGTGACGGCGCGGTGGTCCGGGAGCACGAGGAGCGGCCGGACGGTGGCGTGCACCTGTCGGTGTCGCGCGAGCTGCCCCGCGGCGTGCCCGGCTTCCTCGAGCGCTTCCTGCCCAAGGACGGCCGGGTCGTCGAGACCTTCGACTGGGCCCCGGCCGCCGGCGACGGCACCCGGCGAGGCACCTGGAAGGCCGACATCCCCGGTGCGCCGGCGAAGCTCGGCGGCACGATGCGGCTGGAGCCGACGCCGACCGGAAGCCGCTACACGATCGAGGGCGACGTGAAGGTCGGCGTCCCGATCGTCGGCGGCAAGGCCGAGCGCTTCATCGCCGAGATGGTCGGCAAGCTCGCCGCCAAGGAGCACGAGCTCCTCGTCATGACGCTCTAGCCCACGCGCTGATCTTCGTCCTCTGCTCGGCCGCCGGACCCGCCGGGCGGCCACGGTGCCGTCGGGGGCGGTCAGCGGCAGGTGCGCGATCGGCACCAGGTCGGCTAGGACGTCCGCGGCGCCCCGGCCGGTTCCGCCCCCACGACCGCGACGTCCCACACGGTGACAGGATGCAGGTCATGTCCGCGCCCCGCTCTCCCAGGTCCCGCGTGCTGTCCGGGATCCGGCCGACCGGTGACAGCTTCCAGCTCGGCAACTGGGTCGGGGCCGTGCGCCACTGGGCGGCCATGCAGGACGAGCACGACTGCTACTTCTTCCTGGCCGACCTGCACGCGCTCACCGAGGTCCCCGAGCCGGAGCTGCTGCGCACCCGTACCCGCAACGCCGTCGCGCAGCTGCTCGCCCTCGGCGTCGACCCGGTCCGCAGCACCGTCTTCGCGCAGAGCCACGTGTCCGAGCACGCCGAGCTCGGCTGGATCCTCGGGTGCCTGACCGGCTTCGGTGAGGCCAGCCGCATGACGCAGTTCAAGGAGAAGGGCGGCGGCTCGGTCGGCCTGTTCACCTACCCGGTCCTGCAGGCCGCGGACATCCTGATGTACCAGGCGAACTCCGTCCCGATCGGCGAGGACCAGCGGCAGCACCTCGAGCTCACCCGCGACCTCGCGCAGCGCTTCAACACCCGCTACGGCGACACCTTCGTGCTGCCGGGTGCCTATGCGGGGCAGGCCGGCGAGCGCATCAAGGACCTGCAGGACCCGGCCCGCAAGATGAGCAAGACGATCGGCGGCACCGGCACCGTCTGGGTGCTCGACGAGCCCAAGGCCATCACCAAGAAGGTCAAGAGCGCGGTCACCGACACCGGGCGGGAGGTGCGCGCCGGGGAGGACAAGCCCGGCATCACCAACCTGCTGACGATCCTGTCGGTCTGCACCGGTCGGTCCGTGGCCGAGCTCGAGACCGCTTACGAGGGCAAGGGCTACGGCGACTTCAAGGGCGACGTGGCCGACGCGGTCGTGGAGCTGTTCGCGCCCGCCCGCGCGCGCTACGCCGAGCTCGTCGCCGACCCCGCCGAGCTAGACCGGGTGCTGGCCGACGGGGCGGCCCGCGCCGGCGCCGTTGCCGAGAAGACGATGACGACGGTACGCGACCGCGTCGGGCTGCTGGCGCCGCGCTGATGGCCGCCGCGTGACCCGGCGCGACTTCGGGGTGGCGTTCGGGATCCCCGAGCCCTTCACGAGCGAGCTGCAGGGGTGGCGCGAGCGCCTGGGCGACCCCAACGCCGGCGGCATCCCCCCGCACGTCACGCTGCTGCCGCCGACCGGCCTCCACGAGGAGCGCCTCGACGAGGTCGAGGAGCACCTGCGCCGGGTCGCGGCCTCCGAGCGGGGCTTCACCATGCACCTGCGCGGCTCGTCGAGCTTCCGCCCCGTGTCGCCCGTCGTGTTCGTCCCGCTGGTCGCCGGGATCGCCGACTGCGAGCGGGTGGAGAGCAAGGTCCGCTCCGGCCCGCTGCACCGTGAGCTGACCTTCCCGTACCACCCGCACGTCACGGTGGCCCACGACCTCGGCGAGGAGGCGCTCGACCGCGCCTTCGCCGACCTGCGGGGCTACGAGGCGGTCTTCGAGGTGTGGGGCTTCACGCTGTTCGAGCAGGACCGCGAGGGCGTCTGGCGACCGCAGCGGGACTTCCCCTTCGGCGGCGGCGGACTGCCCGGGCCCGCCGAGCCTCCGGCGCGTTGATCTTCCGCCGCGCCGGGTAGGGGCGCGTCATGCCCAGCCCCAAGGCCGCCCTGTCCCGTGCCCGCGAGAAGCGCCCGGCCCTCGACCACCTGATCCGTGCCTTCGGCCGCTACCAGGCCGACGCCGGCGACCGGTTGGCCGCCGCGGTCACCTTCTTCGGCTTCCTGAGCTTCTTCCCGATCCTCGCGCTGGCCGCGTCGATCCTGTCGTACGCGCTCGGTGACCAGGCCGTCGGCACCGTCGTGCGCGAGGTCAACGCCTACGCCCCGGGACTGGCCGAGCAGCTCGGGCTCGAGACCCTGCTCGAGGACAACAAGAAGGCGGGCGCCGCCGGCGCGATCGGTCTGGTCGGACTGCTGTACTCCGGCCTCGGCTGGGTCGACGCGTTGCGCGAGGCCATCCGCGCCCTGTGGCACCACAACGTCAAGGAGGGCAACGTCCTGGTCAAGAAGGCCAAGGACGTGGTGGTCCTGGCCGGACTGGGCGTCACCGTGCTGCTGACCATCGGCATCTCCGCGGCGACCGGGGCCTTCACGGACTTCGGCTTCGAGCAGCTCGGCGTCGAGAAGACGTTCGTCGCCGTGGGCCTGGCCAAGCTGATCGGGATCGTGCTCGGGTTGCTCACGAGCACCGCGCTGTTCCTGTTCCTGTTCTGGCGGCTGCCGAAGGTGAAGTCGCCGTTCCGACGGGTCGTGCGCGGCGCCGTGCTCGCGGCGGTGCTGTTCGAGCTGCTCAAGCGGGTCGGCGCCCTCTACATCGAGCGCACCACCGAGAACCCGCTCTACGGCAGCTTCGCGGTCGTCGTCGGGCTGCTCGTGTGGATCAACATCGTGAGCCGGATGCTGCTGGTCTGCGCGGCCTGGGTGGTCACCGCGCCGTACGACTCCGACATCGAGCCGAGCGGCACCGCCAACGCCGAGACCGCCGTGAAGGCGGGCATCCCGGTGGAGTTCGCCGACAACGACCCCGACGACCCGCCGAACCTGCAGGAGGAGGGCGCCCCGAGCCCGCTGGCCGCGGCGGTGCAGGGTCGGACGCCGTCCCAGGACGAGCCGGAGGGGCGGGGCTCGACCTCGGCGCCCGCGCCGGCCGACCGCGGTGGTGCTCGCGCGCCGAAGGGCTCGGGAGGCGTCGCCGTGCTGGAGCAGCCCTCGCCGGGCCGGGCCGAGCAGGCGGTGCGTCAGGCTGCGCAGTTCACCGCCGGCGCGCTGGGCATGGCGGCGATGGCCGTGCTGCTGCACGTCGGCAAGACGGTGCGCGACCTGGTGCTGCGGCGCTGAGCTACCGACGGGCTCCGACGCGCTGGTTCTCGGTGCGCTGGCTCTCGGTGCGCTGGGCGGACGGGCGCTGTGCCGGCACCGGACGGTCGGCGGGCGGGGGTGTCCCGGGGCGGTGGCGCACAGCGAGCAGGGCGGCTGCGGCCAGGCCCATGCCGGCCAGCGTCGTGCCGAGGCCGGTCTCCTGCGTGCTGCCGTCCGCCCGCAGGCGCGCAGGGGCCGGGGCCTCCTGCGTCGCCGCCTCGAGCTGCTCCTGCACGGTGGACGGGGCGTCCACGAGCCTGCCGACCGGCTCCACGTCTCCCGCGGCCGCGAAGCCCCAGTCGAGCAGCTTGCCGGCCTCGGCCCACACCCTCGGGTCGGCCTTCATGAGCGTCACGACCAGTCGGCGCCCGTCGCGCTCCGCTGCTCCGACGAAGCTCGCGCGGGCCCGGCTGGTGTAGCCGTTCTTGATGCCGAGCGCGCCCTGGTAGTTCTTCAGCAGCTTGTTCTTGGTGTACATCTCGATGCGGGCCGAGCCCGGTGCGCTGACGCTGCCTCGCTTGGCCGAGGCGTAGGCCGCGAAGGCGGGGTCGGCCATGCCGGCTCGCGCGATGAGCGCCAGGTCGTACGCCGAGCTGACCTGGCCCTCGGCGTCCAGGCCGTGCGGGTTCACCGCCCGGGTGTCCAGGGCGCCCAGGCTGCGGGCCTTGTCGTTCATCAGCGCCGCCGTCACGTCCTGGCCGCCGGCCGCCGTCGCGAGCACGTTGGCCGCGTCGTTGCCCGAGACCATCATCAGCGCGCTGAACAGCTCGGAGACGGGGTAGCCCACCCGCTCGACGAGGCCGACCTTGCTGCCCTCGACGTTGACGTCGTCGAAGGTCGGCACCACCTTGCGGGTGGGCTCGAGGAGCGGGATCAGCGTGACGGCGGTCAGCGTCTTGAGCGTGCTGGCCGGGGCGAAGCGGCCGTGCGGATCCTTGGCCGCCAGCACCTTCCCGCTCTCGAGGTCGGCGACGACCCAGCTCGCGGCGGTGAGGCCCTCGGGCAGCTTCGGGGCGTTCTCGTCGTCGACGACCACGTCGCTGGTCCCGAGGCGATCGCCGCCCACCGGCCCGTCGGTGTCCGTGCCGGCGGCGGCGGGGCCGGCCGCCGCAACCAGGCCGACGAGGAGGGCGGCGAGCAGGCGGGTGCGCACGCGCCGGACGCTACCGCCGCGACGGCGTCCCGCCGGTGACCGACACTGGGAGCGTGACGCTCTCCCGCCGCGCCGCGGTCCTGCTCGTGCTCGCCGGCGGCTGGCCGCTGCTCATCTGGCCGAACTTCGTGCGGGTCGTCGCGACCGACGAGCGGGCCTTCGACGACGGTCCGACGGCGTACCTGCTGGTGCACGTCGGTCTGGCCGCCGTGTCGATGGCGCTCGGTGTGGCCCTGGTCGTGCTCGGCGTCCGCGCCTTCCGCCGCGCCGGCTGAGCCGGCTGTCAGGGGCACTTCTCCGTCGTACGGCTGCTTGATCCTCCTCCAGCCCGCTCCTCACCGGGCACGCGCAGGACGGGCTCGCTCGTGTCGTCAAGACGGTAGAGCGGGCCGTGCGCATGCCACTCGTTCCACACCGTCCAGTCGTCGCTGGGCTGGCCGAACAGGAATCCCTGCACCGCGTCGATCGACAGCGCCTGCGCCGTTCGGAATTCGGGGATCACCTCGATGCCCTCGGCGATCACCGTCGAGCCGATCTCCAGCGCGAACATCACCAGCGCGGCGGCCAAGGCCCGTCGCGCCGCGTCCTCGTGCATCCCGCTCACGATGGAGCGGTCAAGCTTGATGAACTCCGGAGCCAGGGTCAGGATGTGCTGGAACGAGGCGTATCCGGCGCCCGCATCGTCAACGGCCAGCCGGACCCCCAGGGCGCGCAGCTGCGCGAGGGGCGCGCGCAGGTCGTCGTAGTCCTCGATGCCGACGTGCTCGGTGACCTCCACCACCAGCCGGTCCACGCTGATCGGCGAGGCCGTCAGGACAGTGAGCAGC
>JBKJQQ010000177.1:0-11112 GCA_046593875.1 Mycobacteriales bacterium | reverse complement strand
CGACCTCGACGCGGTGCTCCCCAAGAGCGACGTCGTGATGATGCTTCGCGTGCAGCGCGAGCGCATGGGTGCGGCGTACTTCCCCAGCACCCGCGAGTACTCCCGGCGCTACGGCCTCGACGTCCGCCGGGTCACGACGCTGTCCGACGACGCGATCGTCATGCACCCGGGCCCGATGGTCCGCGGCATGGAGATCGCCCCCGAGGTCGCCGACGGCGTCCGCTCGACCATCGTCGAGCAGGTCGCCAACGGCGTCAGCATCCGCATGGCCGTCCTCTACCTCCTCCTCGGCGGCGCCGAGCCCGCGATCGGGAGCGACTGATGCTCATCCAGAACGTCCGCCCCTACGGCGAAGAAGCGATCGACGTACGGATCGTCGACGGCCGGATCGCCGAGCTCGGCCCCGGCCTGAGCATCGGTGACAGCACGCCGTACGACGGCCGTGGCGGGGTGCTGCTCCCCGGCCTGGTGGACCTGCACACGCACCTGCGTGAGCCGGGCCGCGAGGACGCCGAGACGGTCGAGACCGGCACGCTGGCAGCAGCTCTCGGCGGGTTCACCGCCGTGCACGCGATGGCCAACACCGATCCGGTCGCCGACACCGCCGGCGTCGTCGAGCAGGTCTGGCGCCTCGGCCGCGACGCCGGCCACTGCGACGTCGCCCCCGTCGGCGCCGTCACGATCGGCCTCAAGGGCGAGCAGATGGCCGAGCTCGGGACGATGGCCGACAGCGCCGCCCGCGTGCGGGTCTTCTCCGACGACGGCCACTGCGTCAGCGACGCCAGCCTCATGCGGCGCGCCCTGGAGTACGTGAAGGCGTTCGACGGCGTCATCGCCCAGCACGCGCAGGAGCCGCGCCTCACGGTCGGTGCGCAGATGAACGAGGGCCTCAACAGCAGCCTGCTCGGTCTCGCCGGCTGGCCGGCCGTCGCGGAGGAGGCGATCATCGCCCGCGACTGCCTGCTCGCCGCGCACGTCTCCGGGCGCCTGCACATCTGCCACGTCAGCACCGCCGGCAGCGTCGAGCTCATCCGGTGGGCCAAGGGCAAGGGCGTCGACGTCACCGCCGAGGTCACCCCGCACCACCTGCTGCTCACCGACGACCTGGCGAGCACCTACGACCCGGTGTTCAAGGTGAACCCGCCGTTGCGGACGCAGGCCGACGTCGACGCGCTTCGCGAGGGCCTGGCCGACGGCACGATCGACTGCGTCGCCACCGACCACGCCCCGCACGCGCTGGAGGACAAGGAGGCCGAGTGGGGCGCCGCGGCGTTCGGCATGACGGGCCTCGAGACGGCGCTCGGCGTCGTCCGGCACGCGATGGGGGACCGCCTGTCCTGGCGGCAGATCGCCGAGCGGCTGAGTGAGGCCCCGGCCCGCATCGGCCGGCTCGAGGACCACGGCCGACCGATCGCGGTCGGTGAGCCGGCGAACCTCTGCCTGGTCGATCCGGACGCGCGCTGGACCGTCGACCCGACGCAGACCGCGAGCCGCAGCCGCAACACGCCCTTCGCCGGCCAGGAGCTCCCGACGCGGGTCGTGGCGACGTTCCTGCGCGGCCGCCCGACCGTCCTCGACGGCAAGCCGGCATGAGGGCGCTCTACACGCTGCTGACGCTCGCGGCCGTCGCCGGGCTCTACGTGCTCATGCTCAAGGGGTGGCGCAGCCGTCAGCGCCGGCAGGCCGACCTGCCCGCACCGCCCACAGCCCGCTTGCCCCTCGAGCCGCTCCTGCCGGCCGTGCCCGGCCTGTTCGTCGGCACCGCGGCCGCAGGCGACTGGCTCGACCGGATCGCCGTCCACGACCTCGGCCACCGCGCGTCGGGCTGGCTCACCGTCGCGACCGACGGGGTGCACGTCGAGCGCGAGGGACTGCCCGAGCTGTACCTGCCCCACGGCGCCATCGAGCAGGCAGCCACCGGCGACGCCCTCGCCGGCAAGGTCGTCGGCAAGGACGGGATGCTGCTCGTCGACTGGCACCTGGGCGACCGCTTGCTCACGAGCGGCTTCCGGGCGGACGACCACAGCGAGCACCAGCGTCTCGTCGACGCCATCAATGCACGGAAAGTGGAGGCTGCGTGACCCCCGCCCTGCTCGTCCTCGAGGACGGCCGCACCTTCCGCGGCGCGGCCTACGGCGCCATCGGAGAGACCTTTGGCGAGGCCGTCTTCAACACCGGCATGACCGGCTACCAGGAGACGCTCACCGACCCGAGCTACCACCGCCAGGTCGTCGTCATGACGGCGCCGCACATCGGCAACACCGGCGTCAACGACGAGGACCCGGAAAGCCGCCGCATCTGGGTGAGCGGCTACGTCGTGCGCGACCCCAGCCGCATCCCGAGCAGCTGGCGCAGCCGCCGCACCCTCGACGAGGAGCTGGAGAGCCAGGGCGTCGTCGGCATCTCCGGCGTCGACACCCGCGCGCTGACCCGCCACCTGCGCGAGCGCGGCGCCATGAAGGTCGGCGTCTTCAGCGGCGACCACCTGGCCGACGTCGACACTCTCGTCGCGAAGGTCCAGGGCAGCCCCGCGATGGAGGGCGCTGATCTCGCCCACGAGGTCACGACCGACAAGGCCTACGTCGTGCCGGCCATCGGCGAGAAGCGCTTCACCGTGGCCGCTCTCGACCTCGGGATCAAGGCGGCAACGCCGCGCTACATGGCGCAGCACGGCGTCGAGGTGCACGTCCTGCCGGCGACGACGACGGGGGAGGAGCTGCTCGCGCTGAAGCCCGACGGCGTCTTCCTCTCCAACGGCCCCGGCGACCCGGCGACCACCGATGGACCGGTGGCAGCGACGAGAGCCGTGCTCGAGGCCGGTGTCCCGCTGTTCGGCATCTGCTTCGGCAACCAGATCCTCGGCCGCGCGCTGGGGCTCGGCACCTACAAGCTCCGCTACGGCCACCGCGGCGTGAACCAGCCGGTGCAGGAGCTGCGCACCGGGCGCGTCCACGTGACGAGCCACAACCACGGCTTCGCCGTCCAGGCGCCGATCGACGGCACCCCGATCGACACGCCGTACGGCCGGGTCGAGGTGAGCCACATCGACCTGAACGACGACGTGGTCGAGGGGCTGAACCTCCTCGACGCCAGGGCCTTCAGCGTGCAGTACCACCCGGAGGCAGCCCCCGGGCCGCATGACGCCACCGGCCTGTTCGCACAGTTCACGACGATGATGGAGGCCTGATGCCGAAGCGCGAGGACCTCAAGCACATCCTGGTCATCGGCTCAGGTCCGATCCTGATCGGCCAGGCCGCGGAGTTCGACTACTCCGGTACCCAGGCCTGCCGCGTGCTCAAGGCCGAGGGCCTGCGCGTGACGCTCATCAACAGCAACCCGGCGACGATCATGACCGACCCGGAGTTCGCCGACGCGACCTACCTCGAGCCGATCACGCCGGAGTTCGTCACCAAGATCATCGAGAAGGAGCGCCCCGACGCGCTGCTCGCCACCCTCGGCGGGCAGACCGCGCTCAACGCCGCGATGAGCCTGCACGCCTCCGGGGTCCTCGAGCAGTACGGCGTCGAGCTCATCGGCGCCGACGTCGACGCGATCCGCCGCGGCGAGGACCGCCAGGAGTTCAAGACGATCGTCGAGCAGGTCGGCGGGGAGAGCGCTCGCAGCGTCGTGTGCCACACCGCCGACGAGCTGCTCGAGGGCGTGCAGGACCTCGGCTACCCGGTTGTCGTGCGGCCCAGCTTCACGATGGGCGGCAGCGGCGGAGGCATCGCGCACAACGAGGCGGACCTGCTCCGCATCGGTGGCGGCGGGCTGCACGCCAGCGTGACGACCGAGGTGCTCCTCGAGGAGTCGATCCTGGGCTGGAAGGAGTACGAGCTCGAGCTGATGCGCGACAAGAACGACAACGTCGTCGTCATCTGCTCGATCGAGAACCTCGACCCGATGGGCGTGCACACCGGCGACTCGGTCACGGTCGCGCCGGCCATGACGCTGACCGACCGCGAGTACCAGGCGATGCGCGACCTCGCGATCGACATCATCCGCGCGGTCGGCGTCGACACCGGCGGGTGCAACATCCAGTTCGCGGTGAACCCGGTCGACGGCCGCATCGTCGTCATCGAGATGAACCCCCGGGTGTCCCGGTCGAGCGCGCTGGCGTCCAAGGCGACCGGCTTCCCGATCGCGAAGATCGCCGCTCGCCTGGCCATCGGCTACACGCTCGACGAGATCCCCAACGACATCACCCGCGCCACGCCGTCGGCCTTCGAGCCGAGCCTGGACTACGTCGTGGTGAAGATCCCGCGCTTCGCGTTCGAGAAGTTCCCCGGCGCCGACCCCGAGCTGACGACGACGATGAAGTCGGTCGGCGAGGCGATGGCCTTCGGTCGGTCCTTCGTCGAGGCGCTGCAGAAGGCGATGCGCTCGCTGGAGCAGTCACCGTCGCAGTTCTGGCTCGAGCCCGACCCGGAGGGCACCGCGCAGGATGCGCTGGACCGCGCCCGAACGCCGCACGACCTGCGGCTGCTCACCGTCGAGCGCGCGCTGCGCCTCGGGGCCACGCCCGAGCAGGTGTACGAGGCGACCGGCATCGACCCGTGGTTCGTCGACCAGCTGCTGTCCCTGGTCGAGCTGCACGCGACGCTGAAGGACGCCCCTGACCTCGACGCCGACCTGCTGCGCCAGGCCAAGCGGATGGGCTGCAGCGACAAGCAGATCGCGGCGGTGCGCGGTCTCACCGAGGTCGACGTGCGCACCATGAGGCACGAGATGGGCGTGCACCCGGTCTACAAGACGGTGGACACCTGCGCCGCCGAGTTCGCCGCGGAGACGCCGTACCACTACTCGTCCTACGACGAGGAGACCGAGGTCGCCCCGAGCAGCAAGAAGAAGGTGCTCATCCTCGGCAGCGGACCGAACCGCATCGGCCAGGGCATCGAGTTCGACTACGCCTGCGTGCATGCCTCTTTCGCGCTGAGCGACGCCGGCTTCGAGACCGTGATGGTCAACTGCAACCCCGAGACCGTCTCCACCGACTACGACACCAGCGACCGGCTCTACTTCGAGCCGCTCACCGTCGAGGACGTGCTGGAGGTCGTCGCCGCCGAGCAGGAGTCGGCGCGGCAGGGCGGCGGCGAGCTTGTCGGCGTCATCGTGCAGCTCGGCGGGCAGACGCCGCTGCGGCTTGCGCAGGAGCTCAAGGACTGCGGCGTCCCCATCGTCGGCACCAGCCCCGAGGCCATCCACCTGGCCGAGGAGCGCGGCGCGTTCGGCGACGTGCTGGCGGCTGCCGGGCTGCCGGCGCCGAAGTACGGCATGGCGCGGTCGTACGACGAGGCGAAGGAGATCGCCGAGTCCGTCGGCTATCCCGTGCTCGTCCGGCCGTCCTACGTCCTGGGTGGCCGCGGGATGGAGATCGTCTACAGCGACGACATGCTCGTCGACTACGTGCAGCGCTCGACGCTGATCGGACCGGACGCGCCGGTGCTTGTCGACCGGTTCCTCGAGGACGCCGTCGAGATCGACGTCGACGCGCTCTACGACGGGACCGACCTCTACCTCGCCGGCGTCATGGAGCACATCGAGGAGGCCGGCATCCACTCCGGGGACTCCGCCTGCGCGCTGCCGCCGGTGACCCTCGGTCGCGCCGACCTGGAGCGCATCCGCACCAGCACGCTCGGCATCGCGTCGGGCGTCGGCGTGCGCGGTCTGCTCAACGTGCAGTACGCGCTCAAGGACGACGTCCTCTACGTGCTCGAGGCCAACCCCCGCGCGAGCCGCACGGTGCCGTTCGTCAGCAAGGCCACCGCGGTGCAGGTCGCGAAGGCCGCGGCCCGCATCATGCTCGGCACCTCGATCGCCGACCTGCGCACCGAGGGCCTCCTGCCGAAGAAGGGCGACGGCGGCGATCTGCCCTACGACGCGCCGATCTCGGTGAAGGAGGCGGTGCTGCCGTTCGGCCGCTTCCGCACCGCCGCGGGCGAGGGCGTCGACACGGTGCTCGGCCCGGAGATGAAGTCGACCGGCGAGGTCATGGGCATCGACCGCGTCTTCGGGACCGCCTATGCGAAGAGCCAGGCGGCGGCGTACGGCGAGCTGCCGACCAAGGGGCGCGTCTTCGTCAGCGTCGCCAACCGCGACAAGCGTGCGGTGCTGTTCCCGGTGAAGCGGCTGGCCGACCTCGGGTTCGAGGTGCTGGCCACCGAGGGCACCGCGGACGTGCTGCGGCGCAACGGGGTCGAGGCGACCGTCGTCGGCAAGCACAGTCACGGCAAGGGCGACGACGTCGTGCCGATGATCCTGGCCGGCGAGGTCGACCTGATCCTCAACACGCCCTTCGGCGTCGGCGCGCGCAAGGACGGCTACGAGATCCGCACGGCCGCGGTCGCGCGCGGCGTCCCGTGCATCACCACGGTGCAGGGTGCGGCTGCTGCCGTGCAGGGCATCGAGGCGCTGATCCGCGGCGACATCGGCGTGCGCTCGCTGCAGGAGCACCACGCGAGCTTCCACTGGGACGGCGCCTGATGCCGCTGCAGGTCGCCGGCGAGATCCTCTCGATCAAGCGGGTCGGCGCGTACCAAGCCGTGACGGTCATCGCGCCGGGTATCCCCGAGCTGACCCGGCCCGGGCACTTCCTGGCCGTCCAGGTCGGCGGGCCCGAGAGCTCGATGCTGCTGCGGCGTGCCTTCGCCATCTACGACGTCAAGGACCGCGGCGTCTACGGCGGCACGGTCGAGTTCGTCTTCTCCGTGCACGGCAAGGGGACGGCGTGGCTGTCCACCCGTCGGGCGACCGACAAGCTCGACGTGGTCGGCCCGCTGGGCAAGCCCTTCCGCTTGCCCAAGAGCGCGGTCAACGTGACGCTGGTCGGCGGCGGCTACGGCACCGCGCCGTTGCTGCCGCTCGCCGCGGCGCTGCGCGAGCGCGGCTGCCGCGTCGACATCGTGCTCGGTGCGGGCAGCAGCGACCGGCTGTTCGGGGTGCTGGACGCGAAGCGGATGGCCGACTCGGTCGCCATCACCACCGACGACGGCTCCTCCGGCACGCGCGGACGGGTCAGCGACGTGCTGCCCGCGGTGCTCGACAAGAGCCAGGCCGACGTCGTCTACGCGTGCGGGCCGATGGCGATGCTGCGTGCGGTCAGCGACATCGCGGCGGCTCGCGGGATCGCCTGCCAGGTCGCGGTCGAGGAGTCGATGGCCTGCGGCATCGGCGTCTGCATGACGTGCGTGCTGCCGGTCATCGGCGAGGACGGGCTGACCCGGATGGTGCGGTCCTGCGTCGAGGGGCCGGTCTTCCTCGGTGACCGGGTGCGCTGGGACGACGTCGGCACCGTGCCCGCCGACGCCGTGGGGGCGCCGCGATGAGCGTCGACATGAGCACCACGCTGGCCGGCAAGGTCTTCCCGAACCCGGTCTTCACCGCCTCCGGCTGCGCCGCCGCGGGCCGCGAGCTCGACCAGTTCTTCGACGTCACGTCGATCGGCGGCGTCGTCACCAAGTCGATCATGCTGGCCGCGCGTTCCGGCCGGGCGACGCCGCGCATGGCCGAGACGCCGAGCGGGATGCTGAACTCGATCGGCCTGCAGGGCCCGGGGATCGACGAGTTCCTGCGCAAGGACCTGGCCTGGCTGGAGAAGCGCGGCGCCCGCGCCGTGGTGTCCATCGCCGGCGGCAGCGTCGAGGACTACGCGACGCTCGCCCAGAAGCTGCGTGGCCACCCGGCCGTCGCGATGCTCGAGGTCAACATCTCCTGCCCGAACGTCGAGGACCGCGGTCAGGTGTTCGCCTGCGATCCGCGCGCGGCCAGCGGCGTCGTCCAGGCGGTCCGGCAGAACACCGCGCTGGGCACGCCGGTGTTCGCCAAGCTCAGCCCGGACGTCACCGACATCGTGCAGATCGCCCGGGCGTGCGTCGACGCCGGTGCCGACGGGCTGTCGGTCATCAACACCCTGCTGGGCATGGTGATCGACACGACGACGATGCGTCCGGCGCTGGCCGGGGTCACGGGCGGGCTGTCCGGGCCGGCCATCCGGCCGGTCGCGGTGCGGTGCGTCTGGCAGGTGCACGCGGCGATGCCCGAGGTGCCGATCCTGGGCATGGGCGGCATCCGCACAGGTCTGGACGCGCTGGAGTTCGTGCTCGCCGGCGCCAGGGCGGTCAGCGTCGGGACGACCGTCTTCGGTGACCCCAACGCCCCCGTGCGCGTGCTGGCCGAGCTCGAGCAGGCGCTCGAGCAGAGGGGCATCGCCCGGTTGGCCGACGTCGTGGGGCTCGCCCACCGGCCGCCGGCCCCGTCCGTACCTGAACGTCCGGACCCCGTCGGGGACGAGCCGGTCCCGACCGACGTCCTCGAGGAGCAGCACTCGTGAGAGCCCCCATCGCCGTCGCGCTGGACGCACCGGACGCGGAGACCGCGGCCCGCTGGGCCCGCGCGGTCACGCCGCACGTCGCGGTGGTGAAGGTCGGGCTGGAGCTGTTCTGCCGCACCGGCCCGTCGATCGTGGACAGCGTGCGGGGCGGGTCCGGCGCGGAGCTGTTCCTCGACCTCAAGCTGCACGACATCCCCAACACCGTCGGCGGGGCGGTGCGGAGCGTCGCCCGCTTGAAGCCGCGCTTCCTCACCGTGCACGCCAGCGGCGGCGCCGACATGGTGCGTGCCGCGGTCGACGCCGGCGAGGGCATCACCATCGCCGCCGTCACCGTGCTCACGAGCATGAGCGACGAGGTGCTCGACAGCGTCGGCCTGAAGGGCCCGCCCATCGACGCCGTACGACGCCTGGCCGCGCTCGCCGTCGGCGCCGGGGCGGGCGCGCTGGTCTGCTCGCCGCACGAGGTCGCCGCGGTGCGCAAGGAGGTCGGCGAGGGCGTCGTGCTCATCACGCCGGGCGTGCGTCCCGCCGGCGCCGACGCCCAGGACCAGGCCCGCGTGGCCACGCCCGAGCAGGCGCTGGCCGACGGGGCCGACCTGCTGGTCATCGGCCGGCCCATCACGGGGGCGGCCGACCCGGGTGCGGCGGCGGCCCGGATCGCGGCGGCGCTGCCCCGGCGCTGAGGGGGAGCCCGTTGCCGCGGGGGTGTCCGCGCCGCTAGGTTCCCGTGGTCGTCCTGAACCGCTGATCCCCGAGGTGAACCGCGTGGCGCTGCCGTCCCTGACGCCCGAGCAGCGCTCCGCCGCCCTCGAGAAGGCTGCGGCCGCCCGCAAGACCCGGGCCGAGCTGAAGGTGCGCCTGAAGTCCAGCGGTACCAGCCTGGACGACGTGCTGGCCGACAGCGACGAGGTCATCGCCAAGATGAAGGTCGTCGCGGTGCTGGAGGCGATGCCGGGGGTCGGCAAGATCCGCGCGCAGAAGATCATGGAGCGGCTGGAGATCTCGCCGTCCCGCCGGGTGCGGGGGCTCGGGGCCAAGCAGCGCGAGGCGCTCGTCAAGGAGTTCAGCAGCCCTTGATCGGCCGGCTCACCGTCCTCTCCGGGCCCTCGGGGGTCGGCAAGGGCAGCGTGGTGGCGGTGCTGCGGCAGCGCCATCCCGACGTGTGGCTGTCCACGAGCGTGACGACCCGCAGCCCCCGTCCGGGCGAGACCGACGGCGTGGAGTACCACTTCCGCTCCCAGCCGGAGTTCGACCGGATGGTGGCCGACGGCGAGCTGCTCGAGCACGACGCACACATGGGCGCCTCCTACGGCACGCCGCGCGCGCCGGTCGAGGAGCAGCTGACCCGTGGCGTGCCGGTGCTGCTGGAGATCGACCTGATGGGCGCGCGTCAGGTGCGTGCCGCGATGCCCGACGCGCAGCTGGTGTTCCTCGCGCCGCCGACCTTCGACGAGCTGGCCCGGCGCCTGGTCGGCCGCGGGACCGAAGATCCGGCGAAGGTCCGTGTGCGCCTGGACCGGGCCCGCATCGAGATGGCCGCGGAGGACGAGTTCGACGTCGTCGTGGTCAACGACGACCTGGAGCGGGCGGCCGACCGGCTGGTAGCGTTGGTGGGAGTTCCCCCTAGCTAGGAGTTCCCTGTGGCCGGCACCGTCGCCAACCCGATCGGCATCACCAACCCCCCGATCGACGAGCTCCTCGCCGCCACCGACTCCAAGTACAGCCTGGTCATCTACGCCGCCAAGCGTGCCCGGCAGATCAACGCCTACTACTCCCAGCTTGGTGAGGGACTGCTCGAATACGTCGGGCCGCTGGTCGAGACCGGCGTGCAGGAGAAGCCGCTTTCCATCGCCCTGCGTGAGATCAACTCAGGCCTGCTCCACCACGAGCACGTCGCTGACCCGGTCGTCTAGCCGCTCACCATGGCCAGGGTCGTCCTGGGGGTCGCCGGGGGCATTGCGGCGTACAAAGCCGTGGAGCTTTTGCGGCGGCTGTCCGAGAGCGGGCACGAAGTGCGCGTCGTGCCCACCGAGAGCGCCCTGGAGTTCGTCGGCGCGCCGACCTGGGCGGCGCTGTCCGGTCAGCCTGTCGCCGCGACGACCTGGGATGCCGTGCATGCGGTGCCGCACGTGCGCATCGGGCAGGAGGCCGACCTCGTCATCGTCGCTCCGGCTACCGCCAACCTGCTCGCGAAGGCTGCCCACGGCATCGCGGACGATCTGCTGACCAACACCCTGCTCACTGCCCGCTGCCCGGTCGTGATGGCGCCGGCGATGCACACCGAGATGTGGGAGCACCCCGCCACTCGGGCCAACGTGGCGACCCTGCGTCAGCGCGGCATCCTGGTCGTCGAGCCCGCTGAGGGCCGGCTCACGGGCGCCGACAGCGGCAAAGGCCGGTTGCCCGAGCCAGCCGAGCTGGCCTTGCTCTGCGAACGCATGTTGCGAGGTCAGCGTGGCCACGACCTGGCAGGGCGGCGGGTGGTCGTGAGCAGCGGCGGCACCCGCGAGCACCTCGACCCGGTCCGGTTCCTGGGCAACCGCTCCAGCGGCCGTCAGGGATATGCCCTGGCACGGTCGGCGGCGGCCCGGGGAGCAGAGGTAGTTCTTGTCTCGAGCAGTGGCTTGCCCGACCCGGCCGGCGTCAAGGTGGTCCGGGTGGTCAGCGCGCTCGAGATGCGGGATGCCGTGCTCGGCGCCGCCGTGGGGGCAGATGCGGTGGTGATGGCTGCCGCGGTCGCCGACTACCGGCCGGCACAGGTGTCGCAGGCCAAGCGCAAGAAG
>JBKJQQ010000155.1:0-14976 GCA_046593875.1 Mycobacteriales bacterium | reverse complement strand
TGAGCGCCGGTTTCGCCTCTCGCTCCCCTCCAGGCCTTGGCGACCAGGTCGCCCGGAGGATCTTCACGTCCGCTCGTGGCCCCCCGTTGGGGCCGATGGAGGAACCATGCCGTCGGCGCCGGCGGCTGCGGATCGGGTGAACGGTCCGCCCCTGCTGACCGTCCGGTCAGCATGCATGGCCCTTTGTGGCTACGTGCTGGTGACCACGACGAGGGACCCCAATGCAGCCTGGACGAGGGCAGACGACCCGACCGTGCCGAATCCGACACGCAGCATCGCGAAGGCCGTCCGAGCGATGAGCCGACCGGTCAGGCGTAGAAGACCCGCTCGACGACGGCCCGGGCACGACGGGTTGCTCGCCGGTAGTCGTCCAGGAAGGCACCCGACGCGTCCGCGGGATAGCCGAGCGCTCGGGCGACCCCGTCGAGGTCGCGGCCGCTGGAGGGCAGACCCTCGGCCGGCTTGCCCCGGACGAGCACCAGGGCGTTGCGGACGTGCGCGACCAACGACCACGCGGTCTCCAGCACCTCGCCGTCGGCCGAGTCCAAGAGCCCCGCCTCGACGGCGGCACGCAGCGCCGGCAGGGTGCTCGGCGTGCGCAGAGACGGCACCTCATGAGCGTGCTGGAGCTGGAGCAGCTGCACCACCCACTCGACGTCGGCCAGCCCACCGGGCCCCATCTTCAGCGCCAGCTTCGGGTCGACGCCGCGCGGCATCCGCTCGGTCTCCATGCGCGCCTTGATGCGTCGGATCTCCCGGACCTGCTCAACGCTGAGCCCGCCGGCCGGGTAGCGGAGCGGCGCCACCGCTTCGAGGAACTCCGCCGCCAGGCCGGCGTCCCCTGCGACGTGCGCCGCCCGCAGCAGCGCCTGGCTCTCCCACACGTGCGCCCAGCGCGCGTAGTAGGCGGCGTACGAGGCGAGGCTCCGTGACAACGGCCCCTGCCGTCCCTCGGGGCGCAGGTCCGCGTCGACGGTGAGGGGCGGATCGGGGGCGGGAAGGGCGAGCAGGCGGCGCATCTCGTGCGCGACGTCGTGCGCGACAGCCTCGGCGTCGACCGCGCCGGGGTGCGGGTCGTGCACGAACAGCACGTCGGCATCGCTGCCGTACCCCTGCTCCTGACCGCCGAGCCGGCCCATCGCGATGACCGCGAAGCGCATCGGCAAAGGCGCCCGCCGCTCCGCCTCGACCTTGCGAGTGGCCGTCGCCAGGGCAGCAGCGAGGACAGCGGCGGCGACGTCGGACAACGCCCGGCCGACCTGCTCCTGGTCGACCAGCCCGAGCAGGTCGGCGCAGGCCACCCGCAGGAGCTCCTCGCGGCGCAGACCGCGGGCCGCGGCGACCGCACCCTCCCAGTCCTGCCGGCGGCGCACCGTCGCGACGAAGGCGGTCTCCAACGCGGCCCGAGGTCGGGGCTGGAGCTCGGCGTCATCGGCCAGCAGCCGTACCGCCTCCGGCGCGCGGCCGAGCAGGTCGCTGACCAGCCGGCTGCTCGCCAGGAGAAGAGCCAGCCGCTCGGCGGCCCTCCCCTCGTCGCGCAGCAGCCGGAGGTACCAGGGCGTCGAGCCCAGCGCGTCGGACACCTGCCGGAAGGCGTGCAGCCCGGCGTCCGGGTCTGCCGCGTCGGCGAACCAGCCGAGCATCGCGGGCAGCAGCGTCTGCTGGATCGCCGCGCGCCGGGACACGCCCTCGGTCAGCGCCTGCAGGTGGCGCAGGGCGATGGCCGGCTCGGCGAAGCCCAGCGCCTCCAGCCGCGCCTTCGCCGCCGCCGGCGTCAGCGTCGCGTCGTCAGCGCGCAGCCGGGCGACGGCGGACAGCAGCGGCCGGTAGAAGAGCTTCTCGTGCAGCCGGCGCACCTCCCGGCCGTAGCCGGCGCGCTCCCGGTTGAAGGTCGTGAGGACGTCCTTGCGGTAGCCCGCCGCCCGCGCCACCCGGCGCAGGCCGTCCTCGTCGTCCGCCGCGGGCAGCAGGTGCGTACGCCTCAGCCGGTGCAGCTGCAGCCGGTGCTCGACGGTCCGCAGCCAGCGGTACGCCTCGGCCAGGTGCCGCGCGTCCTCGCGCCCGACGTAGCCGCCCGCCGCGAGCTGCTCCAGCGCGGTCAGCGTCGAGCCGCTGCGGATCGTCTCGTCGGTACGGCCGTGGACCAGCTGCAGGAGCTGCACGGCGAACTCCACGTCCCGTAGGCCGCCGCGGCCGAGCTTGACCTCCCGGTCGGCCTTGTCGCCCTTGAGCGTGGACTCCACCCGACGGCGCATCGCCTGCACGTCCTCGACGAAGCCCTTGCGCTCGCCGACGCTCCACACCAGGGGGGCGGTCATGGCGGTGTAGGCCGCACCGAGGTCGAGGTCGCCGGCCATGGGCCGCGCCTTGAGCAGCGCCTGGAACTCCCACGTCTGCGCCCACCGGCCGTAGTAGGCGGTGTGGCTGGCCAGCGTGCGCACCAGCGGACCGGCGCCGCCCTCCGGCCGCAGCCCCGCGTCGACCGGCCAGGCCACCTCTGCGCACACGCGCATCAGCTCGCTGGCGAGCTTGGTCGCGGTCCGCAGGGCCGGGTCGTCCTCGCCCCCGGGCAGCGGCTCGGCGAGGAAGATGACGTCGACGTCACTGACGTAGTTGAGCTCGCGGCCACCGGCCTTGCCCATCCCGATGATCGCCAGGCGGCACGGCGCGGCATCCTCCGGGAGGGTCGCCAAGGCGACGGACAGGGCGCCCGTGAGCGTCGCCCCCGCGAGATCGGCCAGCTCGCCACCGACGTCCTCGACCGCCACCGCTCCGACGACGTCCCGCGCGGCCAGTGCGAGCAGGCAGCGGCGGTACGTCGACCGCAGCGCCCGCACGGCCTGCGCCCCGGTGAGCGTCGCCCGGGCCCCGCCGGTCCCCCACGGCAGCGGCTCGTCGGTCGGCGCGCCGACCGCGGCGAGCATGCGTGACTGGAGCCCGTGCCGGCTGGGCCGGCTGTGCAGGACGCCGTCGTCGCGCAGGTCGTGCCAGTGCGCCGGGTGGGCGACGAGGTGGTCGCCGAGGGCGACGCTCGTCCCCAGCACACCCAGCAGCCGCCCTCGGAATTCGCTGTGCTGCAACGCCTCTCGCAGCACCTGCCCGTCAGCAGCGGCCGCCACCACCCGCGCCAGCGCCGACACCGCGAGGTCCGGCTCAGGGGTGTCGGCCGCGGCCGTGACGACCTCCGCCGCCGCGTCGTCCACCGGCCGGCCTTCGCTCCACAGCCCGAGCGACGTCAGCGCCTCGGTCGACCCGGCGACGTCGCCGAAGCCGAGCCGCAGCAGCAGGCCCGCACCGGTCCCGCGCTGGTCGAAGACGCTCACCGCCGCCCCGACCCCGGGAGGGGGGCCACCGCTAGGGGGGTCACGCGAGGTCGAGGCCGTAGCAGCGGGTGCGCGGGTCGTGCGCGTAGTGGCCGAAGGCGGGAATGCGCGTCCAGCCCTCGCTCTCGTAGAGACCGACCGCCTCGGGCTGCTCGGTCCCGGTCTCCAGCATCAACCGCCGCAGTCCGACCTCACGTGCGTGCGTGACGAGCGCAGCCAGCAGCGCCCGGGCGACCCCCTTGCCGCGCACGGTCGGGTCGACGTACATGCGCTTCACCTCCCCTGCGTCCGCGCCGTACGGACGCAGGCCCCCGCAGCCGACCGGCCCCCCGTCGACCACGGCCACGAGCAGCACGCCCGGCGACTCGAAGTCCGCAGCGGTGGCGGGCGACAGGCCGCCGTCGCCGTAGCGGAGGTCGAGCTCGTGCGCCATTGCAGCGATCAGGGTGATGACGTCCGGGTGGTCGTACGCCACCGGCCGCAGGACGACGCTCACTCCGCATCGACGAGCGGCAGGACCACCCGCCCGCGCCCACCGGCCAGCGCGGCAAAGCGCTCGACCACCGGACGCCAGCACAGCTCGACCTCCTCGAGCTCCTCGACCGCCCGCTCGGCCAGCGCGACCGGATCGAGCCCCAGCTCCTCGACCGCGCTGCCGTACTCCGCTCCCCAGAACCGGATCATCTCCGGCGGCGTCTCGATGTGGAACTGCAGGCCCCACGCCCGATCGCCGATGCGGAACGCCTGGTTCACGTAGCGCGAGCTGCTGGCCAGGTGGACCGCACCGGGCGGCAGGTCGACGATCGCGTCCTCGTGCCACTGCACGACCGTCGGGGTGAACGGCACGTCGGCGAACAGCTCGTCGTCCCACGCGGCGTCGCGCTTGGCGACCAGTCGCGCGCCCGCCTCGATGCCCTCCTCGCCCTTCACCACGCGGCCGCCCGTGGCCTCGGCCAGCAGCTGCGCGCCCAGGCACACGCCCAGCGTCGGCACGCGTTCTGCGACCGCTCTGCGCAGGAGCTCCTTCGTGGCCCACAGCCACGGCGCCGAGTCGTCGTCGAACGCCTGCTGGGGGCCACCCATCACCAGGACGGCGTCGTAGGCGGTGGGGTCCGCGGGCACCTCGTCGCCGTTCCACGGCTCCACGACGTCGAGCTCGACGCCTGCCGCCTCCAGCCAGGTGCCGACGTTGCCCACACCCTCGTTGGGCGAGTGCGTGACGACGAGCGCACGGGTCACAGGATCGGAAGGTAGCGGCCGAGCTCGAACGGCGTGACCTCGGCGCGGTAGGCGTTCCACTCGGCCCGTTTGTTGCGCAGGAAGAAGTCGAAGACGTGCTCGCCCAGCGTCTCGGCGACCAGCTCGCTGGACTCCATGACGGAGATCGCCTCCGCGAGACTGCCTGGCAGTGGGGCGATCCCGAGCGCACGCCGCTCCTGGTCGGTCAGCGTCCAGACGTCGTCCTCCGCACCAGGCGGGAGCTCGTACCCCTCCTCGACGCCCTTGAGGCCGGCGGCCAGCAGCACCGCGAAGCAGAGGTAGGGGTTGGTGGCGCTGTCCGGGGAGCGGACCTCGATGCGGGTCGAACCGCTCTTCTTCGGCTTGTACATCGGGACGCGCACCATCGCGCTGCGGTTGTTGCTCCCCCAGCAGACGTACGGCGGCGCCTCCCCGCCGAAGACCAGCCGCTTGTAGGAGTTGACCCACTGGTTGGTCACGGCGGTGATCTCGGGGGCGTGCTTGAGCAGACCGGCGATGAAGTGCTTGGCCACCTTGCTCAGGTGCAGCGGATCGCTCGGGTCGTAGAAGGCGTTCTGGTCGCCCTCGAACAGCGACAGGTGCGTGTGCATGCCGCTGCCCGGCTGGTCGCTGAAGGGCTTGGGCATGAAGGTCGCGTAGACGCCCTGGCTGAGGGCGACCTCCTTGATGACGTGCCGCGTCGTGAGGATGTTGTCGGCCGTGGACAGCGCATCGGCGTAGCGCAGGTCGATCTCCTGCTGGCCGGGCGCGACCTCGTGGTGGCTGAACTCCACCGAGATGCCCATGCGCTCGAGCATCGTGATGGCGTCGCGACGGAAGTCCTGGCTGACGCCGTGCGGGGTCAGGTCGAAGTAGCCGGCGGCGTCGACGGGCACCGGCTTCTCCCCCGGCCCGGGCTGGCCCTTGAGCAGGAAGAACTCGATCTCGGGGTGGGTGTAGAAGGTGAAGCCGGCGTCGGCCGCCTTGCCCAGCGCACGGCGCAGGACGTGCCGCGGGTCGGCCCAGGACGGCGTGCCGTCGGGCATCGTGATGTCGCAGAACATCCGCGCCGTGCCCGGACCGTCGTCGGTGTCGCGCCAGGGCAGCACCTGGAACGTCGCCGGGTCGGGCTTGGCGAGCATGTCGCTCTCCTGCACCCGGGTGAAGCCCTCGATCGCCGAGCCGTCGAAGCCGATCCCCTCGTTGAAGGCGCCCTCGAGCTCAGCCGGCGCGATGGCCACCGACTTCAACGTGCCGAGCACATCGGTGAACCACAGCCGGACGAAGCGGATGTCGCGCTCCTCGAGCGTGCGAAGCACGAACTCCTGCTGCTTGTCCAAGGCTCCGCACTCCCTGCGTCCGTCACGGGCAGATCCCGCCGCCAGTGTGCCCGGCGGTCGTTGCCGTCACGTTACGGCGCCGGACGCGCCTGAGGGCGGCCCGCCGAAGCGAACCGCCCTCAGGAGGAGGTGCTGGGACTAGAAGACGAGCAGGCTGCGGACGTTGGAGCTTCCCGGAGCGTTCTGCAGGTCCTGACCGGTGCGGACGACGAAGCCGAAGCGGCCGTCGCCGGTGAACTGCCGCACGATCGTGTACTGACCCGTCGTGGCGGACGCCCGCGTCTGGGCGGCCAGGATCTGGCGACCGTCACTGGTGACGCGGTAGAGCGACGCGATCAGGCCACCCGGGCGGGCCGGCAGGAGCCGGCCGCTGAAGGTGTAGTTGCGCACGCCGTTGCGGACCACGTTCAGGCTGATCTGGGTCCGGACGTTGAGCACGATGCTCGGCGAGGCGTTGCAGCCGCGCTGCTGAGCGTAGAGGCGGGTGTTGGTCGGCGGCACGATCCGGTCGACGGCAACTCCGTCCGCACCGAGCTCGGCCGACCGCACGACGCGGTAGGTCGTCGACGGGCGGCTGTACGCGAACACATCGACGATGCTGTTCGCGGTGGCCCGCACGGTGATCTGCGCGGAACCCGTCGCGATGATGGTGCTGCGGTCCAGCGTGATGCTGGCCGGCGTGGTGCACGGCGTCTGCTGCACACCGGACGGGCTCGGGCGCGGGCTCATCGTCGCCGTCGGCGTCGCCGAGGCGGTCGGCGCCGGAGCGACGATCTGGGAGATGGCGACGACGCTGAGGTCCTCGACGGTGGCGTCGCCGAGCAGGCCGACGACGCTGGCCCGGCCGGTGTCGAGGTTCACCCGGTACAGCGAGGGGGCGGTCGTGCCGTCCGCGGTGAACACGGCGAAGGCCGCACCCCCCGCGGAGGCGATGTCCAGGCCCACGGTGGCCGTGTCGGAGATCGTCACGCCGAGCGGGCCGTCGGTGACCAGGGTGCCGTCGTTGGGCGGCGTCTGGGTGACCAGGGCGTCACGGGCGACCTCGATCTCGTACAGCTCGGTGCTCGTCGCACCCGGGCCGTTGTTGCTGTAGGCAGCCGCTCCGACGCGGGGCGGGGTGCCGGTGCCCGGGTCGCCGGCCGCGTAGGCCAGCGTGCGGTCCACGAACGCGACCTGACCGGTGTCCGGGTGCAGGCGCAGGTTCTGGCCGTCGTTGCTCACGACGCGGATGCGGTCCACGACCGGGTTGAAGTCCACGCCGAAGGACGTGCCGGACAGCGCGGGGGTGAACGGGGTGCTGGCGACGGCCGTGGCGGCACCGTTCGCCGGGTTGATCCGGTAGACGCGGCTCGTGCTGCCGATCGCGTAGAGCTCGCTCGTGGCCGGGCGGACGTCGATGCCCACGAGGTCCTCGTTCGCCTGCAGGCCGGTCACGGCGGTGCGCGCCGAGACGGTGCCCGGGGTGTTGACCGAGAAGGTGACGAGCTGGTTGCCGGTCGTGAGGCCGTAGGCCCGGCCGTCCTCGTTGTCGACGACGGTGACGGTGGAGGTGGAGCGGCCGAGGGTGGAGTTCTGGCCCGTCGGCGCGGACAGGACGACCGTGAAGGCCTCGGGGCCCTCCGCCGCGCTGTCCTCGGCGGTCTGCAGCGTGATCCGCTTGACGGTCTCACCGGCGGCGAAGCTCAGGGTGCCGGTGGCAGCGGTGAAGTCGCTACCGGCGACGGCCACGCCGTCCACGGTGCGGAAGCTGACGGCACCGGCGAAGCGCAGGTCGCCCATCCGGCGGACGTCGACGGTGACGGGTCCACCTTCGGTCCCGGACGCCGCGGCGTCGATGACGAAGCGCGGGTCGGCGATCGTGAGGTCCTCGACGGTGGTGGCGGCCGGGAAGTCGCCGGCCTTGGCGGCGGTACCGGTGTCGGTGTTCACCGTGTAGAGCGCGTCCACGCCGGCGACGGTCAGCACGGCGTAGCCCTTGGGGCTGCCAAGGTCGCTGCCCGCGATGTCGAAGCCGCTGACGGCGGTCACGTCGCCGACGCCCAGGCCGGAGCCGACCGTCGACAGGACGCCGTCGTTCGGCGGGTCGATCTCGATCATGCTGTCGCGCTGGACGTCGATGCCGTAGAGCTCGGTCACGGGCGTCGCGGTGGTCAGGCCGCCCGGGATGTTGTTCTCGTACGCGACGGACGTCACGGCCGGGTTGGTCCCCGCGCCGACGTCGCCGGCCTTGTAGACCAGCGGCTTGTCGACGAGGACGGCGCCGGTGTCGACGTTCACCCGGAGGTTCTGCTCGGTGTCGCTGACGATGCGCAGGCGGTCGACGGCCGGGTTGAAGTCCACGCCGAAGGAGGCCCCGGCAAGCTGCGTCGACAGCGGCACCGACTTGCTGAGCGCGCCGGTGACCGGGTCGACGACGGCCAGCCGGTCGCCGCCGGCCGCACCGTCGATGAGGACGTAGACCTCGCCCGTCACCGGGCGGATGTCGAGCCCGACGACGTCCTCGCCGAGGGCAGCCTTGCCGATGGCGACCGAGGAGCGGGGGGCCGCGCCGGGCTGCTCGACGAGAAAGGACACGATGCGGTCGTCGGCGGTGAGGCCGTACGCCAAGGGGAAGTGGTCGGCGGCGCTGGCCGGTGAGGTGGTCAGGGCCACCGTTCCGGCAGCGACGACGCTCAGCGCGGCGAGCGCGGAGATCGATCTGCGGGTGCTGAGCATGGAAGGGCTCCTCGGAGAAGGGGGGGTGCGGAGACAGGGCACGTCGGGGGTGCTTACGGCGCCCACCGCTAGGGCGTTCATCCGGCACCAGGACGACGGGTCCTGCAGGTGTCCGGCGCCGCACGTCGAATCCCATCGTGCCGAGGACTTCTCGGCCCGCCAAGGAGACACCATGAACCGTCGCTCCGTCCTTCTCCTCGCCGCGCTGGTGCCTGTCGCCGGCCTGCTGCCGTCCGCGGCCGCGGCTCCGCCGCCGCCCAGCGAGGCGACCGTCCTGCTCAAGGACGCGCCGCTGTCCTTCGAGGCCAAGAACGTCGTCCTCCAGCTCAATAAGGAAGGCACCGCGACCGTCACCTGGAAGTGGGAGACCACCTCGACCCGACCGCACAACGTCGAGGACGACAAGGGGACCTTCAACTCCCACCCCGGCTGCGGAGGGGCGGGCATCTACGGCCTGGGCACCGGTCTGGCGGAGTGCGGCTTCACGGCGGCGACGACCTACAAGCAGACCTTCCGCAAGCCCGGCACGTACCGCTACCACTGCACCATCCACGGCGGCCCGGGCTCCGGCATGGCCGGCACCGTGGTCGTCAAGGCGGCCCCCGCCGCGGCGAAGCGGCGCTAGACCATGTCGCGCCGGATGATCGCCGCTGGCCTGCTGTCCCTCACCTTCGTCGCGGCCTGCTCCGACGATGCGGACCGCCGGTCCACCGCTCTGCCGCCCTCGGTGGAGACGAGCTCCAGCCCGGAGGCCGATCAGCCCTCCGGCGCCCCGACCGCGGAGGAGGCCGGGGACCCGGTCG
The DNA here is from genome assembly GCA_046593875.1 of Mycobacteriales bacterium. GTDB lineage: Bacteria > Actinomycetota > Actinomycetes > Mycobacteriales > SCTD01 > SCTD01. Next base: position 5,556 of record JBKJQQ010000155.1, on the reverse strand, counting down.
CCACGTCCGCGCCGGCCAAGCCGACCGCCACGAAGGCGGCGAGCACGACGGCGGTGAAGACGTCGGCGCCGGCCGCGGCGCCGCAGAACGCCCAGCCCAAGACGCAGCAGACCACGCAGTCGGCTCCCAAGCCCGCCTCCGAGCCCTCGCCGACGCGGACGGCGACCAAGGCCCCGGCGCCCGCGCCGACCAGGACGGCCGCGCCCGCGCCCGCACCCGCGGGTCAGTTCGCGCTCACCATCAGGGACTTCACCTTCAGCCCGCGCATCCTGAACATCCCCGTCGGCAGCACGGTCACCGCGACCAACCAGGACGAGGCCACGCACGACTGGACGAGCAACGGCGGCGTCTGGGGGTCCGGTGACCTGCGCACGGGGCAGGCGTTCTCCTTCACCTTCAGGAACGGCGGCACGTTCGACTACCTGTGTGAGCGGCACCCCCAGATGACCGGGACCATCAACGTCACCTGACAGGCCTGCACGGACCTCCGTGCGTGAGACCCCCCGATGCGGGGCGGTGCCGACCCGGCACTCCCTGCTCGCCCGGGGGGTCTCGTGCTTGCGGGGACGGGATGGACGCCAGGCTCAGCGAAGCGACGCGCGCGGGACGGCAAGCGCGCTGGGCGCTGGCCGCGGGCCCCGAGCTCGCTCCTGACGGCTGCGTTCGAGCAGCACGTCGTGCGCTCGCCGGAAGAGTGCGCGACGCAGCGTCTCGGCTGGGGGCAGTGCACCCTCGGCGGCCACGCGAGCGACGATCTCCAGGACCACCGCGGCGGCCGACGCCTCATCGCCGACGCAGCGCTGCACGATGCGCTGGAGCTCCGGCAGATGAGGCGCACAGGCGGCGACGACGACCGTGCGCTCAACTGCCGCCCTGCGCCTCGGGGTCACGGTCGCGGGCCATGCCGACGCCGACGTGTCGCGAGCAGGCCCCCGGCCAGCGCGGCCAGCAGCAAGCCGGTGAGGACCAGGGGCACGAGCGGACGTGGCTCGCGCTCGACGCGGGTCGGCGCAGCGGCGACAGGGGCAGGCAACGGGGAGGGTGCGGTCACCGCCGCGGACGGCGGGGGTGCGCTCGCGGGGTCGTAGACCTGCATCAGCGTGATCGGCCCATCGACCTGGACGACGCTGCTGAAGCCCGCCTCCTCGGCGACGGGCGTGTACGCGACGCGCACCCAGCGTCCGTCGACGAGCTCCAGGACGTCGGTGGGTGCGGCAGGGGCGACCACGCCCAGCGTCGCGGGGGCGGACAGGGCCGTGACAGGGGTGCCGGAGGGCGCGTAGGTCAGGCCCACCCGGTAGCCGTTGCCCTCGGGCTCCAAGCCGGCTGGCAGAGGAGGCAGTTGTGCGGGGTCGAGCTGCTCGAGCTGCACGCGGACGCCTGTCTCGCCGGGGCGGGGCGGGAAGACGCCCTCCGGCAGCGTGAGCTGCATCTGGTTGTCGGTGGTGCCTGCGAAGCCGGCCGGCCCGAAGGGCTGCGTGCTGACTCCGGCCTCGGCGGCACCCTCGGAGGCGACGCCGGGCGGCGCGACGACGTAGCGGTAGGGCAGCTGGCCCTCGCCGGGATGAGCCGCGGCCGGCGAGACGGCCAGACCCAGCACGAGCACGACGACGGCCACGGAGCGCAAGCGCCCCGCGGCCGTCGTCGTGGTCATGATCTAGAGCTTGAACGGACTACCAGCTGTAGCTGGAGCCGGTGAGGCCGGTGGCGGACCAGTCGACCTTGACCTTGTCGCCGCGGAACTCGTCGAGGCGCAGGTTCGCGTCGCGGTCCATGCCCCACTCGACGTCCTGCGCACCGGCCTGGCCGGTGTTGTTGACGCGGGCGTGGTACTCGAAGTCGCCGGCGACGTCAGCGACGCCCAGCGCGCCACGGTCCTGGTAGGCGCTCTGGAAGCAGGCGTCGTTACGACCGTCGCCGTTCGTGTCCTTGAGGATGCGGAACTGCGGGCCGCCGGTGAGGTTGCCGTCCGGGTCCGGGCAGGCGCTGATGAAGCCGGTGCCGGTCGCGAGGAAGGTCGCCCCGATGTCGGCGCCACGCTTGTTGCCGTTGCCGCCGAGGGAGCAGGCGTCGTTGTGGACGTTGCGGTTGGCCGTGCCCGCGTCGCTGAACTGCTGCATGTCGTACTGGTCCGGCGTGAAGCAGGAGCTGTTGTCGTTGACATCGGCGTTGTTGGTGGCCGTGCCGCGGTCGTTGTTGATGTAGGAGACCGTCTTGAGGCCGCCGCCGTCGTAGCCGCCCCAGCCGGCGGTGGCACCGGTCGCGGTCGCGGCGAGGGTCCCAGCGCTGATCGCGAGGACGAGAAGGGGCTTTGAGGTGAGGCGCATGTCGAGCTCTCCTGGGGCAAGGGGCCCCGGGTCGGGGCGCTGGGTGGTAGGTCGTGGTGGTGGTTCGGTAGTCAATACGGGCCATGGACAACCGACGTTCAGTGGTGACGAAAGAAACTTCTCGCCGTTCCGGGCACCCGGGCCGCACCCCCCTGCGCGCAAGCCCGGCAGGCCGTACCGTGGGCCCGGTGAACACCGGAACCCGCCTCACTGCAGCCCTTTCCGCTCTCGCCCTGACCGCCTGCGGCGGCTCGTCGACACCCGGCCCCGACGCGGAGGCACAGGTCCAGCCCGGCGCCATGCTGCTCGGCTCCGTCGGCACGAAGGACGACCCCGAGGCCTTCGAGATCGCGCTGACGACCGAGAGCGGTGACCCCGTAGAGGTGGTCGCCGCCGGGGCCTACACGCTGGTCGTGGACGACCCCTCGCAGATCCACAACTTCCACCTGACCGGTGAGGGCGTCGACGTGGCGACCGACATCAGCGGCACAGGGAAGAAGACCTTCGAGGTCACCTTCGCCGCAGGCGAGTACGGCTACGTCTGCGACCCGCACTCGAGCATGAGCGGAACGCTCCGCGCCGTGTGACCTCGGTCAGGCAGTCAGCGTCAGAGCGATGCGGTCAGCACCTCGACGCCGGCGTCATCGACGACCACGAAGCCGGTCGCGTCGTCACGCAGCAGCGCCGACTGCATGTTGCACTTCAGCGTCTTGGCGCCGGTCCCGAGGAACTCCCCTGCCGGCACCATCCGGCCGTCCTGCGCCCGGAAGGCGGCGCGGTAGACGCGCCCGGCAGCGAAGCCCGAGCCCTCGAAGCGGGCTTCCACCCCCCACGTGTGCGGGACGAGCGAAGCAGTCTCGGCCTGCAGCCCGACCGCCGTGCGCAGGGCCACCCGCTCGAAGGAGGGCGCCGTCGACGACGGTGCGGGCAGGGCCTGCAGCTCGGGCGCCGTGGAGCGGCCGAGCACCGTGCCGGCACCGAGAGCGCCCGCGCCGAGGACCACGACCGCTGCGGCCGCGACCGCGCGTCGCGTGCTCCGACGTACCGAGGTCCGGCGCTGCGTCCGACGCTCCCGCGCCTGGACCAGCTCGCGCTCGGCCGCGACCTGCCCGCGGATCCGGTCGCCCAGGTCGATGGGAGGCGTCGCCACAGAGGTCAGCGCATCCGGGTCGACACCGCGCAGATCCGCTGCCAGCGGGGCGATCTCGGCCAGCTCTGCCCGGCAGGCTGCACAGCCGTCCAGGTGCGCCCGGAGCCCGGACGCCTCGTCCTCCGGCAGGGCGCCCAGGGCGAAGGTGCCCAGCAGCTCGCGCAGGAGGCGGTGCTCATCCGAACCCATCACAGCGTCACACCCATCTCGTCCATCGCTACCCGCAGGGCCTTGAGCCCGTAGAACACCCGACTGCGCAACGTGCCCACCGGCACACCCAGCTCGCGGGCCACCTCGTCGTACGGCCGCTCCCGCAGGTGCGTCTGCACGATGGCCGTGCGGTGCTCCTCGGACAGCCGGCGCAGCGCCTCCTCGACGACCCAGGAGTGCACCAGCCGTTCGGTGTCGTCCTCGGTCGTCCCGCCCATGAGCGCAGCGGCGGGCGGGTCGACCAGGTTGGTCTGCCACGGACGCACCTTGCTGGCACGGGCGTGGTCGAGCATGGCGTTGCGGGCGATGGCGAACAGCCACACCCGCAGCGATGCCAGCTCGGGGTCGAAGCGCTCCCGCGCCCGCCACGCACGCAAGAAGGTCTCCTGCACCACGTCCTGCGCCGCACCGGCGTCACCGAGCCCGCGCAGCAGGAAGCGGTAGATCTCGGCGCCGTGCGCCGCGTAGGCCGCGCCGACCGCGTCCTCATCGGACAGTCCGGGCGCGGGGGCAGAGCGCTCGGCGTCCGTCATGGTCTGCACTCCAGTGTGTACGCGGCTGGCGGCCGGACGGTTCAGCCCGCGGGCGGTCTATCCGGACGCGGGACCGGACAGCACGACCTGGGCGACGCCGGACGTCCCCTGCGTGCCCGCGGGCAGCGTCACCGTGATCGTCCCCTTGCCCAGGGCCTCGAGCTCGTCGGCGGTCAGCGCGATCGCGATCTGCGTCCCGGCGGGCGTGTCCTCGAAGCGGATGTCCATGGCGCTCTTGCTACCAGGGAACACCCCTGCCCCAGCCGGGTTGCCCTTGGGGAGCCCTGACCCCGAACCCCTCTGGAGCGTCCATGACGACCACCGCCACGACCGTCGCCGCGAGCGGCACCTTCTCCCTCGGCGGCGACCTGCCCGTGCGGCGCCTCGGCTACGGCGCGATGCGCATCACCGGCGAGGGCATCTGGGGTCCGCCCAAGGACCACGACGAGGCGCTGGAGGTCCTGCGGCGTGCCGTCGAGCTCGGCGTTGACTTCATCGACACCGCCGACTCCTACGGGCCCTTCGTGTCCGAGGACCTGATCCGCGAGGCGCTCCACCCGTACGGCGACGTCGTCATCGCCACCAAGGGCGGACTGACCCGCAGCGGTCCCGGGGTGTGGGAGCAGGTCGCGCGTCCGGAGTACCTGCGGCAGTGCGTCGAGATGAGCCTGCGCCGCCTCGGCGTGGAGCAGCTCGACCTGTGGCAGCTGCACCGCATCGACGGGCAGGTCCCGGTCGAGGAGTCGCTCGGCGCCGTCAAGGAGCTGCAGGACGCCGGCAAGATCAAGCACATCGGCCTGTCCGAGGTGACCGTCGCCGAGATCGAGCAGGCCCGCAAGGTCGTCGAGGTGGTCTCGGTGCAGAACCTCTACAACCTCGGGAACCGCCAGTCCGAGGAGGTGCTGACCTACTGCGAAGCCGAGGGCATCGGCTTCATTCCGTGGTTCCCTGTCGCGGCCGGTGATCTGGCCAAGCCGGGCGGTCTGCTCGACGAGATCGCGAGGGAGCACGAGGCGACACACGCCCAGCTCGCACTGGCCTGGCTGCTGCGGCGCTCCCCCGTGATGCTGCCGATCCCGGGCACCAGCTCGGTCGCCCACCTCGAGGAGAACTGCGCCGCGGCCGGCGTACGGCTGACCGACGCGCAGTACGACGCGCTGACCGCCGCCGCCGCCTAGAGGACGGGGAGGTAGCGGTCCAGCTCGAACGGCGTGACCTGGCGGCGGTAGTCCTCCCACTCGGCCTTCTTGTTGCGCAGGAAGTAGTCGAAGACATGCTCGCCGAGGGTCTCCGCCACCAGCTCGGAGCCCTCCATCACCCGGATCGCCTCGGCCAG
>JBKJQQ010000154.1:0-5207 GCA_046593875.1 Mycobacteriales bacterium | reverse complement strand
GCAGAAGCCCGGTTCTGCTCGAACCCCGGGTGCTGTGGTCGTCGACCACAGCAGGTGCAGCTGACGACCCTCCTGGCGCCTACATCCCAACGAGCTTGAAGACGCCGGCCAGCTCGTCCCGGGTCAGCACGCGGATCTTGCCCGGCTTCTGCGAGCCGAGCTGCACGCCGCCGACCGCGGTGCGCAGCAGCCGCTGCACCGGGTGGCCGACCTCGGCCAGCGCACGGCGCACGATGTGCTTGCGGCCCTCGTGCAGCACGATCTCGAGCAGCAGCTTGTTGGCGTTGGAGTCGACGATCTTGAACGCGTCGAAGCGGCAGATGCCGTCGTCGAGCTCGACGCCCTCGCGCAGGCGCTTGCCGACGCCCTTCTCCATCGGACCGAGCACCTCGGCCAGGTAGGTCTTCGGCACCTCGTACGACGGGTGCGACAGCCGGTGGGCCAGCTCGCCGTCGTTGGTGAGCAGCAGCAGGCCCTCGGTGTCGGCGTCGAGCCGGCCGACGTGGAACAGCCGCTCGACCCGGTCGCGCACCAGGTCACCGACGGTCGGCCGGCCCTCGGGGTCGGTCATGGCCGTGACATAGCCGCGCGGCTTGTTCATCGCGAGGTAGACGTTGCCGGCGGCGGTGTTGATGCGCATCGAGTCGACCCGGATCACGTCGACCTCGGGGTCGACGCGACGGCCCTGCTCGAGCACCGGCTCGTCGTTCACCGACACGCGACCGGCCTCGATCATCGCCTCGCAGGCGCGCCGCGAGCCGATGCCGGCGGCGGCCAGGACCTTCTGCAGGCGGATGCCCTCCGTGCTGCGCTGTTCCATCTGGGATCCCTACGTCGTGTCGTCGTCGAGCTCGGAGAGCTCGGGCAGGAGCGGTGCGAGGGCCGGCAGCTCGGTGAGGTCCTGCAGGCCCAGCCGCTCCAGGAACAGCGGTGTCGTGCGGTAGAGGGTGCCGGCGCTGTCCGGGTCCTGCCCGGCCTCGGCGATGAGCCCTCGTGCAAGAAGGGTACGGATGACGCCGTCGACGTTGACGCCACGGACCGCGCTGACCCGCGAGCGGGTGACCGGCTGCCGGTAGGCGATGACCGACAGCGTCTCCAGCGCGGCCTGCGTGAGCCGCGCCTGCTGGCCGTCCACGACGAAGCGCTCGACGTACGGCGCGCACTCCGGCCGCGTGTAGAGCCGCCAGCCGCCGGCGACCAGGCGGAGCTCGAAGCCGCGACCCGAGGAGACGTAGTCACCGACCAGCCCCTGCAGCACCTGCTCGACCTCGGCCGTCGGCCGCTCGGCGACCTGCGCCAGCGTCGTCGCCGGCACCGGCTCGTCGGTGACGAGCAGGATCGCCTCCAGCACCGCCCTCAGCTCAGGCTGTCCCTCACTCATGGCCGACCTCCCCCGTCCAGCGCACGTGCAGGTCCCCCAGTGCCTCGGCCTGCTCGAAGGCGACGACGCCCTCGCGGTAGAGCTCGAGCAGACCGAGGAAGCGGGCCACCACCTCGAGCGTGCCGTTGCAGTCCGCCGTGAGGCTGCGGAACGACCCGCTGCCCGTACGACGCAGCCGCTCGCGCAGCAGCGCCGTCTGCTCGCGGACGCTGACGGTGCCGCCGTGCACGTGGTCGACGGCGACCTCGAGCTCGGTCTTCGGTGCGAGCGCCCGGGCGGCCAGCAGCGCAAACTGCGCCGGTCCCAGGCCGAGCAGCACCTCGGGCAGCAGTCCGGCGAACTGCGGCTCCATCGACACCGACCGCGGGTAGCGCTGCGCCTCCCCCGCCATCATCAGCGCGAACTGCGCGGCGGCCTGCTTGTAGGCGCGGTACTGCAGCAGCCGGGCGAAGAGCAGGTCCCGCGCCTCGAGCAGCGCCAGGTCCTCCTCGTCCTCGACGGCCGCAGACGGCAGCAGCCGCGCGGCCTTCAGATCGAGCAGAGTGGCTGCCACGACGAGGAACTCGGTTGCCTGGCCGAGGTCCCAGCTGCTGCCCAGCGCCCGGATGTGCCCGATGAACTCGTCGGTCACCTTCGACAGCGCGAGCGTCGTCACGTCGAGCTGGTGCTTGGCGATCAGGCCGAGCAGCAGGTCGAACGGCCCCTCGTACTCGTCGAGGTGGACCGAGAAGACGTGCTCGGTCACCGCAGCTGCCACATCTGCCCTAGGCACCGGTGACGAGGCGGACGAGCGGCCCGGCGAGGGTGTCCAGGATGGTGGGGAGGAGGGCTTGCGGGCCACCGAGCGGGATGAGCAGCAGCGCAAGCAGGACCGCGATGCCGATGTTGCGCTCGTCCAGCTGATGCTCCGCCTTCTGCCAGCCGGGGGTGCGCGGAGCGAGCCCGAACAGCAGCCGGCCGCCCGACAGCGGCGGGATCGGCACCAGGCTGAGCAGTCCGGTCATGAGGTTGGCCAGCCCGAACAGCAGCAGCGCCCGCGCACCCAGGTCCCCGCCGACGCCGGACTGCAGCAGCCGGCTCGGGCCGAACACCGCCGCCACGTTCGACACGGCACCGAGCGCGGCCAACGCGCCGAGACCGACCACGATGTTGGCGACCGCGCCGGCCAGCAGAACCTGGACGAGCGCCCCGCGCCGCCGGCGGTCCGGCGCCTCGACCGGCCTGGACCAGCCGATGCCGGCGATGGCCGCCGCCACGGCGCCGAAGGGGTCGAGGTGGCGTCGCGGGTCGGGGGCGGTGCGCCGCTCGGCCACGACCGTGCGGTCGCCGTGCCGCTTGGCCACGACGGACTGGACCCACCCGTGCAGGGTCACCGCGACGACGAACGAGATCGCCAGGAGGACCAACGAGACGGGATCGCCAAGGGCGTAGAGCATCAGGCCCTCAGGGTGGGACTCATCGCGCGAGCAGCTCCTTGGCCAGCTCTCGGTAGGCCGTGGCCCCGGCGGACGACGAGGCGTACGTCGTGATCGGCTCGCCCGCCACGGTCGTCTCCGGGAAGCGGACCGTGCGGTTGATGACGGTATGGAAGACCCGGTCGCCGAAGGCCTCGACGATGCGGGCGAGCACCTCGCGGCCGTGCAGCGTGCGGGAGTCGTACATCGTCGCGAGGATGCCCTCGAGCTCGAGGTCGGGGTTGAGCCGCTCGCGGATCTTCTCGATCGTCTGGATGAGCAGCGCGACGCCGCGCAGCGCGAAGAACTCGCACTCGGTCGGGATGATGACGCCGTGCGCGGCGGTCAGCGCGTTGACCGTCAGCAGGCCCAGGCTCGGCTGGCAGTCCACGAGGATGACGTCGTAGTCCGGCGCGATCGGCGCCAGCGCGCGGGCCAGCGTCTGCTCGCGGGCGACCTCGTTGACCAGCTGCACCTCGGCGGCCGACAGGTCGATGTTGCTCGGCAGCAGGTCCAGGCCCGGGATGTCGGTGCGCAGGAGCACGTCCTCGGCGGTGACGCCAGGCTCCATGAGCAGGTTGTGGACGGTCTGCTCGAGCGCGAGCGGGTTGACGCCGAGCCCGACCGACAGCGCGCCCTGCGGGTCGAAGTCGACGAGCAGCACCTTGCGGCCGAGCTCGGCCAGCGAGGCGCCCAGGTTGATGGTCGTCGTGGTCTTGCCGACGCCGCCCTTCTGGTTGCACATCGCGAGGATGCGCGCAGGGCCGTGCTTCTTGAGGACCTTGGGCTCCGGGATGACCGGCTTCTTGCGGCCGGTCGGCCCGACGCCGGCCGCGCGGGCGCGGGCCTCGCTGGCGGGGATGGTGCCCTCGCCGCCGGAGGGGGCCGCTTTGGCGACGGTACGAGCGGCCTCGGCGGCGCTGGCCAGGTCGCGCCCGGCCGCGGCCTTGCGGGCAGCGGGGGCCTTGGCGGCGGGAGCCCTGGTCGGAGCCTTCGCGGGAGCCTTCGCGAGGGCCTTCGCCGCCGGCCTGGCAGCGGTCTTGGCGGGCGCCTTCGCCGCGGGCGCCTTCACGGTGCGGCCGGGCGCGGCGACCGTACGACCGGGGGCCGCCGCAGGACGCGCAGCCTTGCCGCCGGATGTCGCCTTGGGCACGGGTTCTCCAGATCGCGTTGCCGAGGTGGGGGCGCGCTCGGTCTCGGCCGGCGCGTGTCGCGCGGGACTCTACGGGGAGCGGGCAGGACGGATCAACGACCGCGAGCCGCGCCGGGTCCCGGCGATGTGACGATCTCGCCCGCTCGACCCCCCGACGTCATCGCCAGCCGGGAGCGGGTGACCGGTCAGGAGCGGGCCCGGGGGTGGGCGGTCGCGTACACCTCGCGGAGCCGGTCGACGGTCACCAGCGTGTAGACCTGCGTCGTCGTCACCGAGGCGTGGCCGAGCAGCTCCTGCACGACGCGCACGTCGGCGCCGCCGTCGAGCAGGTGCGTCGCGAAACAGTGCCGCAGCGTGTGCGGCGACACCTCCCCGGGGATGCCGGCCCGTACCGCCGCCGCCCGGAGCACCGTCCACGCGCTCTGCCGCGACAGCCGCCCGCCTCGGGCGTTGAGGAACAGCGCCGGCCCTCGGGCGGCCAGTGTCGGACGCGCGCGTACGAGGTAGGCCTCGACCGCGGCCGCGGCGTACGACCCGACGGGGACCACGCGCTGCTTGCCCCCCTTGCCGTCCAGCCGGACCAGGCCGGCGGCCCGGTCCAGGTCGTCGACGTCCAGGCCGATCGCCTCGCTGATGCGCGCCCCCGTGCCGTACAGCAGCTCGAGCAACGCCCGGTCGCGCAGCCCCAGCGGGGTCTCGGTGTCCGGCGCGCTCAGCAGCGCCTCGACCTGGCTGACGCTGATCGCCTTGGGCAGGCGGCGGGCCGGCGCCGGCGGGCGCACCTCGTGAGCGACGTCGACGGTCGTCCAGCCCTCGCGGAGGGCGAAGCGGTGCAGGCCGCGCACGGCGACGACGGCCCGGCCCGCGGACGACGCCGACAGGGGCGGGTGCTGCTCGTCCCCGGTCCGCAGCGCCGCCAGGAACGACGCGACGTCGACCTCCGCCACCTCGGACAGGCGTGACCGGCCGACGCCCCTCAGGAAGTCGAGCCAGCGGGACAGGTCGCGCCGGTAGGACGACAGCGTGTTGGCCGCCAGCCCGCGCTCGACCGCCAGGTGGTCCAGGTAGACCTCGACGGCCCGGGCGGCGACCGGCTCGGCCGCGAGCACGCTCAGACGAGGACCTCGTGCAGGTTCGCCGTAGGCAGGCCGTGCGCCTCGCCGACGGGGGCGTAGACGAGCTGGCCGCCGACGGTGTTCACGCCGAGCGCGAGCGCCCC
>JBKJQQ010000134.1:0-30100 GCA_046593875.1 Mycobacteriales bacterium | reverse complement strand
CTCCTCGACCACGCAGATGACCGTGAGGTCACGACGCGGGTCGCGGCAGACGCGGCACTCGTCCTGCTCGCTGACGTTGCCGCAGATCCGGCAGAACCGGACCTTGTCCTTGACCTCGGTCAGGGCCACCACGAGCCGGCGCACGTCTGCGGCGTCGGCGGCGAGCAGGTGGAAGGCGATGCGCTGCGCGCTCTTCGGACCGACGCCGGGCAGTCGCCCCAGCTCGTCGATGAGGTCCTGGACCGCGCCTTCATACATGTCGGCGCCAGCGCCTTCTGCGGATCATGTCAGGGGGCTACATCCCGGGCAGGCCGAGGCCGCCCAGCCCGCCGGCCAGCGGGCCCATGGTCGTCTGCTGCAGCTCCTGCGCGTTGTTCGCCGCGTCGCGGATCGCCGCGACGACGAGGTCCTCCAGGCTCTCCACGTCGTCCGGGTCCACGGCCTTCGGGTCGATCTTGATGCTGACGAACTCGCCGGACCCGGTGACGACCGCGCTGACCAGGCCACCGCCGGCACTGCCGGCGACCTCGGTCTCGGCGAGCTTGGCCTGCGCCTCCACGAGCTGCGCCTGCATCTTCTGCGCCTGCTTCATGAGCTGCTGCATGTTCGGCTGTCCGGGGCCGGCCATCGGGGTCTCCTCGCCTGCGGGGTGGTTGGAGCGGAGCGTACGGGGAGGTGTCCCGCCCGGCTCAGACGTCGCCGGTGGTGCTCACGACCTTGCCGCCGAGCTGGTCGACGACCAGCCGCAGCGCGGCGTCCTCGCCCTTCGGCGCCGAGGCCTCCGGTGGCGCGTCCGGGTCGTCGGGCACCGCCTCGTCACCGGGGGCGAAGCCCGTCTCGACCGGCGGCGGCGCCGGTGCGGCCGACGGCGTGCGGGGTCCGGCATCGTGCGGCGCCAGGCTCTCGTGCAGCACGCAGCGCAGGTCCAGCCCGGCGCCGAGGGTCTCCTGCAGCGCCTCCTTCAGGACGTCCGGGCCGGTGCCGGCCTGGAACTGGCGCAGGATCGGGGCGTGCTGGAAGGCCAGCACCAGCGTCGAGCCGGTGACCTGCGCGACGGTCGCGTCCGCGAGCTGGGCGTGGGCGGTGCGCTTTCGGGTCTTGACCGCGGCCAGGACGGTGTCCCACGCGGCGCGCAGGGCGGCGGCGTCGATGCCCCCCGCGGCCACCGGTGCCGCGGGTGCCGCGGGCTCTGTCGACGGGGCCGCTGCCGGGGCGCCCAGCGCGGCCGGGGTCGGCCAGGCCTGCGGGGCGGCCGGCTCGGGCGCGGTGCGCGGCGGCTGGACGGGCGGCCGCACGGGAGCGGGGGTCGGCGGAGGCGGGGCGGCCGGCGGGGCGCTGACCGGCGGGATCGGCGGTGGACCCGAGGGGCGGGCCGGGGCCGACGCCGGCGCGCCCGCGATGTCGAAGCGCCGTTCCAGGCGCTCGAGCCGGGCCAGCACCGCCGAGCTCTCATCGGTCGTGGCCGGCAGCAGCACCCGCGCGCAGACCAGCTCCAGCAGCAGCCGCGGCGTGGTCTTGCCGCGCATCTCGACCAGTCCGGCGTGGAACAGGTCGGCCGCGCGGGACAGCCCGGCCGTGCCCATGGCCACCGACTGGCGGCCCATCCGCTCGAGCTGGTCGGCCGGGCAGTCGAGCAGTCCGGTCGAACCGGCGTCGGGCACCGCGTCCAGCACGATGAGGTCGCGCAGCCGCTCGAGCACGTCGGTGGCGAAGCGCCGCGGGTCGTGACCGCCCTCCATCACCTGGTCCAGCAGGCCGAACACCGCCGCCGCGTCGTGCGCGGCGAAGGCGTCGACGATCCCGTCGAGCAGCGCGTCGGGGGTGACGCCCAGCAGCGCCGCAGCGCCCTCGCGCGTCACGCCGTCCGCCCCGGCGGAGGCCAGCACCTGGTCCAGGATCGACAGGCCGTCGCGCGCACTGCCGGCTGCGGCGCGTACGACCAGGGGGATGACGGTGCTGTCGACCGCGATCCCCTCGGACTCGGTGACCGACGTGAGCAGGTCGGTCAGCGACTTCGGCGACATCAGCCGGAACGGGTAGTGGTGCGTGCGCGAGCGGATGGTCTGCAGGACGTTCTCGGGCTCGGTCGTCGCGAAGACGAACTTCACGAAGTCGGGCGGCTCCTCGACCAGCTTCAGCAGCGCGTTGAACGCCGCCGTCGTGACCATGTGCGCCTCGTCGATGATGTAGACCTTGAAGCGGCTGGACACCGGGGCGAAGAAGGCCCGCTCGCGCAGGTCGCGGGCGTCGTCGACGCCGTTGTGCGACGCCGCGTCGATCTCGATGACGTCGAGCGAGCCGGGGCCGTTCGGCGCCAGCGCGACGCACGAGTCGCAGGTGTTGCACGGGTCCGGCGTCGGACCCTGCGCGCAGTTCAGCGAGCGCGCCATGATCCGGGCGCTGGAGGTCTTGCCGCAGCCGCGCGGCCCGCTGAACAGGTAGGCGTGGCTGATCCGGCCGTTGGTCAGCGCCTGCCGCAGCGGCTCGGTGACGTGGGCCTGCCCCATGACCTCGGCAAAGCTGGCGGGGCGGTACTTGCGGTAGAGCGCCAGACCCACGCGTCCTCCAAGACAAGTCGAGGACCCCTCGCACACCCGCCCAGAGCCTGCCTGCCCTTGCTGCCTTCCGGCCCTGGGGGGGTTCAGCGGGATGGGCGCCGCACGAGGGGTCTGCGGTCGACCCTACCGGTCCCGTCGCGGCCCCCGGCTCCGCTAGGATCGTCGACGGAGGATTCGCCTAGTTGGCCTATGGCGCACGCTTGGAAAGCGTGTTGGGGGCAACCCCTCGCGAGTTCGAATCTCGCATCCTCCGCCAGTTCGAGAGCCGCTCCCGCCGTCCGGGGGCGGCTCTCGGCGTCTGTCGGTGAGGATGGGCGGGTGCCACGGCCCGTCGACCTCTCGAGGCGGCTCTCGCGCGGGGCGGTGCGCCGGGTGCGGTCTGCTGCCCGCGCCGATGGGGCTGACCGCAGCGGGCTCTCGGCGCTGATCACCGTGCACGCGCTCCACGCCGCGGGCGACGCGCTGGTGGCCGTCGCGCTGGCCGGGACGCTGTTCTTCGACGTGCCGCTCGGGGAGGCGCGGACCAGCGTCGGGCTCTACCTGCTGCTGACGATGCTGCCGTTCGCGCTGCTCGTGCCCGTCGCCGGACCGCTGCTGGACCGCTTCCCGCACGGCCGCCGCAACGTGCTCGCCGTGACGACCGGCGGGCGCGGGCTGCTCACGTGGGTCATGGCCGGAGCGACCGCCTCGCTCGGCCTCTACCCGCTCGCCCTCGCGGTCCTCGTGCTGTCGCGGGCGTACGGCGTCGCCCGCTGCGCCGCCGTCCCGCGCGTACGACCGCCGGCCGTGGGGCTGGTCTCCGCCAACGCGCGCCTCAACGTCGCCGCCGTCGCCGCGGGGGCCGCAGCCGCAGCCCTGGGCTCGGGCATCGCGGCGGTCACCTCGTCGGACTGGGTGCTGCGGCTGGCCAGCCTGCTGCTGCTCACCGGCGGCGTGCTGTCCCTGCGGCTGCCCGGCCACGTGGACTCCCAGCGTGGGACGTCGCTGGCCGCGACCGCCCGCTTCCGGCTGTCGCGCACCGCCGTGCGCGTCACGGGCCCGCTGGCCACGGCGATCGCCCTGCGCGCGTTGGCCGGCCTGCTCACGATCTTCCTGGCGTTCCTGCTGCGCGCCGAGCAGGCCTCCGGCGCCCTGGTCGCCGCCGTCGTGGCCGCCGCCGCCGTGGGCCAGCTCGCCGGCACCGGTCTCGCGGCGCGACTGCCGGAGCGGGCGTCCCGACTGCTGGGAGTCCTGGCGCTCGGGCTGCCCTTCCTCACCTGCCTGCTGGCGGCGCTGCTGTCGACCTCCGCCTGGGTCGTGGCCGCCGCGGGGGCGACCGGCGCGGCGGTGTCGCTGTCGAAGTTCGCGCTGGACGCCGCCGTGCAGGCGCACGTGCCGGCGCGCTCCCTGAGCACGGCCTTCGCGCGGTCCGAGACCGCGCTGCAGCTCGCCTGGGTGCTCGGCGGCGCCCTCGCCCTGGCGCTGCCGACCAGCGCCACCGCGGGCTTCGCCGTGGCCGCCGCGCTGCCCGTCCTCGGCGTCGTCCTCGCCCGTCAGCTCGCCGTACGGGCCGCGACGGCCTGATGACCCCCGCGCCCTGCAGGTCGGGGCGGCGGCGGAAGAGCTCGTCCACCTCGGCGACCGTCGCCGACGCGGGCAGCTCCGGCAGCAGCTGGGCCAGGACGCCGATCTCGGTGTGCGCGGTCCCGGGCGCGCCGTGGGGGGCGGGCGCCAGAGGTACGAGGCTGGTCATGGGGGCCTCCGGGGTCGACCCCTGGAGCCCGACCCCGGTCCGCCTCCCTGCACGGTCCTGACCGGCGGTTCACGACCTGTTCACGTGGCGCCGTGCCGGGTCAGACGGAGAGCAGCGCCTCGAAGTCCACGGGAACGTCGACGAGGGCGACGTCCCGCTCGAGCTGCACCGCGACGTCCGGCGGCGGCTGCCAGCCGGTGGCGACCAGGCTGCGGTAGAGGACGACGCGTGCACGCAGCAGCTGCTCCGCGGCGCGCTCGGCGCTGTCGGCGTTGCCGGCCTTGGACGCGGCGCGCCAGCTGGTCATGGCCGCGCGGTAGTCCGCGTAGGCGCGGTCCAGCGCCGGCTGCGTCGGGTCGTCGCGGGGGATCACATGTCCTGTATCGATCGGTTCAGCCTCGGTCTTGAGGCGTCCCGTAGCCTCGTACTCCCCGTGGACGCGTGCGGATCGGGAGGCGACGTGCCAGGTCAGCGGGACGCAGACGAGCGGGACGCCGAGGTGGACCGCCGCGACCAGCTCGCGGACGAGCAGGACCGGTCCCCGGACCGCGCGGACGACCCCCGGTCCGAAGGACCCGGCGTGACAGTCGCGCGGGTGCAGGTGGAGCTGCTCTGGTTCGCCGGCTGTCCCAACTGGCAGGAGACCGAGGCGCGGTTGCGCCAGGCACTCCCGCTCGCCGGCGTCGACGCCGACATCGCGCTGGTGGAGGTGGCGACCGGGGAGGACGCCGAACGGCTCCGCTTCCGCGGGTCGCCGACGGTGCTCCTCGACGGCCTGGACCCCTTCGCGCAGGAGTCCGACCCGGTCGGGCTCTCGTGCCGGGTGTTCCGGACGCCGGACGGGCTGCGCGGCGCCCCGACGGTGGAGCAGCTGGTCGCGGCGCTGCGTGGGTCGGGGTGACCGGCGCCTCGCTCCCCCCGGGGAGCACCGCGCCCCCGTCGCGGGACGACGGGGGCGAGACTGCTCGGTTGGCGGTGGCGGTGGGATTTGAACTCCCGCGAGTCGGTGGCCGTCACTGACCGCTAGTGGCTCCCAGTGCTGTATTTCGGCAGGTCAGGGCCGCTTTCCTTCCTGTGGCCGCGTCCGAGGCGGTCCGCCAGTTACCGGCCTTGCCCGAGGTTCCTGTGACCACCGCGTGACCAGTCAGGACCGGCTATCGCGCGCTCTTAATATGCGCCTACGCGGCTGGCAAACTCCCCCAGCGCCAGTCCCGGCCGCCCTGCCCGACAGCGATGGTGACTGAAGTGCGCTCTCGGCCGTGGCCTCCGCAGGCGAGCGCACCACTGACACCGCCCAGGAACATCCTCGTATGACTTGACGCACCGATGACGCCCACATCGCACGGGCGCGCCGCCGAGGCGCTCAAGGGGGGCTCTGGGGGTCCCCGGGCGTTTCCAAGGGAGCGTCACCGCCATAGCGCCATCCGCCCGTAGCCGATAGAAGAAGCACGAGCGCCGCGATGACGTCCTTGTGTGCGGGATGCTCTGCCGCAGGCTTTAGAGCCGAAAGCGCCGCCCGTAGATGCCGCTTGACCTCTTCGAGGAGCGCCTCCGGTACCACCACGTCGCTCATGCCGGGACGATAGAGCACGCGTGTAGGCCCAGCAATCGCTGTTCTCGCCAGGATAGAAATGGACGTGGAATCTGCTGACTTCAGGCGGTGTGTCCCTTCTGCTGGTAGCCCTATCTGACTATTTCCAGCAGGACGCTCGACGCGACATACCCGAAGTGCCTACGGTCCCAACTATTCGAAAGCTTGGGCTGGGGACATTCGGGTTCGCCCGAAGTAGGAGGAGTCATGCGCGTCATTCGCAGAACCGGCGTGCCCGCAATGCGGCGATTGGCGCTCCTGCTGTCGCTCGGGGCAGTGACTTCCGCGGCGTGCATGCTGGGTGCGAGTCCAGCGCAGGCACAGGGGCTGACGGCTTACGAGCAAACACTTGTGAGCTACGACCAACAATGCGAGCAGTTGGCCGTAGATGACTGCGCCACATACGACCCCGCCGGCTACGACAGTGGTTGGCCAACCTTCGAGGACGCCGTCACCGGCGCGGACTTCGTACCGTCCACAGGAATTGTCTCAGGCGGCTACTCCGTCACAACCCTGACGCAGCAGCAATGGACATGTGATGGCGACGTCACCGACCCGTTGGTCGGCCCCAGAAGTCCTGGCTCCAGCCAGACGGTAATCGTTGGCCTTGCCTACCAGGCTTGCAACGGTTCGTTCGGGTGGCAGCGGCAGCGCGTCATAGCCGCAATCCAGTGGAAGCACACGAAGCGTTTCCAGAGAGACGAGTGGGTTACGGTCGCCCAGGGCAACAGTGGTTTGTCATATGAACCGTACGAGGACCAGACCGCACAGAACAGTTGCCCGGGCACCCGTAAGCGGACATTTCGAACGGCCGGTGTAGGTACGGCAACGGACGACACGTATGGTGGTCGGTACGGTGGTGGCTACAACGAGAGCCCGGAGTTCAAGTTGCCCTGCGACAGGACGAGTCCCTACTAGAACCGGCGGGCGGCCCGAGGTTGCAATCCGTTCGGAGTAGGGAGGGCTAAGAACACTCCTGCCTGACCTTGACTCTGGTTTCCTTCGCCGCTACGGCTCCTGCCCTGGCCCGACCCGACCCGCTACTGCGTCGAGTCCGCCAACGGCCGCCGGCGTCGCGACCCGTGACATCACCACCCCCGCCGTCTGCATGTACGCGCCCTCCGCACCGACGTCACGAGGCGCACGGGCGCGGCGAGACGGCTCCAGCAAGGAACTCCCTCAGCTCCCTGCGGCTGCCCAGCAACGGACTGCCCGACGCGCAGGCGCCGGGACCCCTAGGCGGGGGTCTAGCGGGCTGCTGCGGCCTGCGGAGATGGGCACATGCACGCGTCAAGCCACAGACGCCGGCGGAGTGTCACCGCCCAGGGCCTCAGCTCCCGGCAGAAAGTCCGTTCGGAAGCGCCGCTCCACTCGTTCGAACTGCGGCGCTGACCTCGCGGGGATCCTTCGTCCTGATCCGGAGGAGAAGCTCACTTGATGCCGGAGATTTTCACGCCGGCCCGCCGGACCCGCTGTCGTTCGGGCGGCGGCGTGCCGCGCGGTTGATGGCGTGGAGCCGCCGGTCAGGCTTGGCGGAATCGCTTGCCTGCGCCCGTGAGGTTGAGCCGCATCTGGACCATCTCGACGCTGCATCCGTACTGCTCGGCGATGTCGTGCCTGGGAGTGCCCTGCTTAGCCGCCCACCAGATCGCCTTGCTCGGGATAAGAAGGGCCCCGGCCAGGAACGTCGCTTCCTGCTCGATGTCGCCGTCCCATTCGCGGCATCCGTAGGCGTCCAGGGCCGACGTCGCCGGGTGGAGCAGCGCTCCGTGGGCGAGCTCGTGGCAGAGGTTGCTGGCCTGCCGGGCCGGGGCGTGCGAGGTGTTGTGCACGATGACGCGGGACGCTCCGTCGAAGACGGTCATCGCGCTGAACGCCGCGGCCTCCGAGCCGTGCAGGACGGCGACCGCCGCCTGAACATTCGGGAGCTGGTCGAGCGACCAGACCGGGACGGCTAAGCGGTCGGCCAGCGCGTACGGGTCGAGCCGGCGGTACAGCCCGATCCCGAGCTCGGTGCGCAGCTCGGCGGCCAGCCGCTCGGCCTCGCTCGTGAAGCCGCGCCGGAACTGCCCCACCTACTGCTGCCGCAGCGCCTGGTACGTCGCCCGCACCACCGACTCGAGGGCCCTGGCCGCCTCAGGGCTGAGGTTCTGGTCGGCCCGCAGGTAGGTGCTGATCATCGCGAGAGGCTCAGCCTCCCGTTGCCCGTGCACCCGCACCACAAAGTCGTCGGCCTTGAGCCCCGCCCAATCGACGAGCGCTGCGAGGCTGTCGACGTCGGGCCGCTTGCCCTGGGCGAGGCGGGTCAGCGTCGACTGACTCACCTTGGCCTGTTCGGCAACGTGCTTCCACAGCAGCTTGCGCGAAACGCGCTGGGCGTCGAGGGCGTGAAAGAAGCCCTCGGCGTCGAAGGAGGCCCGCGTCACCGATGCGGAACTTGCATAAGTGGCCAGTGCTTGCGCATGTCGAATCCGTCCCGTAGCGTCGTTCGACAGTAGAACTCCGCTTGCAACCGTGCAAGCGGACACGCGCAGGACGGGCCGCCGGACGGGCCGCCCGACACCGAAGGACCCCCCTCATGACCGCAGACACTGGCGCCTCGGCCGCCGTCCCCCCGCCGGGGGCCGCCCCGCTCGATCACCACGGCGGCGCCCGCCCGCGCGGCATCGACCGCGTCCCCAGGTCGCTGCACGACACCGGCCGCTTCGGCCGTCTGTTCCGCCACCTCCCCCCGCTTTCGCTCACCGAGGAGCAGCTCCTCGCCGTAGCCCAGCAGATGGTCGACACCGGCCCCGCCGCCGGGTCGGCCGGCAACTGGAGCGCCGCTGGAGCCGGGGACGTCCCGGGCCTACCGGCCGGCTACACCTACTTCGGGCAGTTCATCGACCACGACATCACCTTCGACCCGGTCTCGCTGCTTACCGGCGCGACCGACCCCGACGGGCTCGAGAACTTCCGCACTCCCCGCTTCGACCTCGACAGCGTCTACGGCGGCGGCCCGGCCGTCTCCCCGTGGCTCTACCAGAAGGACGACCCGGACAAGCTCCTCATCGGCGCCGCGCCCGGCACCGCCGGCGACCTGCCTCGCAACCAGGACGGCATCGCCCTCGTCGGCGACCCCCGCAACGACGTCCAGACGATCATCACCCAGCTGCACCTGGCGTTCCTGCGCTTCCACAACGCCGTCGTCGACCGGGTCCGCGCCGACCCCGCCCTGGTCGGCGGCGTGCCCGCCACCCCCACCCCCGGCTGGGGCGCCTCCCCCGAGGCGCCCGGACAGCCCGGCTTCCCCCAGATCGCCACGCTGGTCCGCTGGCACTACCAGTGGATCGTCCTGCGCGAGTTCCTGCCCCGCATCGTCGGCCAACCGCTCGCAGACGACGTCCTGCACCCCAGGAAGACCCGCCGTAAAGACGCGGCCACTGGTCTTGAGGCCGACCTCGAGCTCTACAAGGTCCGCAGCCGCGCCTGGATGCCGCTCGAGTTCTCCGTCGCCGCCTACCGGTTCGGCCACAGCCTGGTCCGCGACGCCTACCAGCTCAACGCAGCACTCGCGCCGCTGCCCGTTTTCACCGCCAGCGGCGAGGACTTGCGAGGCCGCCGGCCCCTGCCCGCCGGCTGGGACATCCAGTGGTCCCGCTTCTTCGACGGGCTGCCTGCCAGCGCCCCAGGGCACACCCAGGTCGCCCGTGCTTTCGACACCAAGCTGTCGCCCGCGTTCAGTGCCCTGCCCCCGGCCATTGACCGCGCCGGCCGACCGCTGGCCCTGCTGAACCTCCTGCGCGGCAACGCGCTCGCCCTGCCCAGCGGCGAGGACGTCGCCGCCGCCGTCGCCGCGGCCACCGGCGAACCCGCCACGACCGTTCAGGCCGGCCTGCCGCACCCCGCCCCGCTCTGGTTCTGGATCCTCAAGGAGGCCGAGGCCGGTGGCGGGCAGCACCTAGGCCCGGTCGGCGGACGCATCGTCGCCGAGACCCTCGTGGGCATCGCCCACCACGACCGCGCCAGCTCCCTGCGCGCCCAACCCGACTGGACCCCCACCCTCGGCCCCACCCCCGGCTCGTTCACGATGGCCGACCTGCTGACGGCCGCCGGGCTCGGCGCATGACCACCCGCGCAGCCCGACGACGTCACAGCAACGGCAACGCGCTAAAGCTCCTGGCCCTCGGCGCCCTCGCCGTCGTCGCGCTCCTCGCGCCCGGCCTGCTCGCGCAGGCAGCGACGGCCGCCGGCCAACTCCTCGGGTCGCTCGCTGTTGCCCTCGTCGAACTTTTACATCAGAGCGTCCTGCAGCCCCTGCTCGACGGCCTCGCCGACAGCATCAAGAGCGCGCCCCCGCCCGCGGCCGCACCCTGAGACAACCCGTCGCCGTGCAGCAACGGCCGTAGCCGCTGCCGCTCGGCGGGGACCAGGTTGCGACTCAGACAAATCGAGGGCCCCGGCGGCCGGCGGGACAAGAGGAGGCCGAGCCAGGAGCAGCCACGAGCACAGTGGCCCTGAGCGGGCGGCCCGAGGCGCCGTTCCAGTCCGGCCGCGACGCATCCCGTGGCGGCGCCTCGTCTAACGGCCGCTTCTGCTTGATGAGCGATTGGTAGCCGTCCACGCCGGCGTCTACCTCACGGTGCCGCTGGTCCAGGTATCCCGGCACCACCTGAAGCTGAGGATCAGCTGGGCCTGCCTGCGGCCGCCCTTGCGTCGGTCCGCGGGGGTACCGTCATAGGTCTGCGTTGAGCGGCGCGGCGAGCGAGCCGTCGCTGTAGCAACTGCCCTAGCATGGGTCTATGTCGTCGCAAGGAGACCGCCGGTGACTTCTGCTCGAGCCACCCAGGATGGTGCTTGGACTGAGCAAGTCGTGAAGAAGGGGACCGGGTCCGCCGTAGTTGTAGTGCGCAAAGGAAACTCCGAGCGGCTGCACCTTCGCGTTCCAACGACCTCCCTCGTAACCCGTGCGGCGAAGGGTCGTACCAAGAAGTCCAGGTGAAGTCTCCCCGGATCTTTATCACGCACTCCTCGCTGGATCAGGAACTGGCCGATGCCCTCGTACAGGCACTCCGTCTAGGCGCCAACCTAAGCGAGCAGCACATATTCTGTTCCTCTGTTGAAGGGCTCGGCATCCCGACGGGTGAAGAGTTCTTGCACTACATTCGGGAGCAGCTGGAAGGCACGCAGATCGTCATCCCGCTGGTGACGCCCGCGTACCTAGAGAGCACTTTCTGCGCCTACGAACTTGGCGCTGCTTGGGTGCGGCAGGTTCCGCTTTTCCCGCTGGCAGTACCTCCTGTGTCGCGAGCAGGCCTGCCGGGCCCACTTGGCGCCCGGCAGGTAGCACTGCTGAACAAGGCTGGCTTAAACGAGTGCCTGCGCAAGGTGTGCACAGCCGTTCCCGGAAGCTCCATGTCGCCGCAGTGGGAGCGACATCGAGACGCCTTCTTTGCTGACGTTCTTCAGATGCAAGTTGGCTTGCGCGGAGCGTGGGCTGGCACAGCGGCAGCTGTCCAGCGAAGGAAGGCGCGTAGCGCTGACGCCATGTCCGGTGTGCATCGCACCATGCACCTGATCCGGGACGCCGCCTTTCTTGGGCTAGTTGCGGGCGACGACGCTCGCTCGTTGCTTCGGCACCTCAGCGGCGTGACGGACGCCATGCGTGACGTCTTCGACATCACCACAGGCACAAGTTGCCGGATCGTCCTCAAGCAACTGCAGCTCGACGAGGACAAACTGATTGTATTCGACCTGCGACGTTCTCCCGGAAAAACGCGCAAGGAACCCGACGGAGTCAAAGACAATAGTGACTTCGAATCCATATGCGCTGGCACGGTCCCGTACTTTCGCTGCGATGACCTCCACCAGGTCGGCTCGGACTACCGCAACTCAAGCTCTAGTAGTCCCAAGGAACTCCCTTATCGATCCACCGTAGTGTGGCCCATTCGGAAGTGGCTGGACGACCCCACAGATGCAGAGGTGCTGCAGACGCTCGTAGAGGACCAAGACCTGGTGGGCTTCTTGTGCGTCGACAGCGCGACCCCCGCCGCATTCTCGGATTCCGACGTAGAGCTAGGCGCGGCCTTCGCCGACGCGCTTTACCCCCTACTTCGGCCGTACCTTATGGACTAGGTAGCGCCACCGACGAGCAGCGGACGTACGGCCCGGCTGGGCGCAGGGGCTCGGTGAGGAGATGTCCACATCTGCCGCTGATCGCTCGATTTCCGGCGCACGAGCGCCCGGCACGATCCTGAATACCTTCGGCCGCCGGAGGCCACGTCCCGCCGGATCCGGGTGCGACGAGCCGGTCGACTGTCGTCTCGACAGCCGGGCTGATGTCGAGTTCGGGGGGAGTAGCGGGTGAGCACACCCGCCCCGGTGCGGTCACGTCCACGGAGTAGCCACGGCCCTTGGTGTCCCGCGTGGAATGGTGCGCCTCGCGGCCGGGAACGTGCGTCCGTGACCGTGTGTCTGGTCTTGGAGGCCGGCGGCTACGTCGTCTACGGGTGTCGTTGTCTTGGCGGGTGCTGTCACGCCCGGGTTCTGGCCGCTGTCAACGGCCGTTGCCGCTGAGCTGCTGGTGGGCGACCGCTCGGCGGGGCTCTGAACTGGGTGTGATGCGAGTTTTGCAAAGTTGCCACACGTGTTGTCCGGTTTGCTTAGGGTCTGGGAGCCGTTCGGACTTCCCCGACGGGTGAACTCCGTTCGGGGGCTGTCTTCCCATGCGCCGTGCTTGTCGTCCGTTCGCCGTGCTGCTCGCGGCTGCTGTGCTCGCGTCGGTAGCGCCGGTGCTGGCTTCGCCCGCGTCGGCTTCGCCGGATGCGGGGAGCTCACCCTCGACCGCGCCGACCGCGCCTGCGGTGAAGTACGCGCCGACGTGGAAGGACGAGCGGCTTGCAGACGGCGGCCGCCGGTTGACGAGCTTTCCGGGGATCGCGTTCCGCAAGGACAAGGTCAAGGGGTGGGTGCCGGCGTCGGGTGAGGTCGTCGCGACCGCTGATGAGGAGCAGCCGCTGGCGGCGTCGGAGTCGTACAAGCCGATCAAGTTCGGCTCGGACCCCGCGCGGCTGCTGGAGATCGGGTGGGACGCGGGGCCGCTGGTGCTGAGCGCGCCGTGGTCGGCGAAGGTCAAGCCGGTCAAGGACGACAAGGACCCGAAGAAGGTCAAGTACAAGGCGGTCGACAAGGGCGTCGATGTCGACTACGAGGTCGGCCCGGACGGCGTGAAGGAGCTGATCGTCCTCGGGTCGGCCACGGCGCCGAGGAGCTTCAAGTTCCACCTGTCGGACCCGACCGGGCAGCTCGGGGAGGCGCAGCGGACCCCGGACGGCGGGTTTCGGTTCAGCCGGCCTGATGCGGAGGGCCTGTCGCTGACGATGCCGCCTGCGGTGGCCTACGAGCAGCCCAAGGGCGAGGAGCTGCCGGACATCCTGGCCGCTTCGGCGACGCAGACGGTCGTCCGTGCCGGCGACGGGTTCGACATCACACTGGCCGTCGACGAGCAGTGGCTGGTCGGCAAGTCGTTCCCGATCGTGCTCGACCCGACGCTGAACGTGACATCTCCGGGTGGGGCGGGGGACTGCTGGCTGGAGAACGGCACGCACGCCACGACGTCGATGTGCGGGCAGAGCCTGGTCGCTGGGACGAACGCCGGGGAGCTGGGTCGCACGGTCGTGCGGTTCAACCTGGCGGAGGTCGAGGGCAAGGGCGGTCGGGTCAACGCGGTCACGTTCGGGATCACCCAGTCGGGAAACACGAACAAGTGCACGGGCACGACGAACACGGCGTGCACGCAGAACCTGGCGATCCGGGCGGTGGCGCCGGGGGCGGGCAGTTCGTGGAACTACAACACCACCGCGACCTGGTTCCGGTACCGGACCGATGTCGATCCTGACCCGGCGACCGGCAAGGCGCCGTCGTGGGCGAACGTCGGGATCTCCGAGGGTGGCGGCCCGGACTGCTGCTCCGACATCGCGACGTTCAGCGTTCCGTACAACGACACGGCAGTGAAGACCCGCACGTTCTCCAGCTCGAGCTTCCCGGCGCTGAAGAGCACGGTGCAGGGTTGGGTGGACCGGCCGGCCAGCGACCACGGCTTCCACATCCGCGGGTTCGAGGGCACCGGCACGCAGTTCATCAAGTTCTACAACCGGCAGGGCGCGATCCCGGCGTCGATCAGCGTCGACTACACCCCGCTGCCGTTCGCGCCGACGATGGTCGGGCCGGTCACTGAGGGTGACACGCGGATCACGGCGTCGCTCGAGCCGTCGTCAAACGCGGCGGATGCTGGTGTCACCGGCTACACCTACTCGGCGACTGACACCGTCAGCAACGCCCGCTTCACCGCCGGGCCGTGCGGCACGACGTGCACGATCACCGGGCTGACCAACGGCGCGAAGTACATGCTCAGCGCGATCGCGCACGGCTCCGCCGGCAACAGCGACCCCGCGTTGGACCTCGGTCCGTACTCCCCGTATGGCGCCCCGTCCGCCCCGACGGGGGTGAGCGTGAACGTCGACCGGGCGCCGGGTGAGGCCGACGTGACCTGGAACGCCTCGGCGACCAACGGCCGGCCGATCAGCAGGTACATCGCCCGGGCCTACCTGGCCGGGACGACGACGCTGGTGGCCGAGCGGGGCTGCGACTCGCTGTGCATCAGCAACGGCCGCAAGGTCACCTTCACCGCCTTGAGCAATGGGACGACCTACGACTTCCGGGTCACCGCCTACACCGACACGGTCGACCGCAACACCAGTGCGGAGTCCGCCACGGTCAGCGGCAAGCCGTACGCCGTGCCTGGCGTCCCGACCAACGTGGTGGCTGACGTGACTCCGGCGGCGACGGAGGCGAGCCTGACCTGGACGGTGCCCTCGGACAACGGTCGGCCGATCGAGCGGTACACGCTGCGTGCCTACACCACAAGCGGCGGCACGCTGGTCCCGGCGACCGGCGTGCGGCCGAATCCGTGCACGGCCCCGCCGTGCAGCGTCACCGGCCTGGTCAACGGCACGAGCTACCAGTTCACCGCGCAGGCGCACAACCTGCGAGGCCCGGGGCCGGAGTCGGCTAAGTCCGCAGCGCAGACGCCCTACGGGCTGCCGGGCGCGCCCACGAACGTGTCCGCCGATGTGAGCGCCGCGACGAACAGGGCGACGGTCAGCTTCACCCCGCCGGCCGACAACGGCGGCCGGGCGATCAGCAGCTACACCGTCCGGGCCTACACCGGCAGCGGCAGCACCCGGCAGCTGGTGGCGGGCGTGAGCGTGTCGCCGTCGCCGTGCACCGCCTCGCCGTGCACGGTCTCCGGCCTGGTCAACGGCACGGCGTACGTGTTCACGGTCGCGGCGGTCAACGTCCGCGGTGAGGGCGCGCAGTCGGCCGAGTCGGCCGCGGTCACGCCGTATGGCGTTCCGGACGCCCCGACGGGCGTTGTCGCGGACGTCAGCAACGCCCCCGGGCAGGCCACGGTCAGCTGGACGGCGCCGAAGGACAACGGCCGGCCGATCACCAGCTACACCGTCCGCGCCTACACCGGCAGCGGCAGCACCCGGCAGCTCGTCGCCGGCACGACGGTCACGCCCCAGCCGTGCACCGCCTCGCCGTGCACCGTCACCGGCTTGAGCAACGGCACCGCCTACGTCTTCACCGTCTCGGCGACCAACGCCCGCGGCGAGGGTCCGCAGTCCGCCGAGTCCGCCGCCAGGACCCCGTACGACCGGCCGGGCGTCCCGACGGACTTGGTCGTCACCGACGGCGACCGCACCGCCACGCTGAAGTGGGCGCCGCCGACGAACGTCAACGGCAGCGACATCACGAGCTACACGGTCACGCTGATCGATGCGGCTGGCCTTCAGGTCGGCCCGGCGCGCAAGGTCCTCGCCAGCGACCCGCGCACTGTCACGTTCGGCGAGCTGGCCAACGGGGCCAAGTACACCTTCACCATCTTCGCAACTAACGACCGCGGGAACAGCGACACTGTCACCGCCGGACCGGCGCAGCCGTCCAAGATCCCGAACGCGCCGGAGAGCGTCACCGCTACCGCCCGCACCGGCGAGGTCACGGTCACCTGGACGGTCCCGACCTCCGATGGTGGCAGCCCGCTGCTGGACTACACCGTCACGCTGCACCGCAGCAGCGACAAGTCCCAGGTCGGGCTCGCCCAGACCTTCACCGACTCGACCAGGCCCGCGGTGTTCACCGTGACCGACAACGGCGTCGCGTACTACGCCAGCGTCACAGCCCGCAACGCCCGCGGCAGCAGCACCCCTGTCTTGTCGCGCGACGTCACGCCGTACGCCCCGGTGGCGCTGGTCAAGGCGATCGTGTCGCAGCAGCCGTCCTACAGCCCCGGTGACCTGGTCGACTACACCCTCACGCTGGACCACAAGAACGTCGCGACCGTGCCGGGCGTCGTGGTCGTCGACACTGCCGACGCGGGGCTGCGGATCGTCGCGTCCACGCTGAAGAAGAACCCGATCTGCGGCACGGACGGCGCGGACTGCGCTGTCACCACCGACGCCACCGGCCGGTCGGTGACGACGATCAAGCCGACCGCGCTGCCCACCGGCACCACCAAGATCACCTACACCGCGCAGGTGCCGACTGGTACCCGCAGCTGCCAGACGCTGTCCAACACCGCCAAGGTCACCGACCCGGTCGGGGAGCGCACCGCCCCGGCCGCCTCCCTGCTGGCGTGCGACGCCGCGCTCGGGCTGGAGAGCTGGTGGAGCACCGTCTCCGCGCCGGTCGGGCCGCAGTCGGCGCTGTCGGTCAACGTCGCGAACGGCAACACCGTCGTGCAGGCCACTGACAGCACGCCGGTGCAGGCCCGCGGCCACCTGGCGTACGCGCTGCGCCGCACCTACAACAGCAGCAGCCGCCCCAGCGTGACGCTGCCCGGATCGATCGGCGCCGGCTGGACGTTCAACTTCGGCGAGGTCGACGACGCCGAAGGCATCTCGACGGCCGGCAGCGCCCTGGTCGTGCCGTCACTGGCCACCGCGCTGGAGACCGTCACCAACCCGCTGGCGATCACCCTGGCCGACCGGGACGGCACCCGGCACAGCTTCACCCCCCGCGCGGCGACCGTCGCGATCCCAGCGGCGAGCAGCCCGGCCGGCAACGGCGTATTCGCGCCGCTGACACCGGCTGGGAGGACGCTGTGCGTCGACGTGTCCTACGCCGCGCCCAAGGGCGTGCACCTTGGGTTGTGGCGCTACGTCACGACCTCGAGCAGCAGCTGCTCGCTGACCGCCGCGGACAGCCCGGTCGTGATCGGGTTCGCCGCCGTGCGGCCGGACCGGCTGCGGACCGACTACGACGCCACCGGCCGGCTGCTGACGATGACCGACGGCAACGGCGTCGCGCTGCGCTACCTGTACGGCGCGCTGACCGCCGGCGCCGACGCGGGCCGGCTGACCGCGATCTACGAGCCGCGCTCGTGCCCGGACGCCCCGTCCTCACCGACCCGGGACACGCTGCCGGGCAGCTGCCGGTCGTTCCGGTTCGACTACAGCAACGCCGGCCCGACCGCGACCAGCCCGTCGGTGACGGTGTTCGACCCCGCTGACCGCAAGACCGTCTACGAGCTGGACAAGGCCCTGCCGACCAGCCCGACCGACCCGGCCGCGCACCTGGTGCGGGTCGTCAACGACGACACCAGCACGGTGGAGTACCGCTACGGCGGGTGCGGCGGCAGCGCCGACCAGCTCTGCCAGATCCTCGACCCCCGCAAGGGCACCACCAGCCTGAGCTACGCCACGGCGCAGGACGTCGCCGGGAGCCCGGCCCGCACCGCTGCGATCACCGACCGGCGCGGCACCCGCTGGAGCTTCACCTACCCCACCGCCAGCCAGACCGTTGCGGAGGCGGCGAACAGCAGCACCGGCACCGCCGCCGAGAAGGCGACGCCGGGCCGGCAGCAGGTGTTCTCCGGCATCGACGACGACGGCCGGGTCGCGCTGCGCGAGGACTACGACCTGGTCAGCGGCGAGCGGCTGCACAAGACCACCTTCGGCTGGGACAGCAGCGCCTGCCGCCAGCCCGACGGCAAGGCCGACAACAACCTGTGCGCCGTCCAGCGGTACGCCGCGGGCAAGAGCACCGCAGGCAAGGACAGCACCGGCACCGACGTGCCGGACGGCAGCACCGACGAGCGAACTGAGTTCCTCTACACCGATCAAGGGCTGCTGCTGCGCCAGCGACGGATCCTGACCACCGGGACGCTGGACAGCACCTACGGCTACAGCACCCAGTACGTTTCGGGCAGCGGCGGCACCGTCGTGGCCGAGGACAAGGTCAGCGGCGCCGGCGGGCACAGCTTCGGCGCTGGCCGCAGCAACGCCGGGACGCTGTTCGCGGTCAGCGACCGCATCCAGTCCCTGACGCCGCGCGGGAACCACCCCGACGCCGGCGCCGGCTGGAGCAGATTTCTGACCAGCCATGTGGTGGACAACAACCCCAGCGCCGCGCTGCACACCGCCGGTGCCGACACCTGCGCGGCCAGCGGCAACAACGCGCCAGTTCCGCAGCGCAACACCGGCAACTTGTGCCAGAGCACCGCCCCGAGCGCCACCGGCACCGGCCCGAGCCTGATCCGGGCGGTCTACGACGCGTTCGGGCAGAAGACCCGCACCGTCACCGCGAAGGCCATCGCCGAGACGGCCGCGACGGCCGTGCCGCCGGCGACGACCTACCGCTACTTCACCGACGGTGATGCCAGCAGCGCCGCGACCTCGGCGCCGCTGGACGTCTCCGGCACCGTCCGGATGGGCGGCTGGCTGCGGGAGGTGACCGACCCGGCCGGCAACTACGTCGCGTTCGACTACGACGCGGCCGGCAACGCTGTCCGGACCTGGGACCGCGACGCCACCAGCGGCCGCAGCGCCGAGCTCTACCCCGGCACCCTGACCGGCCCGCGGCTGGATCCGGCGACGGGGAACGTCCCGGGCCAGTTCGCCGAGACCCGCTACGGCACCGACAGCGCCGGCGCCCCCGCGCTGACCCGTCCCTGGCGGTACCTGCGGTCCAATAGCGACCCGCTCGGCAACCGCACCGACCACACCGTCGACGGCAACGGCAACATCACGACCGTCCGGCCGCCGCGCGGCACTTCCGCCGCCGCGGCCGCCACGACCGAGGCCGAGCGGATCCAGTTCGACCTGACCCGCACCTTCGACTCCGGTGACCTGCTGCTGAGCGAGGCGACCCCGCTGCAGCGGACCGCTTCGACCCCGACCTCGACCAGGCACAGCTACGACCCGTTCGGCAACCGCACCAGCACGATCGCCGCCGACACCGCCGGGGAGACCGCCGGCCGCCGCGCCAGCGTGTTCCGGTACGACGCCGCCGACCGCACGACCGCGACGTTGACCAGCCGCGGCCCAGCCGCGACCGCCGGGGCGGACTGCGCCGCCGCGACCGTCGAGCACGCCCCGCTGCTGACCGGGCAGGTGTTCTGCCGCACGACTAGCAGCTACGACCACGTCGACAACCTGACCGGCAGCAGCGACGGGAACGCGGTCGTGGCCCGGATGAGCTACGACGCCGCGCATCGAATGCTGCAGACCCGCACCCCGCGGGGCAACAACGGCATCGTTGAGGTCCGCACCGCCACCGTCTACGACCCCGACGGCCGGGCGCTGCGCAGCTGCACGCCGCGGCACTTCACCGAAGGTGTCGGCAGCACCACCGGCACCTGCGAGCCCGATGCGGTGTTCGCCGTCCACGCCACCTACAACGACGCCGGCCTGCCCGCCACGACCACCCGGTACCGGCAGGTCGGGCAGCCGCTGACCTCGACCGCCAGCTACGACCCGGACGGCAACCCGCTGACTGGCACCGACCCGCGCGGCACCGCCGACGACGGCACCGACGTCACCGTCCGGCACAGCTTCGACCTGCTCGGTCGGCGCACCAGCACCGCTGTCCCGCGGGCCGGCACCACCCGGTACCTGTACTCGGCATCCGGCGACATGATCGCCACCGCCGCACCTGGCGGGGCCAACGACAACCCAGGCGGCCCGGCAGCACGGATCACGGCCACCCGGTTCGACGCGGCGCACCGGCCGGTCGACACCGTCCAGGCGCTGCAGGTCAGCACCCTCACCGTGCCCGCCGTCCAGCAGGCACTGGCCACCGCCGTGACAGACGCGAACGCCCAGGTCAACCTGCGCAGCCGCGTCCTCTACGACGCCGACAGCCACGTGGTCGCCAGTTACAACCCGCGGGCGTTCACCGGCACCGACCAGACCGGCAGCGCCGCGCTGCTCGACGCGCCGGACGAGCGGTTCGCTGCCCGCAGCCGCTTCGACCGAGACAGCCGGCCTGTGACCCAGTTGGTCCCGCGGGCTGACAGCGGGACCGTCAACGACCTGACCGGCGACGCGAGCCAGCGCGACCAGTGCCGCACCGGCACCGACCCCTACCCGGCCGGTGTGCACGTCTGCCGCACTGACCTGGGCTACGACGCGATCGGGAACGTCACCACCGTCAGGCTCCCGACCCGCGCAAGCGACACCGACACCACCAGGCAGGTCAGCTACCGGTACACCAACGACAACCTGCTCGAGGCGGTGCTCGCCCCGAACCCGCAGACCAACACCGGCACCGTCACCGTCGTCGCGAGCGCCTTCGACGGCGCCGGCCGGCCGGTCAGCAGCACCAACGCCGCCGGGCACACCAGCACGTCCAGCTACACCAGCGACGGGCTGGTCGCTAGCACCTCCGGCCCGACCGGCCGCGACGGCCTGACCCACGAGAGCCGGACCCGGTACAACGCCGACGGCCAGCCCGCCGTCGTCGAGACTCCGCGTAGCATCCACGAGCCGGGCACCGGCCTGCGGACCGGCAGCGAGACGCCGATCACCGTGGTGGGCTACTACGCCGACGGGCTGACCCGTTCGGTCACGACGGGCCGAACGACCGGCACCACGCCGGATCGGTTCCCCGCGGTCGACCTGACGATCAGCTACGACTACGACAAGGCCGGCAACGCCGCCGCGGTCACCTCCGCAGCAGCGAACGCCAAGGAGGCGCCGAACCCGCTCGGGGAGCCGGTCCGGAACAGCTGGACCGCCGACAACCTGTTGGCCAGCACCACCACCCCGGTGCAGGTCACCGCGACCGGCGTCACCCAGTCCCGGGTCAGCCGCTTCGGCTACGACCCGGCCGGCCGCAAGACCAGCACCTCGGTCGAGCTGACCGGAATCGCCGCCGGCAGCGGCGAGGCCAGCCGCAGCACGCAGAGCTTCGGCTACCACCCCAGCGACCGGCTCGCTCATCAGACCGGCCGCGGCGGCAAGGGCAGCATCACGCACGCCTACGACGCCACGGGCAACCCGATCCGGGTCGCCGACAGCACCTCCGCCAGCACGATCACCGGCAGCTTCTACCTCGACGGACTGGCCCGGGAGGTGCTGGCCGACGGTCGCCGCACCGCCTACGCCTACGACGGCACCGGCGCGGTTGCGACCCGCGCCGACGGCCCGACCGGCGGAACGCTGACGCACGCCCGCTTCGCCCGCAATCACGCCGGCCTGCCCGCCGACATCGACGCCGACGGCGGGACCAGCAGCTACGGCTACAACCTGCTCGGACAGCCCACCACGCTCAAGCGCAGCAACGGGCAGCTGCAGTCGTGGGAGTACGACCCGGACGACCTGCTCAGGTCCACCCGCGTCGCCACCAGCACCGGCAGCGAGCTGGCCCGCTGGGAGTACAGCTACGACGAGCTGGCCCGCATCATCACCCAGTCCTACTCGGGCAAGTCCGCCAGCACGGTCAACGCCGACCCGGGCAGCGGCTCCGGCCCCGTCGGCACCGACCCCGACACGGTCCTGCCGGTCGCCTTCACCAGCACCTACGACACCCCCGGGCGACTGTCGAGTTTCACCGACGCCCGCGGCACCCGGACTGTCAAGTTCGACCGCAACCACAACCGGCTCGTCTACGGCGAAGGCGCCCAGCCCGACCCGTCGAGCTGGAGCTACCGCGCCGACGACAGCATCGCCACCAGCACCACCAGCGACCTGCTCGGCGGCAAGACCCGCACCTTCGCCTATGACCCGTTCGGTGGTGTCGTCGACGACGGCTGCACCCGCTACAGCTACGACGGGTTCGACCGGCTCGCCAGCACCGCAGGCAGCGGCTGCACCAGCACCGGTGTCACCTACGGCTACGACGGCCTGGACCGGCAGATCAGCCGCAGCAGCGGCAGCACCACGACCCTGACCTACGACGGCTGGGGCAGCGCCGTCACCCAGCAGGACAGCGACGCGGTCGGCAGCAGCCCGCTGCACTACACCCTGGACGCCGCCGGACAAGCCATCACCGCCGCCAAGGCCGACATCCGCGAGTTCCTTGTCAACGACGGGACCGGCAGCATCGGCCTTGCTGTCAACACTGACCAGACCGTCCGTTGCGTCGCCCGGTACGACGCCTACGGCAGCCCGACCGGCAACACCCTGCTCAAGCCGACCGGATCATGCGCCAGCGGCAGCAGCAACAACGACCACTTCTACCGCGGCCAGCGCCGTGACGGCACGACCGGCAACTACCAGCTCGGCAGCCGCACCTACGACCCCAGCAAGGCCGGCTTCCTCACCCCGGACAGTTACCGCACCGGCGGCAGCGCCGCGAACGCCAGCGTCGGCATCGACCCGCTGACCCGCAACACCTACACCTACGTCAACGGCGACCCGCTGAACTTCAAAGACCCTTCCGGGCACCGGCAGATCGCCGGAGACGATGGCCCCGGCTCCATCAGCAGTTGGAGGCTGTCCGGCTCCCGCGGTTCCACCAACAGCATCGGCGAGTGGCGCGATCCCAGCAGCGGGAAGATCCGCGGGGAGCGCACCTACTACAAATGTGGTGGCAGCAACCTGCCCTGTGCTCCATCCGGCGGCGGCGGTCTCACCCCCGAAGCTGGCTGCCTGATCCTGATCCTGGCCTGTGCAGCGAACGCCGCCGCCGACGCGGCGATCTCGGGGATCGTCGGTGCGGTCGGCGGAACCATTCACTGCGATGGTTCGGCCCTGCTTCGGTGCGCGAAGAATGGGGCTAAAGCTGGCCTCCAGAACACCTCGGACACCCTCCTACCTGTGCCGGGAGGCGCCCTCGGGCGCGGAGCCGTAGCGGTCGGCGGGAAGGTGATCACCGGTGTTAGGGGCGCGGTGAGAGGTTCGACGGCTGGCTCTAGTGTTGTGGCACCGGGACTGGGCTCCGGGATCGGGGCTCGGCTCAGGCCGAAGACGGTTGTCAGCGCGCACGTCGATGAAGCCGCAGAAGCAGGAACGGGCGGCGCCGGAGTCGTGCGCATCGGGCAGGCCGGCGAGAATGCGGTCCGCGGCGTGTACGACATCGGACCGAAGGCGACGAGGACGATCGGGGACAACACCCGGATCTTCGATGGACTCAACAGCGAGGCCGTCTCTGAGGTCAAGAACGTCGGCTACCAGGCCTACACGCAGCAGTTGAAGGACAGCTTGGCGTACGCGCAGGGGAACGGGTTGTACTTCGATCTCTATGTCCGCTCAGGCGGGGGGAGTCGGTTGTCGGGGCCGCTTGCTGATGCCATCGCGGGCAATCCGATGTTCCGGTTGAAGTACATCCCGTGACCGGAAAGAGGCGCTCAGGCGGCATCTCCGCGGAGGAGTTGATGTCTCAGCTGGCGCAAGATGAGGAGTACCAGGCGAAGGCCGCCGCACTTGAGGCCGAGATGAAGGCCCGCCGTGAGGAGCTGCGACGGGAAGCGAAGCCGATTGTCGATGACCTTAGGGCGGCGGGTTATGCGGTCAACACCGTCTGGGATCTGGGGAACAGCGGCGATCCTTACCCCTCTGCCTTGCCGATCTTGTTGACTCACCTGGAGCAGGGTGGCTACCCCGACGCCGTCATGGAGAGTCTGGCTGCAGTGCTGGCGGTCAAGGAGGCAACCCCCTACTGGGACACCCTGCGCCAGTTCTACCTGGCGGCACGGGGCCCTCGTGAGGAGGAGGGGCTCGCCGCCGCGCTGGCAGCCTCGGCGACTGTCGAGCACTTGGACGCTCTGATCGCTTTGCTGGGCGAAACGAGCCGGGGCAGCACCCGAATTCACTTCCTCCGTCCGATCAAGCGAGTCGGCGGCAAGCGTGGTATCGAGCTGCTCACAACGCTGCAGGACGATCCGCTGTTCGGCAAGGAAGCGAGCGCTCTGCTGAAGCGGCGAGCTCGCTGACCGGCTCGACCTTTCAAGTCAATCGGGCGGTTGACTCTTCTGGCACTTAAGGTCGGTGGCCTCGTTGGGAGGGCCGGCTGGAGTCTTGCCCGCGCTGGAGAGATTTCCGAAGCAAGGTATTCCGGTTGGTTACTGAACGGCGGCGACCGGCGCGGCCGCCCTTTGGCCAGCGCCCGGGACGGGGGAGGTCTCACCCTGGCCGTCGGTCCACGCGACCAGTCCGCGGCCCAACGTCTACGAGCTGCTTCTGGACGCACTCGCGGTCGAGGTCCCTGCGGAGAAGCGCAGCAAGCCGCCGTGCTGCGACGAGCTCGGCGAGCCCCCGGCCGACGGCACCTGGCCGAGGCGCTGGCGGCGGCATGTGTCAGCGCTTCCTCCACGACCGCGGCGCCGCCGGTAGACCGCCGCGCGGCACGCGCCAGCGAGACGTCTCACATTGTTACATTTTCCTCCGGACACCGTAGCTAACCGCTGCTCTCTTTCATCGACCGCTCTTCCCCTTGAGCTCACATCGATCGCTGACCCCTTTCCGGCAACCCCGTTAGAGCTGCAGACATGTGCATTCTTCGAATGTACGGTGGCGCCGCTTGGGTTGCCAGGTTGCCGAGGGGGTGCGGGCGGTGTTGAGCTCGGCGAAGATCGGCACCGCCTCGTGGCGGTACTACACCGACGGGGTGGCCTGTCAGGCGACCGAGTACTACGCCGGGGTGGGTGAGGCGCCGGGCCGCTGGCACGGCCGCGGGCTCGAGCAACTCGGACTGGCCGCCGGCGCAGTGGTGAGCGAGCGGGAACTGGAGGCGCTGTTCGCCCGCGGCCTGCACCCGACCACCGGCACCCGGCTGGGCCGGGCCTGGCGCACCGATGGGGTGACCGGGTTCGACCTGACATTCTCCGCGCCCAAGAGCGTCAGTGCGCTGTGGGCGCTGAGTGATACGGCGACGGCGGGCGAGGCGATGGCCGCGCACCGCGCCGCGGTCCGCGCCGGCCTGGCCTATCTGGACGGCCATGCCGCGCT
Source organism: Mycobacteriales bacterium (assembly GCA_046593875.1). GTDB lineage: Bacteria > Actinomycetota > Actinomycetes > Mycobacteriales > SCTD01 > SCTD01. The sequence goes on along the minus strand of JBKJQQ010000134.1, from coordinate 5,008 downwards.
GTCCCGGCGCGGGACGGACGGGGTCGAGCAGGTCGGGTCGGCGGGGCTGGTGGCGGCGGTGTTCGACCATCGCAGCAGCCGGGCCGGGGACCCGCAGCTGCACACCCACGCGCTGGTGCTGAACAAGGTCCGCTGCGAAGACGGTCGGTGGCGCACCCTGGATGCCACCGAGCTGTTCCATCACAAAAAGAGCGCCGGAATGATCTACCAGGCCGCATTGCGCAACGAAATGCACCAGCGACTGGGCGTGCGTTTCCAGGAAGTGAACGAGAACGGCCAGGCTGATGTTGCCGGGGTACCCGATGAGCTGCTGAAAGTGTGGGCCAAGCGCACGGCGAAGATTGACGCTGAGGCCGAGCCGAAGATTGCCGAGTACGAAAAGCTGCTAGGCCGCACCCTGACCGCCTCGGAGCGGATCGGGGTGGTCAAGACCGCGGTGCTCAAGACCCGGGCCCGCAAGCAGCACGCCGAGCTGTCGGCGTTGCACGCGACCTGGAAGGCCGAGGCCGCACGGGTCGGCTGGACCCCGGAGCGGCTCGGTCGGGCAGTGCGGCTCCAGACGCCTGCGGCGCGCGCCGAGCAGCAGGCCCGGGTCTTGCCCACCGACTCGGCTGGCGTTCCCAGTCTTGCCCAACCCCCCGGGCCGGTCCGGCCCGACATCGACCGCAGCGGACCGCGCGTGACCGCGGAAGTTCTGCCCACGCCCGACGCAGTCTTGCCCCCGGCCCCCGGCAACGAGCCCGGCGTAATGGCGGGGGCCACGGGAACAGCGGACGCGAGGCTGGCGGCTGCGGCGCTGGACGGGGCGGGGACGCGCCGGGCGGTGTTCTCCCGCGCCGACGTCGCCGGGCAGGTCGCTGCGCACCTGCCCACGACCGGGTTGAGTGCCGCCGAGGTCGTCGCGCGGGTCGAGGAGCTCACCGACCTCGCGCTCGGCCTGGACGGCGCCGTGGTGATCGGCCGGCAGAGCGTGGGGATGACGTCGCGAGCCTCCGATGCCCGCTACGCCACCGTGCAGGTCCTGAGCGCGGAGGCCCGGATATTGGACCTGGCCGCCGGCGGCCGGCGTGGCGGCTACGGGCAGGTCCCGCACACCGCGGTCATGCCGCTGGCCCGCGACGGGCTGGGCCAACACGGGCGGCTGGATCCGAGCCAGTACCGGGCGGTGCTGCACCTGGCCGCAGGCGGGGACTTCCTGTCGGTGCTGACCGCACCGGCCGGCGCGGGCAAGACCAGCACGCTGGGCGGTGCCGCCCGGGCCTGGCAGGACTCCGGCTACCGCGTGGTCGGGCTGGCGCCGTCCGCGCGGGCCGCCGCCGAGCTCGCCACCGCCACCGGCGGCCCCGCCGACACCCTCGCCAAGTGGCTGCACACCCACCACAACACCCCAGCTGTCGCGCGAGGACCAGCGGCGCTGGACGGCCGAACGGTGGTGATCGTCGACGAGGCGTCTATGGCCAGCACGCTGGACCTCGACCCGTTGATCACCGCAGCCGCCCGGGCTGGGGCGAAGGTGGTGCTGGTCGGCGACCCGGCGCAGATCGGAGTGGTCAACGGGCCGGGCGGGATGCTCTCAGCCCTGGCCCGCGCCGGGCACGGCGTCGAACTGGACCAGATCCACCGGTTCAGCCAGCCCTGGGAACGCCAAGCCTCCCTCGCGCTCCGACATGGCCAGGCCGACGCGCTGTCGGGCTACCGGACCGCCGGGCGACTGCACCCATGCCGGGACGGCGACGCCACCCTGGACGGCGTCTTCGCGCACTGGTCGGAGGCTCGTGCTGACGGGCAGGACGCCCTGATGCTGGCCCGAACCCGCGTGGATGTCGACGCGCTCAACTCCCGCGCCCGCGCCGCCGCGCTCGAGGCCGGGCAGATCACCGGGCCGGTAACCGCCGCCGGTGGCAGGGACTGGCAGGCAGGGGACGTGCTGCGCGCGCGGCGCAACGACCGCCGGCTGAGCGTCGGGGACGGCCATGTCCGCAACGGCGACCGCTTCCAGGTGCTGGGCCCCGGGCCGCAGGACGGCCTGATCGTGCAGGACCTCACCGGCCGGGGCCGGACCGTGCTGCCAGCCTCGTACCTGGCCCAGCACGCCGAGTACGGCTGGGCGTCCACCATCGACGCCGCCCAAGGCGCCACCGCCGACGTCGGCGTCGTGCTGGTCCGGCCCGGGATGGACCGCGAGCACCTCTACGTCGCGATGACCCGCGGCCGGCACAGCAACCACGCCTACATCACCCCCGACCCCCTCACCGACGACGACCACCACGGCCACCACCCGCCGCACTCCGGGCAGGCGGAAGCCGACCCGCAGGAGCAGGCCGTGCAGGTGCTCCAGGCCGCACTGGCGCGCTCCGGCGCGCAGGACGCCGCGCACACCGCGCTCGAACACGCCCGCACCCAAGCCGCGCTTACCGCCCGCCAGAACGAGCGCGCAGCCGAGCGGGCAGCCGCCCGAAAGCGCGACGCGGCGGAAGCCCAGCGCCGGCAGGCCCGGCCGCTGCTCCCCGAGCACACCCGGGCTGTTCGGCAGCTTGCGCAGTGCCGCACCGAGCGCGAGCAGCTGCGTGCCGACCGCGACGCGCTGCAACGCACCCTGCAGCAGACGAAGGCCGAGCTGGAGACTGCGCCGCGTTGGGCACGCGGGCGCCGCCGCGCCCTCATCGACACCATCAGCAGCGGCGAGCAGCGACTGCAGCAGACCGCCCCGACCCTCGGCACCCTGGACGCCGACATCGACCGGCTCACCCGCCAGGTCGCCCACCACACCCAACAGCGCCTGACCAGCGACGTCGCCGCGCCGGACCGCGCCCGGCCGGACAGATGGGACCCGACACGAACCCCCGCCTTGACCCGGCCCCGGCCGGAGCCGATCAGCAGGCAGGACCTGCCGGGCTTGCTGGCCGGGCGCGAGCCCCACCGCGGTCCGGAACAGGCCCGCGGGGACGGCCGGAGCCGATGACCCGCGGCGTCCCGTCGGGCGGCCCCGGCGGCCTTACCCGCAGGTGACATTTCCATCACGTTTCTCCAGGGTCGGGGTGGACGTTCGCACCCTGCACAGACCCTGGCAACTCTCGACGACTACAGGCGACCTTCTACGGACCAGAACCGCCTCACAGCAGCGGATTCCGGCCAGTAGACGGCCCTCGCCGGATGTGGGATCAACGGTGCACCGCGGCCACCGGCAGCACCGGCAGGCCACCCACAGCGACCGCAGGAGACGCCATGCTGCTCACCGTCGACCAGGCCGCCGACCGCCTCGGCACCACCGTCCGCTTCATCCGGCGGCTGCGCGCCGAACGCCGCATCGCCGTCATCAAGCTCGGCAAGCACATCCGCATCGACAGCAACGACCTCGACGCCTACATCACCGCCAGCCGCCAAGAGGCCAACCAGCAGGCCGTCGGCTGAAGACCGTCGGACGTCGCAGGTTGACTGGATTCTGCCGACGAAGCCCCGGGTCCTGCCCCCGACGACAACTGTCCTTCCGACGCCCGGAGGTACTCCCCCATGGCTTACATGAAGACGCGTCCCCGAAGCGGCGGCGGTGTCTCCTACCTCGTCTGCTGGACGGACTCCGTCGGCAGGGAGTGCCAGCGCACCTTTCCGAGCAAGGCGCCGGCGAACCGTGCGCTCAAGGAGCGGATCGCCCAGGAGGCGCGTGACGAGCTGGCTGATGAAGCGGCCTCACGCCAACGCTTCTCGCTGATCGCGTCGGCGTGGCTGGAGGCGGTGTCGCTCGAGGTCAAGCCGCGCACCGCCCACGGGTACGGCGCCCTGCTACGGAGCCACGTCCTGCCCGCCTTCGGTGATCGCCGGATCGGAGCCATCACCTCGGTGGAGGTGCAGCAGTGGGTCATCGAGCTCGTCCGTCAGGGGCTGAGCCACAAGACGATCCGCAACGTCTACACGCCCCTCGCGGCGACGCTCCAGTACGCGGTCGACCACAAGATCATCCGCACGTCGCCGTGCACACGGCTGCGCCTGCCGAAGCGCACGGCCGAACCAGAGTTCGAGGGCCACTTCCTGTCGAGCAAGCAAGTTCAGGCGATAGCCGACGACGTGGGTCGTGCTCATCCGATGTACGGGCTCATCGTGCGCTTCGTCGCCGCCGTCGGCTTGCGGGCCGGCGAGGTGTCAGGACTTCAGCTGCGCGATGTCGATCTTGACCGGGGGGTGGTCCACGTTCGTCGAACCCTCGCCCGGGACAGACAACAACGGGCGTGGGTCGTCGGGACGCCGAAGTCCAAGCGGTCGGTTCGGGAGGTGCCCGTGCTGGACGAGGTCCTCCTCGCCGAGCTCTCGGACTTCCTCACCAGCCACCCGAACGCCGGTGACCCGCAGGCGCAACTGTTCTACAGCCGTGAGCACGGGGGCGGCCACAGCTTCCAGGCCGACAAGCCCTTCGACCCCGACAACTTCGGTCGCAGGTACCTCAAGCCCGCTTTGAAGCGAGCGGGTCTCCCTCACGCTGCTCGGACCGGTGTGAGGTTCCACGACCTGCGGCACACCTGCGCCTCGCTGTGGTTCGAGGCCGGGATCCCGCTGGCCGTGATCAGCCGCTGGTTGGGCCACGCCTCCGTGGCCGTGACCGACCGGGTGTACGTCCACCTGCGGCCGGACGACGATTACGCAGTGTGGCGAGAGCGCTTCCGGGCGGCTCAGGTCGAAGCCGCAGATCGGCGCGTCGTGCCGCTCTGGCCGCACGGCGCCTGACCCTCTTTGAGGACGCGTCGCAGCGACTCGCCGGCGTCACCGCCGGTGCCCGCAGCGACCCCAGGAGACCCCATCCGTACCGCACCGACTGAAATGATCTTCGGGCTTTTGACGGGCTTTCTGCCTGGCGACAGGCCGCGCAAGCCTCTGACCTGCAGTAATACGCCGAAGCTCAGCGGAGGCGGACGGGAATCGAACCCGCCAGCGACGGATGCCGCCGCTCACCGGTGTTGAAGACCGGGGCGCCCACCAGGAACGCGTACGCCTCCCTCGGCGCCGGCGGACCGGCGCG
>JBKJQQ010000166.1:0-16923 GCA_046593875.1 Mycobacteriales bacterium | reverse complement strand
GGCGGGCCTCGACCTCGAAGCCGGTGTTGAGCATGTCGTTCGGGTCCGTGAGGACGAGTCGTCCCTCCCCACCGGGGAACAGCCGGGCGAAGGTCGAGTCGAAGGCCTTCTCCACGTCGGCGTAGGCCTCCCGGAACACCTGCTCGACCCGCTCGTCGACCTCGCGGACGATGTCGAGAAGGTCCTTGCGCGTACGCCGCAGGTCCTCGAGCTGCTCCGAGAGGAACTTGTGCCGCTCCTCCATCGCCGAGAACTCCTCCAGCGCGAGCGGGTTGACCCGGCCGAGCATCGCGAGCGCCCGCTCTGCGGACCTGAGGCGCTTCTGCTGCTCCTCGCGGACGAAGGGCACAGGCTCCGGGGTGACCTGGTCCTCTGCCACCTCGCCGAAGAACGGCACCAGGGTCTCGGGACCGTAGTCGCCGATGAGCCCGTCCGCCTCCATACCGAGCTCCTCGAGGGCACGCTCCTCGAGCTGGTCGATCCGCATCTTCTGCTGGGTGCGGGCCATCTCGTCGCGGTGCACGGAGTTGACGAGCTCGTCGTGCTCGCGGGCCAGGTCTCGCAGAGTGGTGCGCACGGCGAGCAGCTGCTGTTCTCGCTCCTGCCGGGACTCCTCGACCGCCGCGCGGGCGTCGGCCGCCATCATCACGGAGCGCTCGAGGGCCTGCAGGACCACGGTCACCGCTGCATTGACCTCCTCGGCCGCCTTCCCCTCGCGGATCAGACGTTCGCGGCGCTCCCGGGCACGGCCGCGGGACTCGCGCTCGGCCTGAGCTGCGCGGAGCAACGAGTCGGCGCGGCCATGCAGCGCACGGGCCCGCTCCTCGGTCGTGCGCAGGGTGAGGCGCGCGTCCATCTCGGACTGGCGTGCCGCACGGGCCGCCTCCACGAGGCGTTCGCGCTCGCTGAGGTCAGGCTCCTCGTCCGGGGACTCCTCGGCTGCCGTGAGCCTCAGCTCGAGGTCGGCGAGACCGGCGACGTCCTTCTCGTGGGCCTCGAGGGCCGTCGCGATGGCGCGCTCGAGGCGCTCGGACTCGCCCTTCGCGGACCGGGCCAGGGAGCCGTACTGGCCGAGCTCCTCGGCCACGGCGGCCAGCGTGGCGTCGGACTCGTGCAGCTGGGCGAGCGCCACATCGGCACGCTTGAGTGCTTCGTGCCGCTCGGCCTCGAAGCGCGAGATGGTGAACCCGAGGCGCTCGGTGGCGGCTGTCGCCTCCTGCAGCTGGGTGGCGGCCTCGTCGACAGCTGCCTGGATCTCGAGCAGGCTGGGCTGCCTCGACGAGCCACCGGCCGCGAAGTGGGCGCCGAAGAGGTCGCCGTCCCTCGTCACTGCGGTCAGCTGCGGCTGGTCGCGGATGAGGGTACGAGCCGCGGCGATGTCGTCGACCACGACGAACACGGCGAGCAGGCGCGACACCGCCGGCCTGATCTCGTCGGGCGCCTCGACCACGTCGAGGGCGTAGACCGCACCGGCAGGAAGCGGTGCTCGTGGCGCGTCGGCGACCGATCCGCCACCGAGGAGCAGTCCCGCACGGCCGAGGTCGTCTCCCTTGAGGTGGGCGATCGCGGCGACGGCCGCCTCCGCGTCGGTGACGACGACGGCATCCGCGGCGGTCCCGAGCGCGGCGGCGACTGCGGCCTCGTAGAGGGGCCGGACGCTCAACAGGGCGGCCACGGAGCCCATCAGCCCGGACACCGAGCCGGAGGCGGCGAGTAGTGCGCCCGCGCCGTCCTTGCGGTTCAGACCGATCTCGAGGGCATCGCGTCGCGCCACCAGTCCGGCCCGGACGCGGTCAGCCTGCTGCGCCTCCTCGCGGGCCTTGGCCAGGCGCTCGTCCACGTCGTCGAGGGCGGCGACGGCGGCCTCGTGCTCGGCGTCGAGGCCCTCCTCCCCCGCGTCGAGCCCGGCCACGCGGGTCTCGAGCGCCGTGAAGTCCTTCTGCGCCCGGGACGCACGCGTGAGGGCTTCCTCGCGCTGGGCCTGCAGCCGGCCGATCTCGTCGTCGGCGGCAGCTGCGCGCGACTTCAGGGCATTGACCTGCCCATGCAGGCGGGCCAGCCCCTCGCGCCGGTCGGCCGCGGCCCGGACGAGCCCTGCGATGCGGCGCTCCTCCTCCGCCGCTGTCTCCTCGGCCGTACGACGACCTGCGACCGCGGCCTCGAGCGCGGCCCGGTGCTCCTCGACCAGCGCCGCGATCTCTGCTTCCTGCTCGCGGACGCGCCCGGCCTGCGCCTCGAGCTCGTCGGGGTCGCGTCCGGAGTCGACGGTTTCCGACTCGGCCGCACCGGCGGCGTTGCGGAGCCGCTCGACTGCCAGCGACTGGGTCCCGCGCAGGCGCTCCTTGAGACCGGACAGGGCGAACCATGTCTCCTGGGCCTTGGCCAGCGCAGGCAGGTCGGTCCGGAGCGCGGCCTCCAGGGCCGTCTCCTGCTCCCGGGCCAACGCCTGGGCTGCTTCGACCTGCTGGCGACGCTCGAGGAGGATCGACTCGTCGGCCATCTCCTGCTCCAGCGCATGGCGGGCGTTGACGAGCTCGTCGGCCATCAGCCGGGCCCGGGCGTCGCGGACGTCGGCCTGCACCGAGGCGGCCCGGCGGGCGACCTCGGCCTGTCGTCCCAGCGGCTTGAGCTGACGCCTGATCTCGGTCAGCAGGTCACTGAGACGGGTGAGGTTGCCGTCGGTGGAGTCGAGCTTGCGGAGCGCCTTCTCCTTGCGTTTGCGGTGCTTGAGGACGCCGGCGGCCTCCTCGATGAAGCCGCGGCGGTCCTCCGGCCGGGCGCTCAGCACCGCGTCGAGCTGCCCCTGGCCGACGACGACGTGCAGCTCGCGGCCGATGCCGCTGTCGCTCATCAGCTCTTGGACGTCGACCAGCCGGCACCGGGTGCCGTTGATGGAGTACTCCGACTCGCCCGACCGGAACATCAGCCGGGTCACGCTGACCTCGGCGTACTCGATCGGCAGCGCGCCGTCGGTGTTGTCGATGGTCAGCGTCACCTCGGCGCGGCCGAGCGGCGGCCGGCCGGGCGTGCCGGCGAAGATGACGTCCTCCATCTTGCCGCCGCGCAGCGCCTTGGCCCCCTGCTCGCCGAGCACCCAGGCGATGGCGTCGACGACATTGCTCTTGCCCGAGCCGTTGGGGCCCACCACGCAGGTGATGCCCGGCTCGAAGCGCAGCGTCGTCGCGGACGCGAAGGACTTGAAGCCCTTCAGCGTGAGGCTCTTGAGGTGCACGTGGAGGTCTTTCGGGTCGGCCGCGGGGAAGGCCGACGCGACCCTACCGGCGCGCAGGGACGAGGCGGGCCAGGACGCACGAAGGGCGCCTCCCGCAGGAGGCGCCCGGTGTGCGGAGCGGGTCTAGGTGAGCGCGGGCTCGTCGGTCAGCAGGCGGATGTCGTCCTCCACGTGCACCGACGCCATGAGCGCGTCGTTGGTAGCGCTGACCCGGGCGAGCTCGGTCTCCAGGTCACGGACGCGAGCGCGCAGGTGGCGCACCTCGTCCAGGAGTCGGAGGTCGGCCGAGCCGACGTGTCCGAACAGGGCCTTGGCCATGGGTGTTGTCCTCCGCGCTGAGGGTGGTGGTGCTGCTCACTCGGCAGACGGCCAGAGGAGCGGTGTCCCCAGGATGACAGGGCCGTCCCCGCTGGTCAAGGATCTGGTCACGGTCTGATCACGGCGCACTACCGCTCGGCGAAGCCGTCGTCCTCGCCGCGCGCATCGCCCCAGCGGTCGGCGACGAAGTCGACTCTTCCCGGCGCCGTGCCGCCCCGCAGCAGGGCCAGCAGCGCCTGCAGCGCCGGCTCCGGACCCTCGGCCACGACCTGCACCCGGCCGTCGGCGAGGTTGGTCGCGCTGCCGACCAGGCCGAGCTCCAGCGCCCGGGCCCGCGTCCACCACCGGAAGCCGACGCCCTGCACCCGCCCCTTGACGAACGCGGTCAGCCGGACCGGCGACGTGCTCACGGCGCCGAGGGTAGGCAGACTGGCGGCGTGCCGCTCACGATCGCCCCCTGCCGCCAGCTGTGCGACTGGGTCCGCACACCGGGGACCTTCGACGGGCACCGTCTGCTGGCCTGCCGCGGGTGCGGCTCGCAGTGGGTGCGCGGCGAGCCGTGGACGCCGGCGCAGGCCGACGGCTCCCGCCCGGCCGCGGTGACCGAGGAGCTGCGCCTCAAGGACCTGGGCGCGGCCGAGGCTGGCAGCGCGGGCAGCTGAACGAGCTGCGGTTCATGAACGACTCCCGCCGCACCGGCGCCCCGCACCGCGGGCACGGCTCGCCCTCGCGCCCGTAGGCGTTCAGCGAGCGCTCGAACAGCCCGCTCACCCCCTCGGCGGAGACGTACAGCGCGTCGAAGCTCGTCCCACCCGCCGCGACCGCCTCGCGCAGCACGTCGCGCGCGTGGCCGAGCACCCGGCGCACCGCCGGTCTCGTGAGCCGGTCGGTCGGCCGCTCCCCGTGCAGCGAGGCGCGCCAGAGCGTCTCGTCGGCGTAGATGTTGCCGATGCCGCTGACCAGCGTCTGGTCCAGCAACGCGCGCTTGAGGCCGGTGCGACGGCGTCGTACGCGCTCGACGAAGACCTCGTCGTCGAACTCCGGGTCGAGCGGGTCGCGGGCGATGTGCGCGAGCAGGGGAGGCACGGGCTCGCCGCCGGGCACGACGAGCAGGCCTCCGAAGGTGCGCTGGTCGACGAAGCGCAGCTCGCGGCCCCCCGGGAGGTGACTGTCGGTGAAGCGCAGCCGCACGTGCAGGTGCTTCTGCAGCGGGCTGTCGGCCGGGACGACGAGCAGCTGGCCGCTCATGCCGAGGTGGCCGGTCAGCGCGTCGCCGCTGTCGAGCGGCAGCCAGAGGTACTTGCCGCGGCGCTCGGCCGACAGCACGGTGCGCCCCGCGAGCCGGCCGGCGAAGTCGTGGGCGCCCGCGGTGTGCCGCCGGACCGCCCGGGGGTGGCTGACCGTGGCGGAGGCGACGGTGCGGCCGGCGACGCCGCGCTGCAGGCCGAGCCGGACGGTCTCGACCTCGGGCAGCTCAGGCAACGGGCTCGTCGGGCAGCCGAGACCCCAACACCCCGCAGGCCGCCTCGGCCGCCTTCTGCTCGGCCTCCTTCTTGCTGCGGCCCTTGCCCGCGCCGCACAGCTCGCCCGCCATGAGCACCTCGGCCGCGAAGCGCTTGGCATGGTCGGGGCCGCTCTCCTCGATCCGGTACTCCGGCACCCCGAGGCCGCGGGCCGCGCCGAGCTCCTGCAGGGCGGTCTTCCAGTCCAGCGACGCGCCCTCCTCGGCGGCGGCGTGCATCAGCGGGTCGAACAGGGTCCGCACCACGACGCTGACCGCCGCGATGCCGCGGTCGAGGTAGACCGCGCCCAGCACGGCCTCCATCGTGTCGGCCAGGATCGAGTTCTTGTCGCGCCCGCCGGTGACCTCCTCGCCGCGGCCGAGGCGCAGCCACCGGCCGAGCTCGAGGGCACGCGCGACGTCGGCCAGCGCGCGGGTGTTGACGACGCTGGCGCGCAGCTTGGCCAGCGACCCCTCGGGCAGCTCCGGGTGCGTCGTGTAGAGCGCATCGGTGACGACCAGCCCCAGGACCGCGTCGCCGAGGAACTCCAGCCGCTCGTTCGTCGGCAGCCCGCCGTGCTCGTAGGCATAGGACCGGTGGGTGAGCGCGCGCTCGAGCAGCGCGGCGTCGATGCCGGTGCCGAGGGCCGCCTCCAGCACGGTGTACGGAGGGCCGGCCTCGCCGTCAGGCCTCCTCACTAGAGGCGGGCCACCGCGTAGTCGACGGCGTCGCCGACCGTGGTCAACCCGTCGAGGTCCTCGTCCTCGATGTGGAAGCCCGCTCGGGCGTGTGGCGCGAGCTCCTCCTCCACGATCTCGACGATCTCGACCAGCGCGAGCGAGTCCGCCTCCAGGTCCTGCGTGAACCGCGTCTCGCGGGTGACCGTCGCGGGGTCGCGCTCGAGCACGGTGGCGACAGCGGCCTGGACCACCGCGAGCACCTCGTCAGCAGTCATGCGGGCGTCCTCTCCAGCAGGTCGGTGATGGCGGCGCCGATGCTCGCCACGAGCCCCTCGCGCACGGCCTGGACGGCGGTGCCGATGCAGCTGGCGACGCCCTCGGGGGTACTGGCGCCGTGGCCGACGACGACGACCCCGTCGACGCCGAGCAGGACCGCGCCGCCCAGCTTCTCGGGGGACATGTGCGCGGTGGCCTCGGCCAGCGCCGGCAGCAGCGCCTTGGCGGCCGCGGACCGCTCGGGCGTCGACGTGAGCGCCTCGAACAGGACCCCGGTGAGCATCGAGGCCGCCCCCTCGAGCCCCTTGGCCAGGACGTTGCCGGTGAAGCCGTCGGTGACCACGACGTCGGCCTTGCCGCCGTTCGGGACGTCGCGCCCCTCGACGTTGCCGACGAAGTGGAGCGGCAGCGCGGCCAGCGCGTCGTACGCCGCCTTGCGCAGCTCGTCGCCCTTGCCCGGTTCCTCGCCGACCGACAGCAGCCCGACGCGCGGCTCCGGGAGCCCGAGGCGCACGGTCGCGAACGCGGCGCCCGCCAGCGCGAACTGCGCCAGCATCTCGGGCGTCGCGTCGGTGGTGGCGCCCACGTCGAGGAAGACCAGCGGGCCCGCCTTGGACGGCACGATCGCGGCCAGCGGCGGGCGGGTCACGCCGCGCAGGCGGCCGAGGGTGAAGACGGCAGCCGCCAGCGCTGCCCCGGTGGAGCCCACGGACACGACGGCGTCCGCCTCGCCGTCCCGCACGAGGCGGGCGGCGACGCGGACGGTGGCATCGCGCTTGGCGCGGATCGCGCGGGCCGGGTCCTCGTCCATCTCGACGACCTGGCTGGCCGCCACCAGCCGGAACCGGCCTGCGGCACCGCGCTCGGCGAGCAGCCGCTCGGCGAGCTCGACGGGACCGACGAGGACGAGCTCGACCTCGGGGTCGGTGACCAGCAGGGCGCCGTCGACGACCGACTCAGGGGCGTGGTCGCCACCGAGCAGGTCGAGGGCGACCCGGGTCACGCGGACTGCGTCAGACAGCGAGGACGGTGCGCTTGTCGTAGCGACCGCACTCCGGGCAGACGGTGTGCGGCAGCGTGACGTGCCCGCGGTCGCAGGTGGTCAGCGTCGGCGCCGTGGTCTTCCACTGCGCACGGCGCGAGCGGGTGTTGCTGCGCGACATCTTGCGCTTCGGAACGGCCATCTGCTCACTTCTCCTGGTTGTCGGTGGTGCTCAAGCCTTGCAGGGCGGCCCACCGGATGTCGGTGGCGCCGTGCCCGTGGTCCTCCGGGAGGTCGTCGAGCCGCTCGCCGCACTCGGCGCACAGCCCTCCGCAGTCCTCCCGGCACAGCGGCGTGAGCGGGAGTGCGAGCACCACCGCGTCACGCAGCACGGGTTCGAGGTCGAGCAGGTCGCCCTCCATCCGTGCGGTCTCCTCGTCATCCTCGCCGTCGCTGTCCGAGTAGGCGAACAGCTCCTGGAGGTCGACGCTCAGCGTGTCGCTGACCGTCTCCAGGCACCGTCCGCACTCCCCGGCGAGCGGCATCGTGACGACGCCGCTCACCAGCACGCCCTCCATGACCGACTCGAGCCTGAGGTCCAGGTCGAGCTCAGCACCCGGAGGGACGCCGATGAGCGCGACCCCGAGGCCCTCGGGCGCGGGAGCGGGGAAGTGCACCTCTCGCATCGATCCCGGCCGGCGACCCAGCTCGCGGGTGTCCACGACGAGGGGCTGGCGGGGATCGAGGCGGTGCTGCGCTTTCCTGTTCTCGGGCACGGGAGACCTTCAGGGTCGAAAGAAGACCGTCCACGAGGGTAGCGGACGGGCGAGCGGGGGTCGATGTCCAGCGGGTCGATCAGCGGAGCTGGTCGTGCTCGCTCTCCCCGGACAGCCGGGCCCGGCCCTTCTGCACCGCCGCGAGGGTCTTGGACAGCACGACCTCGAAGTTGGCCAGCTTGCCGTCGACGTAGTCCTCGGTCTGCGCCCGCATGGCCTCGGCCTGCGCGTGGGCGGCGGCGACCAGCCGCTCGGCCTCGGCGCTCGCCTCGCGGTGGACGCTGGTCGCCTCCACGAGCTCCGCCCGCTCGGCCAGGGCCTGCTCGCGCAGCCGCGCGGCCTCCTGCCGCCCCTGCTCGAGCACGCCGTCGCGGTCGCCGAGCACCGCCTGCGACTCGACCAGCGCCGCGTCGACGCTGCTCCGGACCGCGTCCACCAGCGCCACCAGCTCGTCGCGATGGACCACGGCCGAGGCCGACATCGGCAGCGTCCGGGCGTCCGTGACGAGCCGGGCCAGCGCGTCGAGCGCCTGCTCGACGTCGGCCGCGGGACTCAGGACCTGCCCAACCGCTCGGTCAGCGAGTCCAGGACGCGCTCGGGCACCAGCCCGGAGACGTCGCCGCCGTACGTCGCGACCTCCTTGACCAGGCTGGAGGACAGGAAGGAGTAGAGCGGGTTGGTGGTCATGAACAGCGTCTCGACGCCGGCCAGCCCGTGGTTCATCTGCGCCATCTGCAGCTCGTAGTCGAAGTCGCTGATGGCACGCAGCCCCTTGACGATGACCGGGATCCCGTGCGCCTTGCAGTAGTCGACGAGCAGGCCGTGGAAGCTGTCGACCTTGACGTTTCCGTAGACGGCCGTCACGTCGGCGAGCAGCGCCATGCGCTCCTCGACCGTGTAGAGCGAGGACTTCTTCTTGTTGATCAGGACCGCGACGGTGACCTCGTCGTAGATCTTCGAGGCCCGCTCGACGATGTCGAGGTGCCCGAGGGTCACGGGGTCGAAGGACCCGGGGCAGACGGCCCGTCTCATGCCCTGATCACGCTGGGGACGCTAGCAGCGCGTACCAGAGGGTCGCCTCGCCGTACCGCCGCTCCCGCACCTGCTCGTAGCCTGCCGGCCAGGCGAAGTCGCTGCGGCGGGTGCGCCGCTCCACCGCGACGACCGCGTCGGGGGCCAGCCACGGCAGCAGCTGCTCGAGGGCCGGGACGACGTCCAGGTCGTACGGGGCGTCGACGAGCGCGAGGTCGTAGCGCGGCTCGGCGTCCGCGGCCAGGAAGCGCTCGACCGGCTGCGCGACGACGTAGGCGGTGCGGAAGCCCAGGTGCTCGACGTTGGCGCGCAGTACGGCGACGGCCTCGGGGTCGGACTCCACGAGGGTCGCGCTCGCGGCGCCGCGGGAGATCGCCTCGAGGCCGAGCGCGCCGGAGCCGGCGTAGAGGTCGAGCACCCGGGCGTCGTCCAGCTCCAGCAGGCTCTGCAGGCTGCTGAACAGCCCCTCCCGCGCCCGGTCGCTGGTCGGCCGCGTCGTGGTGCCGGGCGGGACCTGGAGCCTGCGGCCGCGGGCGTCCCCGGCGATCACCCGTGTCATGCCGCGAGTCTGCCGGACGCCGCCCGTGATCTTGTCCGCCCGGGGAGGGTTGAGCGGCCCGCGCCGGTGGCAGGACGTCCGCAACTGATCTTCGACCGCTGGAGGAACCGTGAACACGCGCACCATCGCCATCGCCGCCCTGGTCATCGCCGTCGTCGTCCTGGTGCTGCTGCTGCGCTAGGACCCGTGCGTCCCGCCGAGCCCGTCCCGCACCCGCGGGGCGGGCTCGCGGCGTGTCAGCCCTTGGCGAGGTACTCCGCGCGCTCCTCGTCCAGGACGTCCGCCACGGCCTGGGCGAGCGCCGGGTGCCGCTCGAGCGAGGGGTCGTCGGCGACCAGCCGCACGGCCTCGGCCCGCGCCTCCAGGATCAGCTCCTCGTGGTCGGCCAGCCGCAGCATCCGCAGCGAGGAGCGCCCGCCGGACTGGTTGGTCCCGAGGACGTCGCCCTCGCGCCGCTGCTCGAGGTCGATGCGAGACAGGGCGAAGCCGTCGTTGGTGGCCGCGACCGCGGTCAGCCGCTCCCCCGCCGGCGCCTCCGGCTCGACCTCGGTGACCAGCACGCACAGCCCCGGCGCGGACCCCCGGCCGATGCGGCCGCGGAGCTGGTGCAGCTGCGAGACGCCGAACCGGTCGGCGTCCAGGACGACCATGACGGTCGCGTTGGGGACGTCGACGCCGACCTCGATCACCGTCGTCGCGACCAGCACGTCGACCTCGGCGCGGCCGAAGCGGCGCATGACGTCGTCCTTGGCGTCCGGCGTCATCCGGCCGTGCAGCGGCTCGATCCGCAGCCCCTGCAGCGGCCCGGCCGTCAGCAGGGGGAGCACCTCCTCGACCGCGGCGGCCGGTCGCCGGCCCTGGTCGTCGACCTCCCCGGGGGCGTCGACGTCGCCGATGCGCGGGCACACGACGAAGGCCTGCCGCCCGGCGGCGACCTCCTCCCGCACCTTCTCCCAGGTGCGGTCCAGGACGCGGCTGCCCACCCCCGCGACGTGGGTCGCGATCGGCGAGCGCCCCTTGGGCAGCTCGGTCAGCGTGCTGACCTCGAGGTCGCCGTAGACGGTCATCGCGATGGTGCGCGGGATCGGCGTCGCGGTCATCACCAGCACGTGCGGCGGGGTCGCCCCCTTGGCCCGCAGGGCGTCGCGCTGCTCGACGCCGAAGCGGTGCTGCTCGTCGACGACGACCAGCCCCAGGTCGGCGAAGGCCACGCCCTCGCTCAGCAGCGCGTGCGTCCCCACGACGATGCCCGCCTCGCCGCTGGCGGCCTCGGCGAGGGCGGTACGACGGGCCGCCGCACCCTGGGAGCCGGTCAGCAGCGCGATCCGGGTGGCCACGTCGGCCGCCCCCAGCTCGCCCGCCTCCGCCAGCGGCCCGAGCACGTCGCGCAGCGAGCGGGCGTGCTGCTGGGCCAGCACCTCCGTCGGGGCGAGCAGCGCCGCCTGACCCCCGCTGTCGACGACCTGCAGCATCGCGCGCAGCGCGACCAGGGTCTTGCCGGAGCCGACCTCGCCCTGCAGCAGGCGGTACATCGGCGCGGTCCGGGACAGCTCGTGGGTCAGGGTCGCGCCCACCTCGGCCTGGCCGGCGGTGAGCGTGAACGGGGTCACCGCGTCGAAGGCGTCCAGCAGTCCGCCGGGGCGGACCGACCGCGGCGTCCCCGCGAGCGCCTGCGCCGCCGCCCGGCGCTGGGCCAGCACGACCTGCAGGACGAACGCCTCGTCCCAGGTGAGCCGCTTGCGGGCGGCGCCGACCTCGGGCCAGCCGCTCGGGCCGTGGATGCCGCGCAGCGCGGTCTGCAGGCCGAGCAGGCCGTGCCGGTCGCGCAGGTCCGGCGGCAACGGGTCGGCGCCGAGGTCCACCATCGACATCGCCATGCGCACGGACCGGGCGATCATCGGCGAGCCCGCCTTGGCCGACGCCGGGTAGATCGGAACGAGCGCCCCGGCGAACTCCTCGGCGACGACGCCGGCCTCGTCGTCCACCAGCTGGTACTCCGGGTTGGCCAGCTGCACCTTGTTGTTGAAGCGCTCGACCTTGCCGGAGAAGTAGGCCTTGCGGCCGGCCCGCAGGTCGCGCTCGACGACGAAGCGCCGGTTGAAGATCGCCAGCGTCATGCGGCCGCCCTCGCCGTCGCTGATCGTCACGTCGCTCTTGTGCAGCTTGGCCCGGATCTGCCGCCCGGTGACCTTCTCGATCTCGGCGAAGACCGTCGCGTGCTCCCCCACCACCAGCTCGCTGAAGGGCGTGAGCCGGCCGCGCTCGACGTACCTGCGCGGGTAGTGCCGCAGCAGGTCACCGACCGTGCGCAGCTGCAGCGTGTCCTCCAGCACCTTCGCGGACCCGCCGACCGCCGCCGACAGCCGCGCGCCGAGCGCCACCACCGGCTACTCGACGCTCAGCAGGAACGGGTAGTGCGGCTGCCCCCCGGCGTACTGCACGACCTCGACGGCGGGGTGCGCCTTCTCCACCAGCTCGCCGAGCCGGTCGCCGGCGCCGGGGGCGGCCTGCTCGCCGGTCACGATCGTCACGAGCTCGCCGCCGCCGAGCAGCATGCGGCGCAGCAGCTCGGTCGCGACGTCGGCGTGGTCGGTGCCGATGAGCACCACGTCGCCCTCCAGCAGGCCCAGCACGTCGCCGGGCCGGCAGATGCCGGCCATCGTGACGGACTCGCGGACGGCCGTGGTGACCTCGGCCCAGCGGGTCGACCCTGCGGCGCCAGCCATCGAGGCGACGTCGTCAGCGAAGGACCGGCCGCCGTCCGCCACGGCCAGCGCGGCCAGGCCCTGCAGCGAGGACCGCGTCGGCACGACGGCCACCGACCAGCCCTCGTCGCGGGCGGCAGCGGCCGCCGCGGACGCCACGCCCAGGCTGTTGGCGTCGTTGGGCAGGAGCACGACCTCCGCGGTGCCCGCGCGGCGGACCGCCTCCAGCAGCTCGGCTGTCGACGGGTTGTTGGTCGGTCCGCCGAGCACGACCTCGGCGCCGGACTGCCGGAACAACGCGGCCAGGCCCTCGCCCGGGGCGACCGCGACGACCGAGCGCCCGACCGGCCGCTCGTTCATCACCGGCAGCCGGTCGTCGGCGATCTGGTCGTCGAAGCGGGTGACCGTGATGCGGAACGGCCGGCCCGCCTCGACGCCCGCCTCGACCGCGGCGCCCACGTCGTTGACGTGGACGTGCACGTTGAACAGCCCAGGCGATGAGGGACCGCCGCCGACCACGACGAGCGAGTCGCCCAGCGGCCCGAGCGCGTTTTTGAGGTCCTCGACCGCGTCGTCGGTCGTGTCGCGGAGCAGGAACTGCACCTCGTAGGCGAAGGCGTCGCTGCCGGCCTCCCGGGCCGCGGCCAGGCCCGCCCGGTCGCGGGGCACGAGCAGCTGTGGGACGACGGCCGAGACCGGGGCCTGCCCGGTCACGACCTGCTCGAGCGCCTCGAGCAGGACGCAGAGCCCTCGCCCGCCGGCGTCGACCACCCCGGCGGCCTTGAGCTGGGGCAGCAGGTCGGGGGTGCGGGCCAGCGAGCGCGCCGCGGCGGCGCGGGCCTCCTGCACCACGGCGGCCAGGTCGCCGTCGAGCCCGGCGACGGCCTCTGCGCACTCCCGCGCGACGGTCAGCAGCGTGCCCTCCACCGGCGTCGCGACCGCGGTGTAGGCCAGCTCCCCGGCGCGGGCCAGCGCCCGGCGGACGCCCTGCGACGAGCCGTCCTCGGCCAGCACCTCGGCCAGCCCGCGCAGCAGCTGGGACAGGATCACGCCGCTGTTGCCGCGTGCCCCCATGAGCGCCCCGTGGGCCATCGCCGCGACAGTGGCGGCCATGTCGGGCGCGGCAGCGCGTACGGCCTCGTCCACCGCCTCCATCGTCAGCAGCAGGTTCGTGCCGGTGTCGCCGTCGGGCACGGGGTAGACGTTGAGGTCGTCGATCTCGGCGCGCGCTACGACCAGGGCCTCGCGACCGGCGGTGCACCACGAGCGCACGGCAGCGGCGTCGAGCACCTGCAGCACGCCGCCGACCTCCTCCGATGGACCCGGGCGGAGGTTAGCCGTCCTGCTACTGTCTGCAGGTCGTCCGGCACCAGACCGGACTGTGCGCGACCTTCTTCCCGTACCAACCTGTGGAGTGACCGTGGCTGCGACCTGCGACGTGTGTGGCAAGGGCCCCGGCTTCGGCATGAGCGTCAGCCACTCGCACCGCCGCACCCGTCGGCGCTGGAACCCGAACATCCAGACGGTGCACGCGCTGACCGGCCCTTCCGGCAAGACCCCGAAGCGGCTCGGCGTCTGCACGTCCTGCATCAAGGCCGGCAAGGTCGTCCGCGCCTAATCGCGCTCAGCACCACCCCGCACGGCCTGCCCGGGAAGGGCTGGTCCTGCCGTGCCCGCGATGTGTATGTTCGCGCTGGTCGCACGTCCTGCAGGGGATCGGCACGACTCGGTCATGCGGAGTGCAGGGCCGTCCAGCAAGAGAAGGACAGCAACATGGCACAGGGTGCAGTCAAGTGGTTCAACGCCGAGAAGGGCTTCGGCTTCATCGCCGTCGACGGCGGCGGGGCGGACGTGTTCGTCCACTACTCCGCGATCCAGTCCGACGGCTACCGCTCCCTCGAGGAGAACCAGCGGGTCGAGTTCGAGATCACCCAGGGCCAGAAGGGCCCGCAGGCGGACGCGGTGCGACTGATCTAGTCCCTCGTACGACGAAGGCCCCGGTCTGCGGACCGGGGCCTTCGGCGTTCTCGGGACCTTGTCATCGTCACATCCCCTTCTTCCCAGCCTCTTTCGTGCTCCGATTGTGTCGGTCGTCGGGGCCGGGTTCGTCGGTGTGAGGGACCTGCTGCTCCCTCCGTCGCCGGCGTTAACCGGCAGCCTGCGGGCAGCTGCGCGGGTGCAGGCAGCCGGGTTCGTGCAGGAGTGCCGGTCGATCGCGCGGAGGTGCACGTTCCCGCTGAGGGGGCTCTACGATCGGCCGGTGATCGAGCGCCTTCCGTTCGGCGGCACAGGGCATCGGAGCAGCCGGGTCGTCTTCGGCGCGGCGGCCCTCGGCGGCATGCGCCAGGAGCGGGCCGACGAGCTGCTCCCGGTCCTGGACGAGTTCGGCGTCAACCATCTGGACGTGGCGGCGTCCTACGGTGATGCCGAGCTGCGGCTGGCGCCCTGGCTGGCAGGTCGGCGGGACGACTTCTTCCTGGCGACCAAGACAGGACAGCGGACCGGGGCGGCTGCGCGCGCCGAGCTGGAGCGCTCCCTCTCGCGACTCGGCGTCGATGTGGTCGACCTGGTGCAGCTGCACAACCTCGTCGAGCCGGAGGAGTGGGACGTCGCGCACGGCCCCGGCGGCGCGCTGGAGGCTCTGGTCCGCGCCCGCGACGAGGGGCTGGTGCGCTTCCTCGGCGTCACAGGCCATGGGCTGCGGATCGCTGCCATGCACCTGCGGAGCCTCGAGCGGTTTCCTTACAACTCTGTGCTGCTGCCGTACAGCCCGGTGCTGCTGGGGATCGACGGCTACCGCCGGGACGTGGAGGAGCTGCTCGAGGTGTGCGCCGAGCGGAGCGTCGCGGTGCAGACCATCAAGGCGGTCGCGCGCCGGCGCTGGCGGGAGGACGAGGTGGGACCTCGGTACAGCTGGTACGAGCCGGTGCGCGACGTCGACGCGGTGGCGCGGGCGGTGCGGTGGGTGCTGGCGCGACCGGGGTTGTTCCTCAACTCCTCGAGCGACGCGACGCTGCTGCGCCCGAGCCTGGCGGCTGCGGCTGCTGGCGGCCCCGCGCCGTCGGTGCAGGAGCTGGCGGAGGACGCGGTCCGCCTGGGCGTCGAGCCGATCTTCGACGGCGGTGTGCTCGACCGCATCTAGATGCGGGGCGGTGGGTCCACTCCGCGGCGCGGCACCTTCGACTGCTAGGAGGCGCGCGGCGGGGCTATCCTCCGCGCCACATCAGTGCGGGGGGGGCGGAGGTCGGCGTGGACATCGTGGATGATCTGCGAGCGCGCACGCGGGGCGAGGTGTTGGCCCCGCGTGATGGCGGGTACCAGGGAGCCCGCGCGGCGTACAACGCCTTGGCCGTCGGCCAGCCGGCCTGCATCTTCCGCCCTGCCGACGTGCCCGACGTTGTGGCCGCCGTCAGGTGGGCCGTGGACGTCGACCTCCCCATCGGCGTCCGCGGAGGTGGCCACAGCGTGGCCGGACATTCGTCGCCGAACGGCGCGCTCCTGGTCGACCTCTCGCGTTGGCGTGGTGCCGTCGTCGATCCAGCCGCACACACGGCGGAGGCGCTCGCTGGATCCCGGCTGATGGATCTGGATGCGGCCACTGCCGCGCACTCGCTTGCGGCTCCGTCGGGCACGTTCATCGACACGGGCATCGGCGGCCTCACGCTGACGGGCGGCATCAGCTGGATCCTGGCCTCGCAAGGATTCGCCTGCGACGCTCTCATCGGGGCCAGGATGGTGACGATGGACGGAGCCGTCATCGACATCGACGACCAGCACGAACCGGAACTCATGTGGGGCCTTCGCGGAGGCGGTGGCAACTTCGGGATCGTCACCCATCTGCGATACGCACTGACGCCCGTGCCGCGCATGTTCGGGGGAGCACTTCGCTTTCGAGGCGCCGGTATCCGCGACGTGATCATGCGCGTGTTCGAGATCGAAGCGACGGCACCCGACGAGCTGGTCATGGCAATCGTTGGCTGGCGCGCGGAGGACGGGTCGCCGGGGATCTCCGTCAACTTCGCTTGGCGCGGTGACCCAGAGGCCGGGGCGGCCGCCGTCCGCGCTCTCACCGACCATGAGGCTCTCTTCGAATCGGACGTGAAGGCGATGAGCTGGCTTCAGCAGCAGGCTCAGTACCAGCCGATCCCGTTCGGGCTTCGTCAGTACTGGAAGGGCCATCTCGTCGCCAAGCTGGACGAGACCCTGGCGGATGCGCTGATCGCGGCGGCGGCCGATGCAAGTGAAGACTCCTTCTGCCTCGTGGAGCTCATCCACGGCGCGGCCCACCGCATTCCCGAGGCGTCCGCGGCCTTTGGCGGACGTGCCGCCGTTGCCAACGTCACGGCGCTCGCCATCTGGGAGGACGCGGAGGCCGACGAGCGGGAGATCGCTTGGGCGCGCCGCATGGCCGACTCCGTGGCGCATCTGTCACTTCGCGGCGGTGGTTACCTGAACTATCCCGAGCTCGATCAGACCGCGGAGCGGGTAGCGGCAGCCTTCCCATCAGCGACATGGGACCGGCTGCGACAGCTCAAGCGTCGACTCGATCCAGCCAACCGGCTGCGCTTCAACGCCAACATTCCACCGGCCGACAGCTGCGCCTAGCCTGCTGGCACATCTGGCGTCCCACCCTGATCGCCAGCCTTGTCCAGCGCGGCATCGACATTGGCGGTTGCGGGCCTGACCCGCTTGGTGCTGCCGATCATGCGTGCCGCAGGGAGCGGGCGGATCGTCACCGTCACGTGCACTGACGGGCCCTGTTGACCGCCGCGCCTCGCGACTGGCCGACAGCAGGCAGTCCGGCGAGAGCTGGACCAGCGGCCTACGCACTTATTCTCGCGACGGAGGCAACGTTCGATGA
>JBKJQQ010000025.1:0-28102 GCA_046593875.1 Mycobacteriales bacterium | reverse complement strand
ACCGGTCACCCGGCTACCAGCCGCGGGCGCGCCACTCCGGCAGCGAGGGGCGCTCGGCGCCGAGCGTCGTGTCCTTGCCGTGCCCCGGGTAGACCCAGGTGCTGTCGGGCAGCCGGTCGAAGACCTTGCCCTCGAGGTCGTCCATCAACGAGGTGAAGCGCACCGGGTCCTTCTCGGTGTTGCCCGGCCCGCCCGGGAACAGGCTGTCGCCGCTGAACAGGTGCGCGACCTCATCCCCCTCGAACAGCAGCGCCAGGCTGCCGGGGGTGTGGCCCTCGATGTGGAGCACGGACAGGGTGCAGGCGCCGACCTCGACCGTGTCGCCGTCGGCGAGCAGCCGGTCGGCGGGCACGGGCAGCATCTCCGCGTCGCCGGCGTGCACCAGCACCGGCGCCCCGGTGGCCTCCTTCACCTCGGCGAGGGCCTGGACGTGGTCCCAGTGCCCGTGCGTCTCGAACACGCCGACCAGCCGGCCGTCGCCCACGAGCTCGAGCAGACGGGGGGCGTCGCCGGCCGCGTCGACCAGGAGCGTGTCCCCGGTCTGGCTGCAGCGCAGCAGGTAGCAGTTGTTCTCGAAGGGCGGTGTCGCGACCTTCGTGATCTGCAGGCAGCCTGCGGTGCGGACGTCGGCGGGACCGCCCACGATGACCTCGCCGGTGTACGGCACGGGGGGCTCCTTGATCGGGAAGCGTTCTGTCGGAGGCCGACGTTAGCCTTGTGAACGCCGGGTCTTCCCTCCGCCGCCCGGCTGCTGACCTTCTCCCGATGGGACCTGATGGCCGACCGCCTCGTCGTGCGTGGCGCGCGTGAGCACAACCTCAAGGACGTCTCGCTCGACCTGCCCCGCGACGCCCTGATCGTCTTCACCGGGCTGTCGGGCTCGGGCAAGTCCAGCCTGGCCTTCGACACGATCTTCGCGGAGGGCCAGCGCCGCTACGTCGAGTCCCTGTCGGCCTACGCCCGTCAGTTCCTCGGGCAGATGGACAAGCCCGACGTCGACTTCATCGAGGGCCTGTCGCCGGCGGTCTCCATCGACCAGAAGTCCACCAGTCGCAACCCCCGCTCGACGGTCGGCACCATCACCGAGGTCTACGACTACCTCCGCCTGCTCTACGCCCGTGCCGGCACGCCGCACTGCCCGCAGTGCGGCCGCGTCATCGCGCGCCAGCAGCCCTCGCAGATCGTCGACAAGATCCTGGAGCTCGAGGAGGGCACGCGGTTCCAGGTGCTCGCGCCGGTCATCCGCGGCCGCAAGGGCGAGTACGTCGACCTGTTCGCCGACCTGCAGACCAAGGGCTACAGCCGCGCCCGCGTCGACGGTGTCGTCCACTCCCTCGCTGAGCCGCCCAAGCTCAAGAAGCAGGAGAAGCACACGATCGAGGTGGTGGTCGACCGCCTGACCGTGAAGGACTCGGCCAAGCGCCGGCTCACCGACTCCGTCGAGACCGCGCTGGGCCTGGGGGGCGGGCTGGTCGTGCTCGAGTTCGTCGACAAGCCCGAGGGCGACCCCGAGCGCGAGCGCACCTTCTCCGAGCACCTCGCCTGCTTGTACGACGACCTGTCCTTCGAGGAGCTCGAGCCCCGGTCGTTCTCCTTCAACAGCCCCTTCGGCGCCTGCCCTGAGTGCCACGGGCTCGGCGTCAAGAAGGAGGTCGACCCCGAGCTCGTCATCACCGACGAGGAGGCCAGCTTCGAGCAGGGCGTCATCTCGCCGTGGAGCAGCGGTCACAACATCGAGTACTTCGGCCGCCTCGTGCAGGCGCTCGGCGACGCGATGGGCTTCACCCTCAAGACGCCCTGGAAGAAGCTGAAGGCCGACCAGCAGAAGGCCGTCCTGTACGGCCACCCGACCGAGGTGCACGTCAAGTACCGCAACCGCTACGGCCGCGAGCGCAGCTACTACACCGCCTACGAGGGCGTCATCCCGTTCCTCGAGCGGCGGCACGGCGAGTCCGAGTCCGAGAGCAGCCGCGAGCGTTTCGAGGGCTACATGCGCGAGGTGCCCTGCGGCGTCTGCCAGGGCGCCCGGCTCAAGCCCGAGGTCCTCGCCGTCACCCTCAACGACAAGTCGATCGCCGAGGTCGCGGCGATGTCGATCGGCGACTGCGCGGTCTTCCTGCGCGAGCTCGTGCTGACGGAGCGGCAGGCCACCATCGCGGAGCGCGTCGTCAAGGAGGTCAACGCCCGCCTGGGCTTCCTGCTCGACGTCGGCCTGGACTACCTCTCGCTCGACCGCGCCGCCGGCACCCTCGCCGGCGGCGAGGCCCAGCGCATCCGCCTGGCCACGCAGATCGGCTCCGGGCTCGTCGGCGTCCTCTACGTCCTGGACGAGCCGTCGATCGGCCTGCACCAGCGCGACAACCGCCGCCTCATCGACACGCTCCTGCGCCTGAAGTCGCTCGGCAACACGCTGATCGTGGTCGAGCACGACGAGGACACCATCCAGACGGCCGACTGGGTCGTCGACATCGGTCCCGGCGCCGGCGAGCACGGCGGGCAGGTCGTCGTGTCCGGCTCGGTCGAGGACCTGCTGGCCAGCCCTGACTCGATCACCGGGATGTACCTCTCCGGCCGGCGTGAGATCGCCGTCCCGGCCGAACGCCGCCCGCGCACGAAGGGACGCGAGCTCACCGTCGTCGGCGCGCGCGAGCACAACCTGCGCGACGTCACGGTGACCTTCCCGCTCGGCCAGCTCGTCGCGGTCACCGGCGTGTCCGGCTCCGGGAAGTCGACGCTGGTCAACGACATCCTGGCGGCGGTCCTGGTCAAGCAGCTCAACGGCAACCGCGAGGTCCCCGGCCGGCACACCCGCGTCACCGGCCTGGAGCACCTCGACAAGGTCGTGCGCGTCGACCAGTCGCCGATCGGCCGCACCCCGCGCTCCAACCCGGCGACCTACACCGGCGTCTTCGACCACATGCGCAAGCTGTTCGCCGAGACGACCGAGGCGAAGGTCCGCGGCTACCTCCCCGGGCGGTTCTCCTTCAACGTCAAGGGCGGTCGCTGCGAAGCGTGCTCCGGTGACGGCACGATCAAGATCGAGATGAACTTCCTGCCGGACGTCTACGTGCCGTGCGAGGTCTGCGGCGGCGCGCGCTACAACCGCGAGACGCTCGAGGTGCACTTCAAGGGCAAGAGCATCTCGGAGATCCTCGACATGCCGATCGAGGAGGCCGCCGAGTTCTTCGAGGCGGTGCCGGCGATCCGGCGCCACCTCACGACACTGGTCGAGGTCGGTCTCGGCTACGTCCGGCTGGGCCAGCCCGCGCCTACCCTGTCCGGCGGTGAGGCCCAGCGGGTGAAGCTCGCCAGCGAATTGCAGAAGCGGCAGACCGGTCGCACGATCTACGTCCTCGACGAGCCGACGACCGGCCTGCACTTCGAGGACATCAACAAGCTCCTGAAGGTGCTGCAGCGCCTGGTCGACGGGGGCAACTCCGTCGTCGTGATCGAGCACAACCTCGACGTCATCAAGACCGCCGACTGGGTCATCGACATGGGGCCCGAGGGTGGTTCCGGCGGCGGCACCGTCGTCGCGGAGGGCACCCCCGAGCACGTCGCGACCGTCGAGGCGTCGCACACCGGGCGGTTCCTCAAGGAGATCCTGGCCGGGCGGGGGAGCCTCGGACACCGCTCGCCGGCCGGGGAGCCGCCGGCGCCGGGCGACAAGGTCCGCCCGGCCGCGAAGAAGTCACCCGCGAAGAAGTCACCCGCGAAGAAGACGGCCAAGACGGCCGCGGTCGGCAAGCCGGCAGCGAAGGCGGTCCGGGCCAAGGCCTCGGCCTGACAGCAGCGGGCCTCAGGCAGCGCCGACCCTCCGCAGCAGCTGGCGGCTGAGCGCGTCGTCGAGCAGCCCCTGCTCCTGCAGCACCCCGACGACCTTCGACGTCCACGCGTGCTTGGTCGCCCGCCAGTGCGGGTTCGCCTCGCGCACGGCGTAGGCCTCGCGCGGGTCCAGCCCGACGCTGGCGTAGACGCGGGGGTGCACCAGCGCGCGGAGCACGGAGTAGGCGACCCCCGCGGTGACCACCCTCGTGACCGCGAGCTGCGCCGCGCTCAGCGCAGGCACCTGCCGGGCCACCTCGGCGCGGGCGAAGGCGATGTGCCGGGCCTCCTCGACGACATGCACCCGGGAGACCTGTCGGATGAGCGGGTGGACGCTCTGGTCGCGCATGGCCTCGCGCTGCATCGCGTCCAGCACCTCCTCGACGAACAGCGCCCCCGCGAACGTGACGGTCGGGCTGGCCAGCGCCTTGAAGACGCGCCCGATCCGGTGCAGCTGCCGGCCGGGGCCGTAGTCCGGGCAGCCGGCCGTCGTGAGGAAGCGGCCGAACATCAGCGAATGCCGGCACTCCTCGGCGATCTCGGTCAGCGTGTGCCGGGCGTGCGCGTCGACCTGGTCCTGCGCGTAGTGGTGCCGCAGCAGCAGGTGCATGAGGATCGTCTCGAACCAGATGCCGGTGCTGCACTGGCTGGCCACCTCGTGCTTGCTCAGCTCGATGCGCTGCTCGAGCGACAGGCCGTCCCACAGCCGCGTGCCGTACAGCGTGGTGCGGTGCTCGGGCATCCACAGCAGCCCGGGCACGGTCGGCGCCGCCCAGTCGACCTCGACGTCAGGGTCGAGGGAGTGCCGGGCGGCGGTACGGAGGAGGCGCTCGGCCACCTCGGTCCGCGAGCGGGGTGTCGCGTCCAGTGCCGTGTCCATGCGACCTCCGGGGGGCGGGACGCGGGAGGATGCGTCCGAGCGGGACTACCGTGCCGCGTACTGTGTGCCATAAGTCATGGCGAGGTCAAGGAGGCGCGCGTGCCCGAGGTGCCCGAGGACGGCGTGACCCTCGACGAGCTGGCCCGGCTCTGCGGCATGACCGCCCGCAACGTCCGGGCGCACCAGGAGCGCGGGCTGATGCCGCCACCGCAGGTGCGCGGCCGGGTCGGCTACTACGTCCAGGACCACCTCGACCGGCTCCGGATGATCGCCGAGCTGCAGGCGGAGGGCCTGTCGCTGGCCGCGGTGCAGCGCGCGATGGCCGACGTGCCGGCCGGCCGGGCGGGACAGGCGCTGGCCGTACGGCGCAGCCTGCTCGACGGCTGGGACGAGGAGCAGCCGGAGGTCTACGCGCTGGAGGAGCTGCACGACTGGTTCGGCGACGACGTCGAGCAGATCCTCGACCGGGCCGCCGCCATGGGACTCGTCGTCCGGTTGGAAGACGGCGTGGAGGTGCTCGCGCCCTCGCTGCTCGGTGCGCTGCGCGACCTCGCCGCCCTGGGCGTGCCGACGCCGGTCGTGCTCGACGTGCAGGAGAAGCTGGCGAGGGCGACCGACCAGATCGCCGCGGTCTTCGCCGACTTCGTGGTCACCCACCTCTACCGGCCGGACGGCGAGGCCCCGGCGCACGACCTGGTCGAGCTCGGCGCCTTGGTCGACGGCATGCGGCCGCTGGCCGTGCGGGCGACGGTCACCAACCTCGGCCGAAGTCTGAGCCGGCAGGTCGAGCGGACCCTGGCGGAGACGACCAGGCCGCGCCGCCGCGGCCGCCGCTAACGGCTGAACAGCGTCCCGACGTCACCCGCGCCGACCAGCGGCAGGGTCAGCGACGTGGCGGCGCCGAGCTCGAGCGTGAACGTCGGCGCGGGCACGCCCCCGTCGTACGGCTTCGGGACGACCCACTCCGCGGACGAGGTCTGCAGCACCAGGGCGATGCGGTGGCCCTTGCGGAAGGTCCAGTCGGTCGGCTTCGCGGGGACCGACACGCGGATGCTCTTGCCGTCGCCCGTCTCAGCCTTGCTGAGCCCGTTGCGGTAGCGCGTGTCGAGCCAGCCGCGGGTGACCGGCACGGACGGGAAGCCGCCGCTGGGCGCGACGTCGACGACGGACGGTGCGAGCGTGGTCCAGGTACGGCCGGTGGCCATGCCCACGCGCACGGTCGGCGAGCCGAACAGCCGCACGTCCCGCGTCAGCGGCTCGGACACCAGCACGACGCGGTCGCCGTGCACACCGGGGGAGAGGCGGGCCATGCCGGCGCTCTCCGAGGTGGCGACGGAGAACGGCACGCTCGGGCCGGCCTTGCTGCCGCCCACGCCGGCGGCCAGACCGAGGCCGTCGGTGCTGCCGAGGGTGACCGCCTTGACGCTCGGCGCCGCCCCGGCGAGGAACTCGCCCGCGCCCGCGGTGTCGGCGGTCTGCGAGGTGACGGCCGGCAGGCTCCGCTCGATGCCGTTCTTCACGCCGCCGACCCAGCGGTCCAGCCACGCGAGCTTGACCGCGGCGTAGTCGCCACCCGGCCGGCCGTGGCCGTTGAAGCGGCTGCCGAAGAACAGCTTGCGGCTGGTGGAGCTCGTGAGGGACTGCCACAGGCGGAAGCCGGTGTCCTGCTTGACGTTCCAGTCGCCCCAGTTGTGCGTGACCAGCACCGGGATCGTGACCTCGGCCGCGCCGGTCGTGTAGTCGCGCTCCTGCCAGAAGGCGTCGTAGTCGGGCGTGAGGTCGTAGCCCTTGTCGGTGTGCTGGACCTCGTCGCAGACGCGCATGGCGTTGGCGACGCGGCCGGCCCAGTCGGGCGAGGCGACGTCGACGGGCGGCGGCACGGCCAGCCCGAAGTCGAACGCCACCGGCGTGTCCAGGCCCTCCTCGGCCGCAGCACCGGCGCCGCGCTTGCCGAGCATCTCGTTGGTGTAGGTGTAGCGGATGCCGCCGGAGTAGGCGTAGTCGTACCAGCGGCTGATCGCGACCTCGGGGACGATCGTCGCCAGGCCCTTGGGTCGCTCGACAGCGGCGGCCGTCGCGGTCGTCCCGTCGTACGAGCCGCCGGTCATCCCGACCCGACCGCGCGACCACGGCTGCTCGACGACCCACTCGACGAGGTCCTTGCCGCTCTCCTTCTCGCGCTTGCCGCCGTAGTCGAAGCAGCCGCCGGAGTTGCCCGTGCCGACCGTGTCGGCGTACATGCGGGCGTAGCCGCGCGGCACGTAGCTGCGGGCGTCGCCGTTGCGCCCGAGCACCGAGTAGGGCGAGGACGTCAGGATGCCGTGGGCCGGCAGGATCCTGCCGCCGCGGGTCGGGTGGACGACCTCGAGGTAGATCGGCCCGTGCCGGGTCGGGACGACGTAGCTCTTCGTCGTCTGACCGTCCACCTGCTGCAGCGTCGCCGGCTCCGGCGGGCCGGCGGTGACGGCTGTGGGCGCGGCCGAGGCCGGGACAGCGAGGGCGGCACCGAGCAGGGCGGCGGCTGCGGCGAGAGCGGTGCGCGTGTGCATGACGGGGTCTTCGACCTCGGGCGTCGGTCTCCTGCCGGTGGACGCGCACCCGCACGGGCGGTTTGGCGTCGGGAGTCCCCTTCGTGACGCACACTGGCGCTTCCCGTTCGTTCACCTTGGAGTCCGTGTGTCGCGTCGCCCCCTCGCCCTTGCTGCGCTCGCGGCGCTGAGCGCGTCACTGCTGGTGTGGACGCCGGGCCTGGCCGGGGCCGCGGAGCCCGTCCGGCTCCTGGCCGGGACGACGCCGGCGACCACGCCGTTCCCGAGCGACGCGTTCACCGTGTCGGACGCCGCGCAGCTGACCGGCCGTCGGGTCGCGCTGCCCACCGAGGGCTGCGGCGCCCAGGGCCGGTCGCTGTGCGACTCGCTGGCGCTCATCAACCAGCTGGACGGGTTCGACCTGCAGCCGCGCATCACCCTGCCGTTCAGCGGCCCGGTGGACCTGCTGAGCGTCAGTCCGCAGAGCGTCTACGTCGAGTCGCCCACCGGCGTCCGGACCGGACTGGTCCAGCTGGTCTTCGACCCTGCGAGCAACACGGTGGCCGGCCTGACCGACACCTTCCTCGCGCAGCGGACGACGTACGTCCTGGTGGTCAGCGACGGCCTGCGCGGCGTGGACGGCACGCCCGTCGACCTGGGCGGCGCCGATCGGCGGATCCCCTTCACGACCATGACGTCCACGAACACGCTGGACCGGGCGAGGGCGGCGCTGGACGACGGCACGGCGTACGACCGGGCCGGCATCGCCGCGGGCGACCGCGGGCTGGCCTTCGACGCGGTCACCGGCATGGCCCGCTCGGTCTTCACCGGTCCGCAGGTCACGACCATCACGCGCAAGGACCAGACCTTCGCCGACCCGGCGCAACCGAGGTCGTCTCAGGCAGCGCTCAACACGGCCAAGTCCGCCGCCTTCATCGGCTTCGGCTCGATCCGCAGCCCGCAGTACGCCAACGGCAACGGCGTGATCCCGTCGGTCCCGACCGGCAGCGCCCCGCAGCCGCTCGGCGCGGCGCAGATCGGCGTGACGATGATGGCCGGCGCCAAGGGCAGCGGCAGTGGCGGATGCCTGCAGCCGGTCGTGTTCGGCCCCGGCTTCACCCGCAGCAAGTACGACCTGTTCCTGTCCGGCGACGAGCTGCCCGGCCGTGGCGCGGCGGTCTTCGCGACCGACCCGCTCGGCCACGCCTACGGGCCGACGTCCACCTTCGTCGTCAACGAGGGAGCGCCCGGCGCGGCCACCGGTAACGGCTTCGGCCGCGGCAAGGACCTCGACGGCGACGGCCGTATCGGCGCCAGCGAGGGCGTCGGACCGACGTTCACCGTGCAGCGCGACGCGAGCGGGCAGGTCGTCCGCGACCCGAGCAACAGCAACGTCGAGAGCAACACCACGCCCGACCAGGCCTCCCCGGACGCCTCCGCCGGCCTGCGCGACGGCCTGATCCAGACCGTCATCGACAACATGGCCCTGGTCCGGGCGCTCGAGAAGGGCGTCGACGTCGACGGCGTCCCGGGCGTGGACACCTGCACCGGTCCCGGCGCTGTCGCCTACTACGGCCAGAGCTTCGGGGGGATCTACGGGACGATGCTGCTCGGCAGCGACCCCAACGTCACCACCGGTGTCGCCAACGTGCCCGGAGGGCCGGTCGTCGAGATCGCCCGCACGTCGGGCTTCCGCGGCAACCTCGCCAAGGTGCTCGAGGCCAACGAGCCCGACCTGCGCAACGGCGGGCCCGGCCGCAACGGCTTCACCGAGTCGATGCCGCTGCGCCTCGACCCGCGGGTCACCGATCCGCTCGCGGGCGCGATCGCCATCCAGGAGACCGGCGCCCGGGGCAACTGGGTGTCCCGTCCCGGCAGCCCCGAGACCTACAGCTCGAGGCTCGGCGAGGGGGGCAGCTTCGGCACGAAGCGGTTCCTGGTGCAGGTCGCCTACACCGACGGGACGGTCCCGAACCAGACCTCGGGGACGCTGCTGCGCGCCGGCGACCTCTACCGCAAGGCCTGGATCTACCGCAACGACCGGACCCCGACGTCGGCGGCCAACCCGCACGGATTCCTGCTCGACCCCACCGTCGCCGGCCGCAACCAGGCCCAGCAGCAGGTCGTCGAGTTCGTCACCAGCCGCGGGGGCACGTCGCTCGACCCGGACGGCCCTGGCAACGTCTGGGAGGCCGTCGCGACCTCCGCCACGGACTACCGCCTCCAGCTGGACTGCCTTCACTACCCGGACCCGCAGACCGGCGCGCCCCGCACCGTGTCCGGCGCGGTGCCGGACTGCGTCGACCGCTCCGGCACGGTGACCGCCGCGCAGTTCGCCGTGGCGCAGCCGTCCGGCAGCCCGGCGCCGTCGACGTCCACGTCCGCGTCGCCGAGCACCACGGCCTCGCCCGGCACGGCGGCCGGACGGCCCTACGTCGCCCTCGCCGCGCCGGTCCGCGTGCTCGACAGCCGGTCGGGGACCGGGACCGCCCAGGGCCTGAAGAGCGGCCCGGTGCAGGTCGACCTGTCCACGGCCCTGCCGGCCGGGGCGCAGGCCGCGGTCCTGAACGTCACCGTCCTCAACGCGACGCGGCGCGGCTTCGTCGTGGTCTACCCGGCCGGCCAGCAGCAGCCGCGGACCAGCAACGTCAACGTCGAGGCCTCCGTCCCGGGCGTCAGTGCCAACACGCAGGCCAACGAGGTCGTCGTGCGTCTCGGCCCGGACCGGCGGGCCACCGCCTTCGTCGACTCGACGACCGCGGACCTCGTGGTGGACGTCGTCGGCTACCTCGGAGCCGACCGCGCCGCCGGCCAGCGCCTGGCCGCGCTGCCCCCGCGCCGCGTCCTCGACACCCGCGAGACGAGCACCCCGCTCCGCCGGGGGGAGACCGTCCTCGACCTGACCGGCACTCCCGCCGAGGGGGCGAGCTCGGTCGTCCTCAACGTGACCGCCACGCGGCCCAGCGCCCGCGGCTTCGTGGTCGCCTATCCGACCGGCACGTCGCGGCCCGGCACGTCCAACGTCAACGTCGAGCGCGGCCAGACGCAGGCCAACGAGGTCGTCACCCGCGTCGGTGCCGGCAACAAGGTGTCGCTGTTCGTCGACAGCACCGAGGCGGCGCTGGTCGTCGACCTGGTGGGCGTCGTGCGGGCCACCGTCCAGGAGGGGTTCGTGCCGCTGGACGCGCCGCAGCGGGTCGCGGACTCGCGTACCGGCCTCGGACTCCCGACCGGTCGGGTCGCCGGGACGGTGCGCCTGCAGCTGCCCGGCACGGTGCCGGCCTCGGCCCGCGCCGTGGTCCTGAACGTGACGGCCACCAACGGCAGCCGCGCGGGCTTCGTGACCGTCCACCCCGGTGGTTCGGCCGTGCCGAGCACCTCGAACGTCAACTTCCCCGCGGGCCTCACCCAGGCCAACGAGGTCCTCGTCGGTGTCGGGAGCGGCCGTGACGTGTCCCTGACCGTGGGTGGCAGCGGGGCGCCCGCGGCGCACCTGGTCGTCGACGTGGTGGGCTACCTGACGGGCTGACCCGCTGCGCCCTGCTCGTCCAGGCCGCACAATGCTCCCGCGGCGGCCGCCGCACCCCTGACCCCGGAAGGCTCCGCATGCGCCGCCGCACCACCCCTGCCCTCGTGCTGACCTCGGCCCTGCTCCTGCTCCTCCCGGTGCTGCCGTCGGCGGCCTGGGCGCAGGAGGCCAGCCCCAGCGCGAGCGCCAGCCCCGCCCCCACCGCCACCGCGCAGCCGACCGCGTCGCCCAGCGACACCGCCACGGTCACCCTCGGCATCACCAGCTCGGCCGGCGCGGTCGCCGCCGGCCGGCCGGTCCTGTTCACCGTCCGGGCCACCTCGTCCGACGGCGCCCCCGTGGTCGCCGAGCCGGTCGACGTGCTCTCGCGTCAGGGCGGCACGACGACGGTGCTCCGCATCGGCCGCGTGACCACCGACGGCTCGGGTGCGGCCTCGCTCAGCTGGACGCCCCGCGTGACTGCGGAGTACACCCTGCGGCTGGCCAGCGGCGCCCCGTCGCAGACGACCCGGCAGGTCGTCCACCTCCAGCCCCGGCTCGCGTCGGGCGCCGCCCCGGCCACCGTGGGCCTGGGCGGCACCTCGGTGCTTCGCGGGTCGCTCGCGCCGGCCTACGCGGGGGCCCGCCTGCAGGTGCAGCGCCGAGCTGCCGACGGCACCTGGCGCGGCATCGCCGCGATCGCCACGAGCGGGACCGGTGCCTGGGCGTGGTCGGTCCGGCCCGGCACTCCCGGCCGCTTCGTCTTCCGCGTGGTCCTGCCGGCCCGCCTCGCCCACCTCGGCGCGGCCAGCCCCGCCGCCGCGGTCCAGGTGCTCGTGCTGCCCGCCGCCGGGCTGCGGCAGGGCATGTCGGGCGCGCCCGTGTCGTCGCTGGAGCGCGCCCTGCTCGCACAGCGCGCCGACGTGGGCCGGGTCGACGGCGTCTTCGACAACGACCTCCGGCACGCCGTCACGGCGTTCCAGAAGACCCAGGGCCTGGCCCGCACCGGCGTCTACGACGGCGCCACCCGGACGCGGCTGTCCAACCCGCTGCCGGTCCGGCTGCGCCACCCCGCCGCCGGTCGCGCGGTCGAGATCGACCTGGTCAAGCAGGTGCTCTACCTGTCGGAAGGCGGGCAGCTGCGGCGCGTCGTCGACATCTCCAGCGGCAACGACCAGCCCTACGTCTCCGAGGGCGTCACCTACAAGGCGTTCACGCCGGTGGGCCGCTTCCGCATCGAGCGCAAGATCGACGGGATCCGCGTGAGCCGGCTCGGCGAGCTGTACCGGCCGGCCTACTTCTTCCGCGGCTGGGCCATCCACGGCAGCCCGAGCGTCCCGCCGTACCCCGCCAGCCACGGCTGCATCCGGGTCACCAACAGCTCGCAGGACCGGCTCTACCCGCTGCTGACCATCGGGACCCCGGTCAGCATCTACCGCTAGCTCGTCGTCAGCCGGGCGACGAGGGCGTCGACCGCGGCGTCGACGTCGTACGGCGTCGCGGCGTCCGTGCGGTCCAGGAAGTCCCGGGCGACGTCCCGCGGCACGCTCACGCACGCCGCCCGGCCGGGGCGGGACAGCTCGAACCACACCCGGTCCCGCAGCTCGTCCGGGCGGATGCGCACCTCGCCGTCCCCGGTCGGCTCGGACAGCCCGTAGCGCAGGAAGTCGCGCAGCACGACCCAGCGGCCGCGGGGGAGGGCCGGGTGGTCGGGCTGGGCGGTGAGGACGAGCTGGACGGCCAGTGGGTCCTGCTCGTCCCAGCGCAGCTGGAGCACCGTGCGCCGGCCGCGGCCGGTCTGCCCGTCGTCGGAGATGACGACCTCAGCGGTGATCGGCGAGCCCATCCCCTCAGGGTGGCAGCCGTCACCCGGACGGGCGACCCGGGGGTGCCCCGGACGTACGCTGAGCCACGTGGCAGACCCGTCCTCGTACCGCCCTGCGGCGGGGACGATCCCGACGTCGGCGGGGGTCTACAAGTTCCGCGACGCGGCCGGTCGGGTGGTCTACGTCGGCAAGGCGAAGTCCCTGCGCAGCAGGCTGAACAGCTACTTCGCGGACCTGTCGGCGCTCCACCCGCGGACCCGCCAGATGGTCACCACGGCGGCCTCGGTCGAGTGGACCGTGGTGCAGACCGAGGTCGAGGCGCTGCAGCTGGAGTACTCCTGGATCAAGGAGTACGACCCCCGCTTCAACGTGAAGTACCGCGACGACAAGAGCTACCCGAGCCTGGCCGTCACCCTGCACGAGGACTACCCCCGCCTGCAGGTCATGCGCGGGCCGAAGAAGAAGGGCGTCCGCTACTTCGGTCCCTACGCCCACGCCTGGGCGATCCGCGAGACCCTGGACCTGCTGCTGCGCGTCTTCCCGGCCCGCACCTGCAGCAACGGCGTCTTCAAGCGGGCCGAGCAGGTCGGCCGGCCGTGCCTGCTGGGCTACATCGACAAGTGCTCGGCACCCTGCGTCGGCAAGGTCGACCAGCAGACCCACCGCGAGATCGTCGACGACTTCTGCGACTTCATGGCCGGTCAGTCGGGGCGCTTCGTCAAGCGGCTCGAGCGCGAGATGGTCGCTGCAGCAGCCGATCTGGACTACGAGAAGGCAGCCCGCCTGCGGGACGACATCGGCGCGCTGACCCGGGCTACCGAGAAGCAGGCGGTGGTCCTGGCCGACGGCACCGACGCCGACGTCATCGCCGTGGCCGAGGACCAGCTCGAGGCGGCCGTGCAGGTCTTCCACGTCCGCGGGGGCCGGGTGCGAGGCCAGCGCGGCTTCATCGTCGACAAGGTCGAGGAGCTGACGACCGGCGAGCTGGTCGGGCAGTTCCTGGCGCAGGCCTACGGCGAGGTCGGGGACGGGTGGGGCGACGGCACGGCCGAGGAGGTCGACCGGCGGATGGCCCCCGGCGCGGGCGTGCGGCTGCGCAAGGACGGCGACGACGTGCCGCGCGAGGTCCTCGTCCCGGCGCTGCCCCCGGACCTCGCCGTCCTGCAGGCCTGGCTGTGCGACCTGCGCGGCACCAACGTGCAGATCCGGGTCCCGCAGCGCGGTGACAAGCGGGCCCTGCTCGAGACGGTGGAGCGCAACGCCAAGCAGGCCTTCGCGCTGCACAAGACCAAGCGGGCGAGCGATCTCACCGCGCGGTCCCTCGCGCTGAGCGAGCTGCAGGAAGCGCTCGACCTGGCAGACGCGCCGCTGCGGATCGAGTGCTTCGACGTCAGCCACGTGCAGGGCACCAACGTCGTCGCGTCGATGGTGGTCTTCGAGGACGGGCTGGCTCGCAAGAGCGAGTACCGCCGGTTCGCCGTCCGCGGTGTCGACGGCATCGACGACACCGCTTCGATGCGCGAGGTCATCCGGCGACGCTTCGCCCGCCACCTCGACGAGGCGGTGCGCGAGCCCGATGCGTTCACCGATGCCTTCACCGATTCCGCGACGGGTCGCCCGCGGCGCTTTGCGTACCCGCCCCAGCTGGTCGTCGTCGACGGCGGTCAGCCGCAGGTCGCCGCCGCGCAGGCCGCGCTGGACGAGCTCGGCATCGTCGACGTCGCCCTGGTCGGTCTGGCCAAGCGGCTCGAGGAGGTCTGGGTCGCCGGGCAGGACGACCCGGTCATCCTGCCGCGCACCAGCGAGGGCCTCTACCTGCTGCAGCGGGTCCGCGACGAGGCGCACCGCTTCGCCATCGCCTACCACCGGCAGAAGCGCTCCAAGGCCATGACGACCTCGGCCCTGGACGGCATCGCCGGACTCGGTGAGACCCGGCGCAAGGCGCTGCTGCGACACTTCGGCTCGCTCAAGCGGCTCAAGGCCGCCACCGTCGACGAGGTCATGGAGGTGCCCGGCATCGGACGACGCACCGCCGAGACGGTCCTGGCTGCCGTGTCGGCCCCGGTCGCGCAGGACGCGGCGCCGGCCTTCGACCCCGTGACGGGCGAGGTCGTGGCATGACCACCCCCGCCCCCGCCCCCGCACCGCTGCAGCTCGTCGTGGTCACCGGACTGTCCGGCGCCGGCCGCTCCACCGCGGCCAAGTGCCTGGAGGACCTGGGCTGGTTCGTCGTGGACAACCTGCCGCCGGCGCTGCTCCCGACGATGGTCGACCTGGGCAGTCGCTCCCAGGGGGCCGTCGGCCGGATCGCCGTCGTCGTCGACGTGCGTTCCCGGGCGTTCTCCTCCGACCTGCGCACCGCCCTCGACGAGATCGCCAAGCGCGGCATCGACGCACGCGTGCTGTTCCTCGAGGCGGGCGACGAGGCGCTGGTGCGCCGCTTCGAGAGCGTCCGCCGACCGCACCCGCTGCAGGCGGACGGGCGCCTCGTCGACGGGATCCTGCGCGAGCGCGACCTGCTGCGCGACCTGCGCGGCTCGGCCGACCTGGTCCTCGACACCAGCGTGCTCAACGTGCACGAGCTCCGCGGCAAGGTCGCGGTCGCCTTCGGCGAGGCGGCGGACGAGTCCCGCCTGCAGCTCACCGTCCTGTCGTTCGGCTTCAAGTACGGACTGCCGGTCGACGCCGACCTCGTCGCCGACGTGCGCTTCCTGCCCAACCCGCACTGGGTGCCGGACCTGCGGCCGCACACCGGCAAGGACCAGGCGGTCCGCGACTACGTGCTGGCGCAGGACGGCGCAACCGACTTCCTGACCCTGTACGACGAGCTGCTGCAGCTGGTCTTCGCCGGCTACGCCCGCGAGGGCAAGCGCTATGCCCTGGTCGCCGTCGGCTGCACCGGCGGCAAGCACCGCAGCGTCGCGATGAGCGAGCAGCTGGCCGGCCGGCTGGCCCGCGACGGCGTCGAGGTTCGCGTCGTCCACCGTGACCTGGGGCGCGAGTGAGCGGGGGCCCCGTCGACGGTCCCCGCGTCGTCGCACTCGGCGGTGGCCACGGCCTGTCCGCGATGCTCCAGGCCCTGCGCCAGGTCACTCCCCACCTCACCGCCGTGGTGACCGTCGCCGACGACGGCGGCTCCAGCGGACGGCTGCGCACCGAGCTCGGCGTCCTGCCGCCCGGCGACCTGCGCATGGCGCTGGCCGCCCTGGCCGGTGACGACGACTGGGGCCGTACGTGGGAAGCCCTGCTGCAGCACCGCTTCGACGGCGACGGCCCGCTCGCAGGACACGCCGTCGGCAACCTCGTCCTGGCCGGGCTGACGGGCACCACCGGTGACCCGCTCGCCGCCCTCGACCTCACCGGCCGGCTGGTCGGCGCCGTCGGGCGGGTGCTGCCGATGAGCTGCGCCCCGCTCGAGATCGTCGCCCAGGTGGTCGGTCTGCACCCCGACGACCCGGGGCGTACGACCGAGGTCGTCGGCCAGGTCGCCGTCGCCACCACCCCCGGCTCGGTCGCGGCGGTGCACCTGCGCCCCGAGGAGCCACCCGCCTGCGCCGAGGCCGTGCAGGCCGTCCTGGACGCCGAGTGGGTCGTCCTCGGCCCGGGCTCGTGGTTCACCAGCGTCCTGCCGCACCTGCTCGTGCCCGGCCTGCGCGACGCCCTGGTCGCGACCT
This sequence comes from Mycobacteriales bacterium, assembly GCA_046593875.1. Taxonomy (GTDB): domain Bacteria; phylum Actinomycetota; class Actinomycetes; order Mycobacteriales; family SCTD01; genus SCTD01. The sequence goes on along the minus strand of JBKJQQ010000025.1, from coordinate 11,861 downwards.
CCGCACGCCGGCTGGTGTGCCTGAACCTCGCGCCGCAGTCCGGCGAGACCGACGGCTTCTCGCCCGAGGCGCACCTGGACGTGCTGGCCGGGCACGCCCCCGACCTGCGCGTCGACGTGGTCCTGGCCGACGCCTCCGCGAGCGGTGACGCGCATGGTCTGATGGCCAGCGTCGCCGCGTCGGGCGGGCGGCTGGTGCTCGCCCCCGTCGCGCGCGACGACGGGACCCCCCGGCACGACCCCGACCGGCTGGCCGAGGCGCTCGGCGGCGTCCTGTTCCAGACAGCAGACAGCGGCACCACGGAGGAACCTGCATGGCGATGACGGCAGCGGTCAAGGACGAGCTCTCGCGGCTCACCGTGACCCGACCCTGCTGCCGCAAGGCGGAGATCTCCTCGCTGCTGCGGTTCGCCGGTGGTCTCCACCTGGTCGGCGGCGGGCCCGGCGGGGGCGGCAGCAAGATCGTCGTCGAGGCCGAGCTGGACACCGGGGCGACCGCACGGCGGCTGCGCAAGGAGCTGGCCGAGGTCTACGGCCACGCCAGCGACGTCCACGTCGTCGCTGCGGGCGGCCTGCGCAAGGGCAACCGCTACGTCGTGCGGGTCTCCAAGGACGGCGACGGACTGGCCCGCCAGACCGGCCTGGTCGACGGCCACGGCCGCCCGGTCCGCGGCCTGCCGCCGCAGGTCGTCAGCGGCGGGACATGCGACGCCGCGGCCGCCTGGCGAGGTGCCTTCCTCGCGCACGGCTCGCTCACCGAGCCGGGCCGCTCCTGCTCGCTCGAGATCACCTGCCCCGGACCGGAGGCGGCGCTGGCGCTCGTCGGCTCGGCCCGACGGCTCGGCGTCGCGGCCAAGGCCCGCGAGGTGCGCGGCGTCGACCGGGTCGTGGTCCGCGACGGCGACGCCATCGGCGTGATGCTCACCCGGCTCGGCGCCCACGAGGCCGTGCTGGCCTGGGAGGACCGCCGGATGCGGCGCGAGGTGCGCGCCACGGCCAACCGGCTGGCCAACTTCGACGACGCGAACCTGCGCCGGTCGGCCCGCGCGGCCGTGGCCGCCGGGGCCCGGGTCGAGCGGGCGCTGACGATCCTCGGCGAGGACGCCCCCGAGCACCTGCTGGTCGCCGGCCGGCTGCGCCGCGAGCACGCCAACGCCTCCCTCGAGGAGCTCGGCGCGCTGGCCGACCCGCCGATGACCAAGGACGCCGTCGCGGGCCGCATCCGCCGCCTGCTGGCCATGGCCGACAAGCGCGCGCAGGACCTCGGCATCCCCGACACCGAGGCGAGCGTCACCCCGGAGATGCTCGCCGACTCGCCGTAGCCGGCCACCCGTTGATCAACGAGGTGCGTCCCGCGCTCCCGCCCGATCCGGACCGCGTGGAGTCCCCCGTTGATCAGGGGGGTGGGGCGTGAGCGAGGAGGCGCGGGCGGCGCGGCTGGCGCGGCACCCGACCACGCCGCCGACCATCGCGGTCGCCGGCACCGTCGACCCCGCGCCGCTGCGGGCCGCCGGCTGGCGGCTGCGCGGCGTGCTCAGCCCCGACCCGTACCTCGACCGGCTCGACGCGGCCACCTACGTCGAGCCCGCCGAGGTGCTGGCCGACCCGCTGCTGGACGCCGTCGCGGTCGACGGCGGGGACCGCGACCTCGCCGCGCTGCTGCCTGAGCTGCGGGGGAGCGGCCTGCTGCTGCTCCTGCCGACCGCCGCCCCCCTGGACCCCGACGTCGTACGCGCGGCGCGGGCGGTCCGCGACGGGGCCGACGCCGCCGTGGGCCTGGTCGCGCGCTGGGAGCCCTGGGCCCAGGTCGTCGCCGCCGCCCTGCCGCTGGCGGGCGGTCCGCCGGTGCAGATGACGGCCCGCGGCTGGCCCCGCGGGCGGCAGGCCGCCGCCGAGCTCGTCGACCTCGCGGCCGCGTGGTGCGGCGAGATCGCCGCGGTCGTCGCTGCCCCCGCGCCGCTGCCCGCGGCCGAGCTGCCCGGCGGGGCGGCGGTCAGCTGGGCGTTGCTCACCGCGAGCGGCGCCACCGTGCTGGTCAGCCACGACGGGCCGGCGCCGCTGGTGCGGCTGTCCTTCGCCACCGCCCGGCTCGAGGCCGGTCCCACCGGCGTGCGCTGGGACGGTGGTGCCGAGCTGCCGCAGCCCCGCGGCGTCCGGCCCGGCCTCGAGCTGACTGCGGCCGCGCTGGCCGCCGCCACCGGTGGGCGCGACGTCGACGCGCAGACCTGGCCGTGGCCGGCCGACCTCGGCGACCTGCTGGTGGTGGCCCGCGTGCTGGAGGCGCTGCGGGTCAGCGCCCGCACCGAGCAGCTCGTCCCGATCGCCTGACTGCCGTACCCCTGGCCAGGCCCGCCGCGCGCTCTCGGTAGGTTCGCCCGCAGACAGCGTCGTCGAACCCAGGGAGCACCTCAGTGACCGTCCGCGTGGGCATCAACGGCTTCGGCCGCATCGGCCGCAACTTCTTCCGCGCCGTGGCGGCCAGTGGAGCCGACATCGAGATCGTCGCCGCGAACGACCTGGGCGACCTCAAGACGATGGCCCACCTGCTCAAGTACGACTCGATCCTGGGCCGCTACCCGGCCGACGTGAGCGTGGTCGACGGCGGGATCCAGGTCGGCGACAGGAAGCTCACGATCTTCGCCGAGAAGGACCCGGCGGCCCTGAAGTGGGGCGACGTCGGCGCCGACGTCGTCGTGGAGTCCACCGGCTTCTTCACCGACGCGACCAAGGCCCGCGCGCACATCGACGGCGGCGCCAAGAAGGTCATCATCTCCGCGCCGGCCTCCAACGAGGACGTCACGATCGTCATGGGCGTCAACCACGAGTCGTACGACCCGGCGGCGCACACCGTCATCAGCAACGCGTCGTGCACGACCAACTGCCTGGGCCCGATGGCCAAGGCGATCCACGACGAGTTCGGCATCGTCAAGGGCCTCATGACGACGATCCACGCCTACACGCAGGACCAGAACCTGCAGGACGCCCCGCACAGCGACCTGCGCCGCGCGCGGGCCGCCGCCCTCAACCTGGTCCCGACCAGCACCGGTGCCGCCAAGGCGATCGGCCTGGTCATGCCCGAGCTCAAGGGCAAGCTCGACGGCTACGCGGTGCGCGTGCCGATCCCGACGGGCTCGGCCACCGACCTCACCGTCGAGCTGTCCCGCGAGGCCACGGCCGAGGAGGTCAACGCCGCGGTGAAGGCCGCCGCGGACGGCCCGATGAAGGGCTACCTCAAGTACTCCACCGACCCGATCGTCTCCAGCGACATCGTCACCGGCCCGGCGTCCTGCATCTTCGACGCCCCGCTCACCAAGTCGCTCGGCAACCAGGTCAAGGTCGTCGGCTGGTACGACAACGAGTGGGGCTACTCCAACCGCCTCGTCGACCTCATCACCCTGGTGGGCAAGAGCCTGTGAGGCCTGCGAGCAGAGCATCGGACGGCCGCCCGGCGAGGGACGAGTCGGCGTGGCCGGACGTTGCGCAGCGAGCCACGTGAGGCTGGCGGCTGACCTCGACGTCGCCGGCAAGCGGGTCCTGGTCCGCAGCGACCTCAACGTGCCGATCAGCGACGGACAGGTCGGTGACGACGGCCGCATCCGCGCCAGCGTCCCGCTGCTGCGCGACCTGCTGGACCGTGGCGCGCGCGTCGTCGTCGTCGCCCACCTCGGCCGGCCCCGACTCTCGACGTCACAGGGCGCACCCGACCCGCAGTACAGCCTGGCCCCGGTGGCTGCGCGGCTGCAGGAGCTGCTCGGCTCACCGGTGCAGATGGCGCAGGACGTCGTCGGCGACTCCGCCCAGCAGATGGTCGCGACGCTGAGAGACGGCGAGCTCGGCCTGCTGGAGAACGTCCGCTTCGAGGACGGCGAGACGACCAAGGACACCGCGGTCCGCAACGCCTTCGCGCAGAGCCTGTCCGGACTGGCCGACCTCTACGTCGACGACGCGTTCGGCGCGGTCCACCGCAAGCACGCCAGCGTCTACGACGTCGCGCAGCGGCTCCCGCACGCCGCCGGCCCGCTCGTCGCCGCCGAGGTCGACGTGCTGAAGCGGCTCACCGAGGACCCTGCGCGGCCGTACGCCGTCGTGCTCGGCGGCTCCAAGGTCAGCGACAAGCTCAAGGTCATCGAGGCGCTGCTGCCCAAGGTCGACGTCCTGCTCGTCGGCGGCGGCATGTGCTTCACGTTCCTGGCGGCCCAGGGCTACGACGTGGGCAGCAGCCTGCTCGAGGCCGATCAGCTCGACGTCTGCCGCGCCTTCCTCGAGACCGGCAAGGTCGTCCTGCCCGTCGACGTCGTCGCCGCGACCGCCTTCGCCGCCGACGCCGACCACGACGTCGTCGACGCGACCGCGATCCCGTCCGACCGGATGGGCCTGGACATCGGGCCGCGCAGCGTGCAGGTCTTCACCGACGCGCTGGCCGGCGCGAAGACGGTCTTCTGGAACGGCCCGATGGGCGTGTTCGAGATGGCGCCCTACGCCGAGGGCACGCGCGGCGTCGCCGAGGCGGTCGCCTCCCTGAGCAGCGGACCAGGGACAGCGCTGACCGTCGTCGGCGGCGGCGACAGCGCCGCAGCGGTCCGCGCGCTCGGCATCGACGAGGCGCGCTTCACCCACATCAGCACCGGGGGAGGCGCGAGCCTGGAGTACCTCGAAGGCAAGGCGCTGCCCGGACTCACCGTCCTGGAGGACTGACATGGGCAAGCGCGCCGGCCGCACCCCGCTGATCGCGGGCAACTGGAAGATGAACCTCAACCACCTCGAGGCCATCGCCCTGGTGCAGAAGCTCGCGTTCACGCTCACGCCCGAGGACCACGACAGGGTCGAGTGCGTCGTGATCCCGCCGTTCACCGACCTGCGCAGCGTGCAGACGATGGTCGACGGCGACAAGCTGCGACTGCGGTACGGCGCGCAGGACCTGTCCCGGCACGACAGCGGCGCCTACACCGGCGAGGTCAGCGGCCCGATGCTGGCCAAGCTCGGCTGCTCCTACGTCCTGGTCGGCCACAGCGAGCGGCGCGAGCACCACGACGAGTCCGACGACGTCTGCCGCGCCAAGGTCGCGAAGGCGTTCGAGCACGGGCTGGTCCCGGTGCTCTGCGTGGGCGAGGGGCTGGACGTCCGCCAGGCCGGCGGCCAGATCGCCCACGCCGTCGGTCAGCTCACGGCAGCGCTGGACGGGGTCGCCGCCGAGCAGGCCCGCACCCTGGTCGTGGCGTACGAGCCGGTCTGGGCCGTCGGCACCGGCGAGGTCGCGACGCCGCAGGACGCGCAGGAGGTGTGCGGCGAGCTGCGCCGGACGCTCGCGCAGCTCTACCCGGGAGAGCTCGCCGACGGCGTCCGCGTGCTCTACGGCGGCTCGGTGAAGTCCTCGAACATCGCGGACCTGATGGCCGAGCCGGACGTCGACGGGGCCCTGGTCGGGGGCGCCAGCCTGGACGCGGAGGAGTTCGCGAAGCTCTGCCGGCTTGCCGCGAGCTGAGGCTGCCGGCCCCGTCCATCACGCGATGATCACGGCGCGGTCGCGCGGGCGCCGTCACGCGTCACAGGACCGTCACGATTCGTGCTGCGGCGTGGTCGGGTCCCCGTGGGAGGGGTGCAGAAGTGCTTGCATGAGCGGATCCAGCCGGGCCGTCGGCCCGGTACAGGTCCGTACTCCCGTGTTCGGGAGAAGGAGGAACAGCCGGTGCAGGTCCACAGGAAGAGAATGCGCGTCAGCGCGACTCTGCTCACGCTCGCGCTCGCCGCGACAGCGTGCGGCGGGGGCGACAGCCAGGACGAGGGCGACGAGGGCGGCGGCGCCAGCGGCGGCACCTTCTCGCTGTACATCGGCGAGCCCGAGAACCCGCTGATCCCGAGCAACACCAGCGAGACCGAGGGCGGCCAGGTCGTGGACGCGCTGTTCACCGGCCTCGTCGAGTACGACCCGGACACCACCGAGCTCGCCATGACGGGTGTCGCCAAGTCCATCGAGTCCGAGGACTCCCAGAACTGGACCATCACGCTGAACGACGGCTGGACGTTCCACGACGGCACGCCCGTCACGTCCGACTCGTTCATCAAGGCCTGGAACTACGCCTCCAACAGCGCCAACGCGCAGGGTGGCTCGTACTTCTTCGCCAACGTCGACGGCTACGACGACCTGCAGGGCAAGGACAAGGCCCCGCCGGCCAAGACCGAGCTCGCCGGCCTGAAGAAGGTCAGCGACACCGAGTTCACGGTCAAGCTGAAGGACCCGTTCCGCCAGTACCCGATCACCCTGGGCTACACGGCGTTCTCGCCGCTTCCCGAGGCCTTCTTCGCCGGCAAGCCGGCGCAGGACGCCTTCGGCAAGAAGCCGATCGGCAACGGCCCGTTCAAGGCCGACGCCGACTTCGCGGCCGGCAAGGGCTTCACCGTCAGCCGCTACGAGGAGTACGCCGGGCAGAAGGCCAAGGCCGACGCCGTCGAGTTCCGCGTCTACACCGAGATCAACACCGCCTACACCGACGTGCAGGCCGGCAACCTCGACTTCTCCGACGTCCCGCCGGACGCCATCGGCAGCTTCCAGGACGAGTTCGGCGAGCGCGCCATCGACCGGGAGACCAGCACCTTCCAGTACCTGGGCTTCCCGACCTACGACCCGCGCTTCAAGGACAAGAAGGTCCGGCAGGCCTTCTCGATGGCGATCGATCGCCAGGGCATCATGGACGCCATCTTCGACGGCACCAAGGCGCCGGCGTTCTCGGTGATCTCGCCTGTCGTCGCCGGCTCCCGCAAGGACGCCTGCAAGTACTGCGAGTACAAGCCGGACGAGGCCAAGAAGCTGCTCGCCGAGACCGGCTTCGACGTCAGCAAGCCGGTGGACCTGTGGTTCAACGCCGGTGGTGGCCACGACGAGTGGGTCCAGGCGGCCGGCAACAACCTGCGCGACAACCTGGGCATCACCTACAAGCTCCAGGGCGGCCTGCAGTTCGCGGAGTACCTGCCCAAGGGCGACGCCAAGGGCTTCACCGGGCCGTTCCGGCTGGGTTGGTCCATGGACTACCCGAGCCCGCAGAACTACCTCGAGCCGCTGTACAGCACCTCGGCGCTGCCGCCGAACGGCTCGAACGCGTCGTTCTACAGCAACCCGGCGTTCGACAAGCTGGTCGTCGAGGGCAACGCCGCCGCCGACAACGAGGGAGCCATCGCCAAGTACCAGGCCGCTGAGGACCTGCTGCTCCAGGACATGCCGATCATGCCGATGTTCTTCGGCAAGGTGCAGAGCGCGTACTCCGAGCGGGTCGACAACGTCGTCGTGGACGCCTTCGGGCGCATCCGCCTCGAGGACGTCACCGTCAAGCAGTAGGCGCCAGCTCCACCAGCTCCACCAGCTCTTCCGGCAGCAGCCAGCCCTGACCCGACGGCGTGGGGTCAGCTGCCGGCCCCGCACCGTGACCTACGCTCCCCCTGGGCGTCGATCACCCGCCCAACCCGTCGCCGACCGGCGCCGGCCCGCGCCCCCGAGGAGGCTCATGGCCCGCTACATCGCGCGCCGCCTGCTGCTCGCCGTCCCCGTGCTGATCGGCGCCTCCTTCCTGATCTTCGCCATGGTCTTCGCGCTCCCGGGCGACCCGATCCGCGCGCTCGGCGGCGACCGGCCGATCTCCGAGGCCGTGGCCAACCAGCTGCGCGACGAGTACAACCTCAACGACAGCCTGCCGGTGCAGTACGGCAAGTACGTCGGCGGCCTCGTGCAGGGCGACCTCGGCACCGACTTCTCGGGGCGACCCGTCTCCGACATCCTCGCCTCGACCGTGCCCGTCACGGTCCGCCTGGCCATCGTGGCCCTGGTCTTCGAGGCGATCATCGGCCTGGTCGCCGGGGTGCTTGCCGGCATCCGCAAGAAGAGCTTCTTCGACACCCTGGTCCTGGTGTCCACCACGCTGATCGTGTCGATCCCGGTGTTCGTGCTCGGCTTCCTCGCGCAGTACACGCTCGGCCTGAAGCTGGGCCTGTTCCCGACGTCCGGCATCGCCGCCGGGTTCCAGGGCTACCTGCTGCCGGGCTTCGTGCTGGCCGCGCTGTCGCTGGCCTACATCGCCCGGCTCACCCGCACCTCGCTGGTGGAGAACCTGCGCAACGACTACGTCCGGACGGCCAGGGCCAAGGGCCTGACGCCCACCTCCGTCGTCGTCAAGCACACCCTGCGCAACAGCCTGATCCCTGTCGTGACCTTCCTCGGGGCCGACCTCGGCGCCCTGCTGTCCGGTGCCGTCGTCACCGAGGGCATCTTCAACATCCCGGGGCTCGGGCGAGAGGTCTTCCAGGCCATCCGGACGCAGGAGGGCAACGTCGTCGTCGGGATCGTGACCCTGTTCGTCTTCGTGTTCATCCTGTTCAACCTCCTGGTCGACGTCCTGTACGCGGCCCTCGACCCCCGGATCCGCTATGAGTGAGCACGACTCCTCCCGCAAGGTCCCCCTCGGCAGCACGGACAGCGGGCTGCTCCTGGCCGACCAGTCGGGCGGCGAGCCGGCGGACACGGCCGGCACCGGGGACGTCGTCGCCCACGCGGTGGCCCCCGGAAGTGGTGGCGACGGTGCGGTGGACGACCGCCAGGCCAGCCTGTGGTCGGACGCCGGTCGCCAGCTGCGGCGCAACAAGCTGTTCCTCACCGCTGCCGCCCTGCTGGCGGTGCTTGCCGTGATGGCCGCCTTCCCGGGGCTGTTCACCAGCCTGGGCGACCCGCGCACCGTGGCAGGGTCGTGCAACCTGGCCAACTCCAAGGTGGGGCCGAGCGCCGACGCGTGGTTCGGCTACGACATCCAGGGCTGCGACCACTACACCAACGTCATCTACGGTGCACGCGTCTCGATGATCATCGGCCTGCTCGTCGTCGGCGGCGCCACCGTCATCGGCGTGGTCCTCGGCGCGCTGGCCGGCTTCTTCGGCGGGTGGTTCGACATCCTCATGGCGCGCATCACCGACATCGTCTTCGGCCTGCCGCTGGTCCTCGGTGCCATCCTGGTGCTGAACGCGTTCCCGTCCCGCGGACTGCTGCAGGTGTCCTTCGCCTTGATCGTCCTGAGCTGGCCGACCACCCTGCGCCTGTTCCGGGCCAGCGTGATCTCGATCAAGGACACCGACTACGTGGCGGCCGCCCGGGCGATGGGGGCGACCAACAGCCGCATCATCATCCGGCACATCCTGCCCAACGCCATCGCGCCGGTCATCGTCTACTCCACGATCGCCGTCGGCGGCATCATCGCGGCCGAGGCCACGCTGTCCTTCCTCGGCATCGGCCTGCAGCGCCCGGCGGTCTCCTGGGGTCTGCAGATCGACGGCGGCCAGCGGCTGCTGCGCACCGCCCCGCACATCATCTTGTTCCCGAGCATGTTCCTGTCGGTCACGGTCCTGTCGTTCATCCTGCTCGGCGACGCCCTGCGCGACGCCCTCGACCCGAAGACGCGTTGATGACCAGCACCCTTCCGGCCCCTTCCCCGCGCGTGACCGGTGGAGCCGCGCTGCTCGAGGTCGACAACCTGTCGGTCGAGTTCCGCACCGACTACGGCGTGGTGCAGGCGGTCAACGAGATCAGCTACACCCTCGCCGCCGGCGAGACCCTGGCGATCCTGGGCGAGTCCGGCTGCGGCAAGTCCGTCAGCGCCCAGGCGATCATGGGCATCCTGGACACCCCGCCCGGGTTCGTGACCGGCGGTGAGATCCGCTTCAAGGGCCGCGACCTGCTGACGATGGGCGCCAAGGAGCAGCGCGACCTGCGGGGCGAGGAGATCTCGATCGTCTTCCAGGACGCCCTGAGCTCGCTGAACCCGGTGTTCAGCGTCGGCGCCCAGATCGGCGAGATGTTCCGGCGTCACCGGGGCACCTCCCGCAAGCAGGCCAAGGCGCTGGCCATCGAGCTGATGGAGAAGGTCCGTATCCCCTCGGCCAGGGAGCGGGTCAACGACTACCCGCACCAGTTCTCCGGTGGCATGCGCCAGCGCGTCATGATCGCCATGGCGATCGCGCTCGACCCGTCGGTGCTGATCGCCGACGAGCCGACGACGGCCCTGGACGTCACCGTCCAGGCCCAGATCATGGACCTGCTGGCCGAGCTGCAGCAGGAGACCGGGATGGGGCTCATCCTCATCACCCACGACCTCGGCGTCGTCGGCGAGATCGCCGACCGGATCGCGGTCATGTACGCCGGTCGGATCGTCGAGACCGGAGCCACCGACGCCATCTTCACCGCGCCCGCGATGCCCTACACCGAGGGCCTGATGGCCTCGATCGCCCGCGTGGACCAGAAGGGCCAACGGCTCAACCCGATCGTCGGCGCGCCACCCAACCTGGCCCGGCTCCCCGTGGGCTGCCCCTTCCAGCCCCGCTGCCCCCGCGCCACCGACCTGTGCCTGGCCGAGCGGCCGCCGCTGCTCGAGGTCGTCCCCGGCCGCTTCAGCGCCTGCCACTACGCCGAGGAGGTGCTGGGTGGCTGAGGCCCTCGACATCAGCGCTGCTGACGTCCCGCACGCCCCGCTGCGCACCGACGCCCTGCTGCGGGTCGAGGGTCTGGTCAAGCACTTCCCGCTCACCCAGGGGATCGTGTTCAAGAAGACGGTCGGGCAGGTCCGCGCCGTCGACGGCGTGAGCTTCACCCTGGCCGCCGGCGAGACCCTGGGGCTGGTGGGGGAGTCCGGGTGCGGCAAGAGCACCGTCAGCAAGCTGCTGATGGCGCTGGAGAAGCCCACCGCCGGCCGGGTGTTCTACAAGGACCAGGACGTCACCGACCTGTCCGGCAAGGAGCTGCGCAGGCTCCGCCGCAACATCCAGATCATCTTCCAGGACCCGTACAGCTCGCTCAACCCGCGCATGACCGTGGGCGACATCGTGTCCGAGCCCTGGGACATCCACCCGGACGTGGTGGCGCCCAAGGACCGCAACCGGCGCACCCGCGAGCTGCTGGAGCGGGTCGGGCTCAACCCCGACTTCGTCAACCGCTACCCGCACCAGTTCTCCGGCGGCCAGCGCCAGCGCATCGGCATCGCCCGCGCCCTCGCCCTCAAGCCCGAGATCATCATCTGCGACGAGCCGGTGTCGGCGCTGGACGTCTCGGTGCAGGCCCAGGTGGTGAACCTGCTCGAGGAGCTGCAGGACGAGTTCGGGCTGGCCTACATCTTCATCGCGCACGACCTGTCCGTCGTGCGGCACATCAGCGACCGGGTCGCGGTGATGTACCTCGGCACGATCGTCGAGGTCGGCACCGAGGACGACATCTACGAGAAGACCGCGCACCCGTACACCCAGGCGCTGCTGTCAGCGGTACCCGTGCTCGACCCGAAGGCCCGGGCGCAGAAGCAACGGATCATGCTGACCGGTGACGTGCCGAGCCCGGCGAACCCGCCGTCGGGCTGCCGCTTCCGGACCCGCTGCTGGAAGGCCCAGGACATCTGCGCCACCGAGCAGCCCGCGCTCGTCGAGCGCGGCCAGGGTCACCCGGTGGCCTGCCACTTCGCCGAGGCGGTGCAGGTCGTACCGGTCGTGGACGTCGCGGACCAGCCCTAGCGGGGTGCCCGCTCGACTACCCTCTGAGCAGGCCCACGCACCCACCCGATCGGAGCCTGTCCCGTGGTGAACGTCCTGTCCGCCCTGCTGGTCGTGACCAGCATCGGGATGATCGTGCTCGTGCTGCTGCATCGCGGCAAGGGTGGCGGCCTGTCGAACCTGTTCGGCGGTGGCGTGTCGTCCTCGCTCGGCGGCAGCGCGGTCGTGGAGAAGAACCTCGACCGTCTGACGATCATCTGCGGGCTGGTCTGGGCCGTGTGCATCATCGCGCTCGGCCTGCTGCTCAAGGACACCAGCGTCGTGGCGCCGCTGCCGGCCGGCTAGGCGTCCGCCTCA
>JBKJQQ010000205.1:0-9219 GCA_046593875.1 Mycobacteriales bacterium | reverse complement strand
CAGCCGCTACGGTCGGCCGGTGACGGCAGCGCTGGCCTGCGAGGGCCTGGTGAAGGTGTTCGGGGCCGTGCGCGCGCTCGACGGGGTGACCGTGTCGGTGGCCGCACCCGCGACCGGCCTGCTCGGTGCGAACGGCGCCGGCAAGTCGACGCTGATGAAGGTCGCTCTCGGGCTTCTCACTCCGGACGAGGGCTCGGTCCAGGTGCTGGGGCTGAGCGACCGGACGCAGATCCGCGCGCGGGTCGGCTACATGCCCGAGCACTCCTGCCTGCCGACGGACATGAGCGCACAGGACCTCTGCATCCACCTGGCCCGGCTGCGCGGCCTGCCGCGTCGGGACGCGCTGCGCCGCGCCTCGGAGGTGCTGTTCGCCGTCGGGCTGGAGGAGGAGCGGCACCGCCTCATCGACACGTACTCGCTCGGCATGCGCCAGCGGGCCAAGCTGGCGCAGGCGCTCGTGCACGGCCCCGACCTCGTCGTGCTCGACGAGCCGACGTCCGGCCTGGACCCGGCCGGGCGCACCGAGATGCTCGACGTCCTGCGGCACCTGTCCCGCGATCTGGGCATCCAGGTGCTGCTGTCCTCGCACGTGCTCGAGGACGTCGAGCGGACCTGCGACGAGGTCGTCGTGCTCGCGTCCGGACGGGTGTCAGCGCAGCAGGCCGTGTCCGTGCGCGCTCCCGTCGGGCCGGTCACCCTGCAGGTCACCGGCAACGCTGCCGCCTTCGTCGCGCTGCTGGCCGAGCACGGTCTGTCGGCGCACCTGGAGGCCGGCCGGATCCTGCTGCCGGCGGCGGGCCCCGCTGAGCTCGCTGTCGTGCGCGACGTCGCCGCGGCCTCGGGCACCGGCATCTCGTCGATGGTCGATGCCGCGAACGCCCTCGAGGACGCCGTCGTCGGCGCGATGGCATGACCTCCGAGGCCCAGCTCTACGACGTCCGCTACTCCCGCTACGACGGCACGCGAGAAGCCCGCTGGCGCAGCGTCCTCGCGCTGGCCCGGTCCTCAGCGGCCCGCGCCCTGGGACTGCGTCGTACGACCGGCGCGAAGGTCTGGCCGTTCCTGCTCATCATCGCGGCGCACCTGCCGGTCGTGGCTGCGCTCGGGATCCCGCTGCTGTTCGACGAGGCGCCCGAGCCGCTGGAGCTCGTGCCGTTCGGTCAGCTGCTCGTCGTGACGATCTCGGTGCAGGTCGCCTTCGCGGCGACGACGCTGCCGTCGCTGCTGACCCGCGAACGGCGGGACCGGGTTTTGAGCCTGTACTTCTCCACCGCGGTCTCGCCGTCGGAGTACCTGATCGCCAAGGTGCTGGCGGCGACGGCGCTGATGTCCCTGGTCGTGCTGAGCCCGTTGCTGATCCTGCTGGTCGGCTCGGTGCTCACGGACGAGCGGCCGCTGGACCAGCTGCGCGACGTCGGCGGCGACCTGCCCGCCGTGCTCGCGACCGGTCTCGCGGTGGCGCTCTACTTCGCCGCTCTCGGGCTGCTCGCCGGATCGCTCACCAGCAAGCGGGTCTTCGCGGTGGGCGGTCTGCTCGCGGTGCTGCTCGTGACCCCTGTCGTGGGCAACCTCGTCGCCGAGATCACGCAGCGGTCAGCGGTGCGCACGGCCGACCTCACGACGCTCCCCCTGCGCGCCGCCGACTCGCTGCTGCCGGGCGACACCGTCGACCAGCCGAGGGAGGAGCGTCCGTCGGACGGGCTCGTCTGGGCCGTCTTCGTCGGCGTCGTCCTCCTGTCGGCGACGGTGCTGGTCGTCCGCTACCGCCGGGCGGACGACGCGTGAGCGCGGCGCTGGAGGTCAGCGGCGTCTCAAAGTGGTTTGGCGACACGGTCGCGCTGTCCGACCTGTCCTTCGCCTCCTCCCCCGGCGTGACAGGCCTTCTCGGCCACAACGGCGCCGGCAAGTCGACGCTGTTCGACCTGCTCGCGGGCTTCGCCTCCCCCAGCCAGGGGACGGTGCGGGTGCTCGGCCTCGACCCGCGCAGCGATCCGGCGGTGCACGCCCGGCTCGGCCTGGTGCCGGACGGCGACGGGCTGTGGCCGTTCCTCACAGCACGGCAGACGGTGGAGTTCCTGGCCCGCAGCCGCGGGGTGAGCGACCCGTCCCGCGCTGCCGCCTGGGCGCTCGACACCGTCGGGATGACCGCCGCCGCCGACCGCAAGGTGGGCGGCTTCTCCAAGGGCATGAAGCAGCGGGTCCGGCTCGCGCAGGCGCTGGCGCACGACCCGGAGGTGCTGCTGCTCGACGAGCCGCTCAACGGTCTGGACCCGGCGCAGCGCCGAACCGACGTGGACCTGGTCCGGCGGCTCGGGGCGGAGGGCCGCACCGTGCTGGTCAGCTCGCACATCCTGGCCGAGGTCGAGCGGATGGCCGACCGGCTGCTCGTCGTCGTCAACGGCCGGCTCGTCGCCGAGGGGACCCCGGCCGGGGTGCAGGGGTTGCTCGCGCAGTCCGCCCGCACCGTGCGGGTCGAGACCTCCGACCCGCGCAGGCTCGCGGCTCTGCTGCTGCGGGAGTCGTCCGTCGACTCGGTCGCGCTGCACGACGACGGGCTGGTCGTGCACACCTCCGACGGCGCGCACCTGGCCGTCGTGCTGCCCCAGCTCGCCGTCAAGGCGAAGGTGCTGCTGCACCGCGTCGTCCCGCTCGGCGAGGACCTCGAGAGCGTCTTCACCCGGCTCACCGCCTCGGCCCGCGGGGCCGGCCGATGACCCTGCTGCAGCTCAGCATCCGCTCGGTCGTGCGCGGCAAGCGGGTCGTCTTCGTCGCGCTGCTGCCGCTGCTGGTCGGCCTCGTAGCGGTGCTGCTTGCCGTGACCGCCGGCGACACCGATCGCACCGGCGCGTACGACGTCCTGGCCGGGGAGCTGCTGCCGCTGGTGCTGGCCCTGGTGTCGCTGGTGCTGGGCGTCAACGCCTTCGGCGACGAGCGGGACGAGCGCACCCTCGGCCTGCTGCTCGCGACGACCCTGTCGCGTCCCCGGATCGTGCTCACCAAGTACGCCGCCGCGGCCGTCGTCACCTGGCTGGCGTGCCTGCCCGCGACGCTCGGCTGCGTGCTGCTCGTCTCGACGACGTCGTTGTCCTTCGGCTCGGCGGCGGTCGCGCTGCTGGGCGCGTCTGTCCTCGCTGCGCTGGCGTACAGCGCGCTGTTCGTCTTGCTGTCACTGGTGCTGCGCCGCGCGGTCCTCGTGGGGATCGCCTACCTCGTGCTGTGGGAGGGCCTGCTCGCCGGCACCGCGGTGGCCTTCCGCAACCTGTCGGTCGGGGCGTACGCCGCGCGCGTCGTCGGAGCGCCGTACGACGACGTGCCCTTCAGCGCCTCGGACAGCTCGGTCCTCGCCGCCGTGGTGGTGCTCGTCGGTGTGGCGGTCGCCGGGGTGGCCGCCTCGGCGTGGCGGCTGCCGAGGGCGCACCTCTAGCCTCGGGCCATGCCTCCTCGTACCGCTGTCATCGGAGCCGGCTCGTCCGGCATGGTCGCCCTGAAGGCGCTGGTGGAGGCCGGCGTGCCGACCGTCTGCTTCGAGAAGGGCGACCGGGTCGGCGGCAACTGGGTGTTCCGCAACAGCAACGGGATGAGCGCGTCGTACCGCTCCCTGCACATCAACACCTCGCGAGAGCGCATGGAGTACAGCGACTTCCCGATGCCGAAGCACTACCCGGACTTCCCGCACCACAGCCACATCGCGGAGTACTTCGAGTCCTACGTCGACCACTTCGACCTGCGGCGGCACATCCGCTTCTCGACGGGGGTGTCCTCCGCCGTGCGGACGTCCGTCGGGTGGTCGCTGACGCTGGACGACGGTTCGGTCGAGCAGTTCGACGCGCTGGTCGTCGCGAACGGCCACCACTGGGACCCGCGCTGGCCCGAGCCGGCCTTCCCCGGCAGCGAGGACTTCCCGGGCGTGCAGATGCACGCGCACTCCTTCGAGGACAACCAGGCCTGGCGCGATCTCGCCGTCCTGGTCGTGGGGATGGGCAACAGTGCGATGGACATCGCCGTCGAGGCGTCCTGGGTCGCGTCGCGCACCTATCTGTCGGCGCGCACGCCGGTGCACGTCGTGCCGAAGTACGTCTTCGGCCGGCCGCTGGACCAGATGGAGTCGCCGGCTGCGGCCCGCGCGCTGCCGTGGAAGGTGCGACAGAAGCTGACCACCGCGATGCTGAAGGTGGCCGTCGGCGACCTGTCCCGCTACGGCCTGCGCCGGCCGGCGCACGGGATGCTGCAGGCGCACGTCACGGTCAGCGACACGATCCTGACCCGCCTGGCGCACGGCGCCGTCGTCCCGAAGCCGAACCTGGCGCGGTTCGAGGGCAGCGAGGCCGTCTTCGAGGACGGGACCCGCGCGCACGTCGACGTCGTCGTCTACTGCACCGGCTACCGCATCAGCTTCCCGTTCTTCTCCGAGGAGCTGGTGAGCGCGCCGGACAACCGGATCTCGCTGTACAAGAGGGTCTTCCACACCTCGGTGCCGGACCTGGCGTTCATCGGGCTGGTGCAGCCGCTCGGCGCGATCATGCCGATCGCGGAGGAGCAGGGGCGGCTGGTCGCGGACCGGCTGACGGGTCGGTACGCGCTGCCCTCTGCCTCTTCGATGGACGCCTCGATCGCGGCGGACGACACGGCGCTCCGGTCGCGGTACATCGGGTCGAAGCGGCACACCATCCAGGTGGACTTCGAGGTCTACCTGCACGATCTGCGGCAGGAGCGCAAGCGCGGGGCGAAGCGGGCGTCCGTCAGCGCCTGAGCATCTGCGGGTCTGCTGACGACCGAGTCAGTGCGCGCAGTCGCAGGCGGGCAGGCCGCGCACTCCGGGAGGCAGCGGGAGCGAGGCGAAGCCGCTGCCGTCGTAGGTGACCGGGCGGCCGCGGCTGACCTCGCGGCGGGCGTGCGAGGGCGCCCGGCCGTCGGCGTAGACGCACGAGGTGAGGGCGGTCAGGGAGTACCTCTCCTCGAGCAGCAGCTCAGCCCGCAGCCACCCACCGGGCGGGAGCACGACCGGGATCTCCACCGTCTGAGACGGAGCCAGGATCCGCGACTGGTGCACGACCTCGCCGCCCGACACGAGCCGCAGCGTCTGCCCGACGGCCCCCGAGGCGGTGACGACGGCGAGCAGCTGTCCGTCGCCGTGCACCGTGCCGCCGAGCATCGTGGCGCGACCGCTCCACTCCTCGACGACGTCGAGCAGCAGCCGGGGCCCGCCGAGCCCGGGCGGCTGCCAGGAGACCGACGTCCGGCCGGCCTGCACTCCGGCGATGATCCCGGCCGGGGTGCGGTCCGCGGCGTAGACCCAGGTGGTCGGCTGGCCGACGCCGGCGCTGCCGTCGAGCAGCTTCCAGTGGTTGTCGCTGCCGCCGAGCGCGGTGCCACGGCGGGCGGCTGCGAAGTTCGCGTCCCACCAGCGCACAGCCGCGTGGTTGTCGGGCTCGTACAGCGGGACCGTGTCGTACCTGGTCAGCCACAGGCTGTTCCACACCTCGACGGCGTCGAACTGGAGCGACTCCGCGAGCGGCTTGTCCCAGGCGATCGCCTCGCCGTCGCTGCGGTTGCCGTAGAAGGGGTGGTTGACCACGGCCATGCCGCCGCGGGCGTGCACCTCGTCGAGGAAGGCCTGCGTGCCGGCCTCCGCCGGGATGACTCCCGGCAGCGCGTCGCGCGACGGCATGAAGACGCCGCAGTGGTCGGACTGCGGGAGCGAGTGCTCGTAACCGGGCAGCAGGGTCAGCGTCGAGGAGACGTAGTCCGGCGCGTAGAGCGACTCGACCCGGTTGTGGTCGGTGATGGCCAGGAAGTCCAGGCCGCGCAGCTCGGCCAGCGCGATCTGCTCACCGGGCGTGTGGCCGTGCGTGTAGAACTCCTCCGGGCCGGTGTTGTCGTCCCCGGGCCCACTCCACACGTCGTGGCTGTAGGTGCTGTGGCAGTGGAAGTCGCCGGCGATCCACTCCCCCGCGGGGCGTGCCCCGCCCGGTCCGGCCAGCGCCAGCCGCGGCAGGCCGATCGCACTGGCGGCGCCGACACCGGCGGCCAACTGGAAGAACCGCCTGCGGTCCAGCGACATTCAGGGCCTCCGACTGGCGACGAGCGAGCTGGCAAGCGCGGAGCCGTCACCGGCGAAGCGGACCCGACCGGCCGGTCCGTCCAGCGGGACACAGCCGCCGAGGCTGGTCGTGACGGTGGAGCCGTCGCCGAGCGACAGCGGCTTCTCGGGCAGGCCCTGCCGGTGCTCCGCGTCGAGCAGGCACACCTGTCCGGGCGCGGCGGTGAGCACGGTCGCGACCGGACGGCCGAGGGCGGCGACGGACACGTCCGGCAGGTTGATCTGCGCCCCGTCGGCGCCGAGAGCGCGGGCGTGCAGCAGGTCGCCGGCCTCACTGCCCGTGACGTCGCCCTGGTAGACGTTCGGGATCACCTCTGCGCAGCCGTCGTGCGCCTCGTTGATGCGGCCGGCGTCGTAGCCGGGCAGCGAGGAACCGAAGGCGTCGTACTCCTTGGTCGCGGCGTAGAACGTGCCGCGCGGCGCGCCGCGCGGCAGGTCCTCCAGTCCCTGGTTGGACAGCAGCAGCCGGGCGTCGGGGGCGACGGCCTTGATCTGCTCGGCCCGGCCCGGGACGTACGGCTGGAAGATCGCTGTCTCGACCAGGCCGTACTGCTGCGCCATCAGCGCGACGCTGGCCGTGTCCGTGACGGACTCCTTCAGGTCGAAGGTGACGCCGACACCGTTGTCCGCAGCGAGCTGGAGCACCTCCTCCAGCAACGGCAGCCGCGACGGGTCGTAGACCGTGCCCTTCCACTTCGGGTTGTCCGCGGCGTTGAGCGCACGCAGCTCGGCGACGGTCTTCGAGGCGACGGGGCCGGAACCGTCGGTCTTCGCGTCCAGCGTCGGGTCGTGGAAGGCGACGTAGCGGTGGTCGAGCGTCTGCTGGACGTCGACCTCGATCCACTCGACGTCGTAGGCAATCGCGTAGCGGAAGGCCCAGAGGGTGTTCTCCGGCGCGAGCTCGGCGGCGCCGCGGTGCACCATCAGCTTCATCCGCTCGACCGGCGCGTCCGGGGAGGCGTCCGCGGTCCAGCGGGCCGGGTCGGGCTGCTCACCGCACAGCGGCGAGGCCGACGCGGTGACGGCGAGACCGAGGACGAGCGCGCCGACCAGCGGCAGGGCGACCCGCCTCACGGCGCGCACCCGAAGTCGGCGAGCGAGGAGCCCGTGACCGACGGCGGTCGCGTCGCGGTGCCCCACGTCGACGGCTGCAGGCCCATCTCCAGGCGCAGCGTGCCGCCCTTGCGCAGCGCGCTGTGCGTGAGCCACGCGCTGTCCAGCGGCTTCCCGCCGAGCGACGCGGCCTGGACGTACTTGCCGGCGAGCGACGCGCCCGGTGCCTCGATGACGACGTCCTTCTTTCCTGGTAGGTCCAGCGTGGCGCGCTCGAACAGCGGGCTGCCGATGACGTAGAGCGGTGCGCCGGGGGTGACCGGTCCGAGGCCGAGGGCGCTCCAGACGTACCAGGCCGACAGCGAGCCGAGGTCGTCGTTGCCGGGCAGTCCGTCGACGGTCGGGCGGAACACGCCCTGGATCTGCCGCTGCACCGACTGCACCTTGCTCGGCTGGCCCGCGTGCGCGTACATCCACGACGTCTGCAGGTCGTGCTCGTTGCCCGGCGCGTACTGGTTGGTCCGGTAGACCAGGCCGAACATCGTCGCGCGGTTCTGCACCTCCGCGACGGCGACCGGCACCTTCGAGGCGGCGGCCTCGCTGAAGTGCGTGTCCAGCCGATCGACCGCAGCAGCGTCGCCGCCCATCAGGTCGAACAGGCCGCGAGCGTCGTGCGGCGCGAGCCAGGAGTACTGCCAGGAGTTGCCCTCCTGGAAGCCGGTCTCGTCGATCGCGGGGTCGAAGGGCGTCAGCCAGGAGCCGTCCTCGTTGCGCGGCCGGATCCACCTGGTCTCGGGGTCGAGCAGCCTGCGGAACGCGCCGGAATCGGCGAGCGCCTTCTCCGCGGACTCCCCGCGGGAGGACTGCATGAGCGCGAGCGCGAAGTCCGCAACGCCGTACTCCAGCGTCGTGCCGGCGCCGCGGTCGGAGGTCTGCAGGGGCAGGTAGCCCTTGGCCTGCCAGGCCGGCTCGCGCCGCTCGACCAGCTCGCGCATCTCCGCGACGAGCTCGTCCACGACCAGCGGGTCGACGCCGGCCAGCACGCCGCGGCACCAGCCGTCGACGACCATCGGCGTCACCGGGTCGCCACTCATGTGCGCGGCGTCGAGGTTCTGCTCACCCCAGCGCGGCAGCCGGCCGCCCTCGCGCGCGTCGGCGAGCAGCGAGAGCAGCATGTCGCGGTAGCGGTCCGGCCAGATGCTGGCCAGCAGCTGGTTCTGCGCCTTGTAGGTGTCCCAGGAGCTGAAGTTCGCGTACTGCGTGCGGCCCACGGCGGTGCGGATCGCGCCGTCGAAGCCGACGTAGCGGCCGTCGACGTCGTTGAAGACATTCGGGTGCAGCAGCGAGTGGTAGAGCGCGGTGTAGAAGGTGCGCTGGTCGACGAGCGTGCCGCCCGTGACCTGCACCTTGGCCAGCTCGCGGTTCCAGTCCTGGCGCGCGGCGGCCCGCAGCTTGTCGAAGGGCCCGCGCTCGGCGTCCAGGTTGCGCCGTGCGCCGTCGGCGTCGACGAACGAGATGCCCACACTCACCTCGACGGTCTGCGAGGTCAGCGCGTCGAAGCTGACCCAGCCGCCGGCGCCCTTGCCCTCGGCCCTGGCAGAGCCCGGCGCAAGTGTCGCCCCGGTCCAGGTGCCGAAGGACGTGAACGGTCGGCTGAAGTCGGCCTCGAAGAAGACCGGGTAGCGGCCGCGGGCCCAGCCGCGGACGGTGTCCTTGTCGACGACCTCGAGGCTGCCGGCATGCACGCCCTCGACCGAGCGGCTGACGTCCAGCAGCACGTTGGCCTGCGGGACCGGCGGGAAGGTGTAGCGCTGCATCCCGGTGCGCGTGGTCGCGGTCATCTCGGCGCCCACGCCGGAGGAGTCGAGGCGCACGCCGTAATAGCCCGCCTCTGCCTTCTCGGTCGCGTGGTCGTAGAGCGAGGCGTACGACGTCGGGGCGCTGCTGGTGACCGGCCCGACCGTCGGCATCAGCGGTATGTCGCCGGCCTTCTTCACGCCGGGCCCGCTGAGGTGGACGAGGCTAAAGCCCTGGATGCGCGGGTCGTGCCAGCTGTAGCCGCTGTA
>JBKJQQ010000044.1:0-10999 GCA_046593875.1 Mycobacteriales bacterium | reverse complement strand
GAGGATGGCCGCATGACCGTCGAGGAGTGGGTGGACGCGCGGACCCCGATGCGAGGGGTGCACCTGGACGTCGCCGGGTCGGGACGGCCGTCGCGCGAGGTGCTCGACGCCGAGATCGCCCACCTGCACCGGGAGGCGGCGTTCGGGGCCTACGTCGCGCAGGACCTCTCGACCGCCCAGGTGGCCGAGGGGCGGAGCACCCTGGCGGGCCTGGTCGGCCTCGGCGGCGAGGACCTCTGCTTCTCCGACGGCGCGGGCACGGCGTTCGCCACGCTGCTGGCGGCCTGGCCGCTGCAGCGGGGCGCGCGCGTCGGGACAATCCCCAGCGAGTACGGCGCGAACGCCCGCGCGCTGCGCCGTCTCGCCGAGGAGCGAGGCTGGCAGCTGGTGGTCCTGCCGGTCGACGAGCTCGGCCGGATCACCGAGGTGCCGGCCGACCTCGACCTGGTGACCTTCCCCCAGGTGGCCAGCCAGCGCGGCATCGCCCAGCCGGTCGAGGACGTCTTCGCGACCGGGACGCCGCTGCTGCTCGACGTGGCGCAGTCGCTCGGGCAGACGGCGGTGCCGGCCGGCTGCGCGGCGTACGTCGGGACGAGTCGCAAGTGGCTGTGCGGACCGCGCGGAGTGGGCTTCGCCGTGGTCGACCCGCACGTCCAGCAGGCGCTGACCGAGCCGCCGACGCTGGCTCCCACCCACGGCACCGGCATGCTGCGCTGGGAGTCGCAGGAGGCGCACGTCGCCGGTCGGGTGGGCCTGTCGGTGGCGGTCGAGCAGTGGACGCCGGACCTGCTCGCGCCGATCCACGCGGCCGCGCGCAGCGCCCGGGAGGTCCTCGACGGGGTCGCCGGCTGGCGGGTGCGGGAGCCCCTCGACGAGCCGACCGGCATCACCACCCTCGTCGGCGGTGACCCGGTCGGGACGTGCGCCGGGCTGCTCGAGGACGGCTTCGTGACCGGCGCCGTCCCGATGAGCCGCTCCGACGACCTGGACCGCCCGCTGCTGCGCGTGTCCACGTCGGCCTGGGTGGAGGAGGCCGACCTGGTGCGGCTCGCGGAGGCCCTGGCGTGTCGTACGAAGTAGGTTCCCCGCCTGTGACCGACCTGCAGCAGGGACCGCTCCACGACCGACACGTCGCCCTCGGCGCCAAGCTCGCCGACTTCGGCGGCTGGGAGATGCCGATCGAGTACCCCCGCGGCGGTGTGCTCAAGGAGCACCTCGCGGTGCGCGAGGCGGTGGGCGTCTTCGACGTGAGCCATCTCGGCAAGGGGGTCGTGCGCGGACCGGGTGCGGTCGACTTCGTCAACGACCGGCTGACCAACGACCTGCGCAAGGTCGGCATCGGCCAGGCGCAGTACACGCTGTGCTGCGACGAGGCCTCGGGCGGCGTGGTCGACGACCTGATCGCCTACGTCCGCAGCGAGGACGAGGTCTTCCTCATCCCCAACGCCGCCAACTCCAGCCAGGTCGTCGGCCGGCTGCAGGCCGATGCGCCCGCGGGAATCGAGGTCGAGGACCTGCACCGGACGCTCGCCGTGATCGCCGTCCAGGGTCCGCGGTCGCGCGAGCTCGTCGATGCGCTCGGCCTGCCGACCGACCACGACTACATGAGCTTCGCGCCGGCCGACTGGAACGGCCTGCCGGTCGTGGTCTGCCGCACCGGCTACACCGGCGAGCTCGGCTTCGAGCTGCTGCCGCGGTGGGCCGACGCCGGGGCGGTCTGGGACGCGCTGATGGAGCACGGCGCCCCGCTCGGCGTGCTGCCGTGCGGCCTGGGTGCCCGCGACACCTTGCGCACCGAGATGGGCTATCCCCTGCATGGGCAGGACCTCTCGCTGGAGATCACGCCGGTGCAGGCGCGTTCGACCTGGGCGGTCGGCTGGAGCAAGGAGCGCTTCTGGGGCCGCGACGCGCTGCTTCGCGAGAAGGAGCAGGGCGCGACGCGGCTGCTCTGGGGTCTGGAGTCGCTGGACCGCGGGATCCCGCGCAGCCACATGACCGTCCTGCGTGACGGGACGGCTGTCGGCGAGGTCACCAGCGGGACGTTCTCGCCGACCCGCCGCGTCGGGATCGGGCTCGCGCTGCTGGACCGCACCGTGGCCGAGGGCGACGAGGTGACGGTCGACGTCCGCGGCCGCACCAGCACGATGCGGGTGGTCAAGCCGCCGTTCGTACCGTCCAGGGTCAGATGACCCGGTCCTGCTCGTCGGCCTGATGGCGGCCATGCCGGGGCCGCTGGTGGCGGGGGTCGCGGCGGGCACGGTCCTGGATGCGGTGCCCGAGGCGATGGCGCGGGAGCGCGGGCCGCTGTACGCCGCCACGGCGCACCAGGTGCTCGACAGGCAGGTGCTGTCACCGGCGCAGGCGACGCGCTCGGTCGTCCAGGCGGTCTAGATCGCGAGCGCGACCGCCTGCTCGAGCACCGAGCGGGCGAGGTCCGCGCCCTCCGGCCGGTCGAGGCCGAGGTCGAGCAGCCCGACCAGTCCGAGGTCGGCCAGGCCGAGCCGCGCGGCCGGGGCGGGCGGCACCTGACCGGCCAGCCACCAGGCCGGGGCGCCCGGGGCGACCCGCTCGGCCAGGAGCGCCGCGGCGGCGGTGAGGGGTGCGCCGTCGAGGACGACCGGTGTACGACGGACGGCCGACTGGGCCAGCAGGCCGGTCAGGCGGGCCAGCGCCGGGCTGTCCACCGACGTGAGCAGGCCGTCCGGGTCGCCGACGTGCATGCGGGCACCGCGCAGGCCGTCGCGCACGCCGGTGGTGAGCCGCGCCCAGTCCTGCGCCGCCGCGGTCCCGACCGCCTGCACCGGCTCCAGGTCGAGCAGCGCGGACAGGACCACCAGACCGGGCACCTGGTCGCCTGACGCACCGACGACGAGCAGGTCGGCCCCACCGTCGGCCAGTCGGTCGGCCTCGGCCTGCCCCTCGTCGCGGCTGCCGCCGTCGTCGTCGGCGACGACGCGCCGCACGTCGCGCGGCACCACCGGCGGCCACGCCCCCTGGGCGCCGGCGAGCCAGGCGAGCGCGGGACCGAGCCGGCCGAGGCCGGGTGGCGGCGCCGCGACGACCGTCGGCGCCGGCACGACGAGCCGCTTCACGCGCCGACCTGCAGCACGTCGCCGTCGTGCGGCGCGCTGGCGCCCCAGCCGGCCAGCACGTCGTCGTAGCCCGCGACCTCCCCCCGGTCCCCGGCGCGGACCTCCATCGTCGTGACCGTCGGGTCGAGCTCGGGGCGCGCCGCACCGATCACCGTGGGCGGAGAGACGGTGCCGAGCATGCGGACGCGCATGAGGACAGCCAACCGCACGCGTGACAGGGTGGCTGCATGACCTGGACGTGGCGTTACGAGGACACCACCGGCACGCCGGTCACCCCGGCGGAGGGCGCGCCCACCGCGGAGCCGTTCCCGAGCCAGGCCGACGCGGAGAGCTGGATCGGCGAGAACTGGCGGGAGCTGCTCGAGGCCGGCGTCGCGCAGGTCACGCTGCTCGAAGACGACCACCGGGTCTACGGGCCGATGGGGCTGTCCAGCCCGGTGTGAGGCTCAGGTCTGGTTGGTCGCCAGCGCTTCGAAGTTCTCCCACATCTCGTCGCTGCCGGTCTCGGCCCGGTGGGCCAGGGCGATCGGCCGGCAGAGCTCCCACGTGCCGGAGACCCACAGCCAGTCCAGGACCAGCCCGCGGTGCAGCAGCCCCTGCTTCACCAGGGTCCCGATCGTCTCGTACCACTTGAGCACGTTGAGGATGGCGATCGCGTCGTCACCGGCGGCGGGGTAGGCGCGCTGGAACGACTCGTTGCTCAGCCCGTCCGGCTGGTGCGTCCAGAGCAGCGCCTGGCCGCGGTCGGCGTGCATCGACTGAGCGAGCTGCGCCAGCTGCACGACCAGCTGCGCGTCCGCCGCGGTGGGGCCGTGCGTCACGGCGAGGTCATCGGTCTGTTGCAGGGTTGTGGTCACGGCATCTCCTCGGTGGGAGCCCCAGGGTGCTCCGGCGCGAGGGCACGCGGCCATGGCCCGTTCGGACTAGGGGCGCTGCTCCGGGCTGACGGTCTTGCTGGGGTCGGTCGTGACGACGCCCTGGAGCACGGCGTCGATCTGCGCCATCAGGTCGGCGTCGAGCTTCTTGCCTGCGGCAGCGGCGTTGTCGCGGACCTGCTCCGGGCGGGTGGCGCCGACGATCGCGGAGCTGACGTTCGGGTTCTGCAGCACCCACGCGACCGCCAGCTGCGCCATCGTGAGCCCGGCCTGCTCTGCCAGGGGACGGAGCTGCTGCACCCTCTCCAGGGTGTCGTCGCGCAGCCAGCGCGAGATCATCTTGTCGCCGCCGTTGACGTCCGTGGCGCGCGAGCCCTCGGGCGGGGGCTGGCCCGGCAGGTACTTGCCGGTGAGCACGCCCTGCGCGATCGGCGACCACACGATCTGGCCGATGCCCTCCTGCTCGCAGAGCGGGACGACCTCGGCCTCGATGACGCGCCACAGCATCGAGTACTGCGGCTGCGAGCTCACGATGCGGTCCAGGCCCATCTGGCCGGCGATGTCGAGCGCCTGCTGGATCTCCGAGGCCTTCCACTCCGAGACGCCGATGTAGTGCACCTTGCCGGCGCGCACCAGGTCGTCGAACGCGCGCAGCGTCTCCTCGAGCGGGGTCTCGTAGTCGAAGCGGTGCGCCTGGTAGAGGTCGATGTAGTCGGTCTGCAGCCGCTCGAGGGAGGCGTCGCAGCTCTCGATGATGTGCTTGCGCGACAGGCCGCGGTCGTTGATGCCGGGTCCGGTCGGCCAGTAGACCTTGGTGAAGATCTCCAGCCCCTCGCGGCGCTCGCCCTTCAGGGCCTCGCCGAGCACGCTCTCAGCCTTGGTGCCGGCGTAGACGTCGGCGGTGTCGAAGGTCGTGATGCCGACCTCGAGCGCCTCCCGCACGCACGCGGTGGCCTGGTCGGCCTCCACCTGCGAACCGTGCGTCAGCCAGTTGCCGTAGCTGATCTCGCTGACCTTCATGCCGCTGCGCCCGAGGCGCCGGAACTCCATGACTGGAAGGTACTTACTGGTACGAGACCAGCTCCGGGCGGGGCGTGTGCCGCATCACCTCGGCCGCGGTCTGCAGCGGCACGTCCTCGTCGATGAACAGCTTGTAGCCGTTGGTGACCCGGCCACCGGGGATGACGCCGGTCTTGCTGGAGAGCAGGTCGTAGGTCTGCTTCTTGGCGTGCCGCGGCCCGAACCCGTCGACGTGGAAGACGGTGGCGAGCCCGAACCGGTCCACGACCTTCTCGCGGTCGGGGAGCATGTACGTCTTGAACTGGTGCAGCAGGAAGACCTTCTCGGGCAGCCGGTGCTTGCTCACCAGGCCGGACAGGTACGCCGACACCCGGTTGAGGGTGGCGGCGTCCAGGGAGCCGATCTGCCGCCCGGGGAGCTGACCGGGCTTCAGCACCCACTCCGGGTCGATCGCGATGCCGACCTCGGGCTGGAGCAGGAAGCGCTCGTACTGCTTGACCTGGTCGAGCACGTCCGCGCGGCCGGGCTGGAAGTCCAGCACCAGCAGCATCTTCGCCTTGCGCGCGGCGTCGAGGTAGCGCTGGACGTCGGCGTGCGGCAGCCCGCGGGAGTAGCGGCCGTCCGGCCCGGGGGAGCGCTGGGCGACCGAGGTGATCAGCTCGAAGGCGGGCAGCACCTTGCGCCCGGAGGCCTTGGCCCACTGGACCGAGCCGGCCTCGAGCCGCTTCGCCGCCTGGTCCGGCGGGACCTCGCCGAGCAGGCCCAGCACGCCGGTGCCCGCGGTGCCGTAGGCCATCACGACCATGTGCTGCGGGAAGATGGAGTGCCCGCCCCGCGGGAGGTAGGGCACCGGCTTCAGCGTCGGGCTCGGTGCGGGGGTCGGGCTCGCGCTGGCGACCACCGGCTGCGTCACCGCGACCGGCGCAGGGGCGGCGGACGCGGCGCACGCTGTGCTCAGGCAGAGCAGCAGCGCGGCGAGCGGACGGCGGAGCACGCCCGGAAGGTACCGAGCAGTCAGCGCTTGCCGGGGGAGACCCGCGGCGGGGGGAGCCGGAAGCGGCGCATCACCGTCGAGCGCAGCAGGCCGTAGGCGATGTGCCCGAACAGCTTGTCCTCGTCGGGGTGCTCGGCGCGCAGGCGCCGGCGCAGGGTGACGGTCGTGCTGGCGATGTCGGCGACCAGCGCGAGGATCGCCGCCAGCCACAGCAGCAGGCCGATGTTCTGCAGGACGCGGATGCCGCTCAGGTTCGTGACGATGAGCACGAGCGCGAGCGGCAGCAGGACGGTGCCGACGTTGCGGCGCGCGTCGACGACGTCGCGCACGGTCGCCCGCACAGGGCCCGCGTCGCGCTTGGCGAGGTAGCGCTCGTCGCCGCGGGCAGCGCCCTCCTTGATGCGGGTGCGCGCCTCCGATGCGGCCTGCTTCTGCCGCTGCGCCGCCTCCTTGCGGGTCGTCGGCGGCGGCGCGACCGGCCCGGTCCGGCGCTGCTTCTCGCTGCGCTTGGGCGTGGGTCGGCCCTTGGGGGAGGTCACCCCTGCAGGCTAGTTGTCAGGGCAGCGCCAGCATCTGCTCGAGCGCGGCCTTGGCCTGGCGCGCGGTCCCGGGCTCGACGGTGATGCGGTTGGGGACGGCGCCCGCGACCAGCGACTCCAGCGTCCACACCAGGTGCGGCAGGTCGATCCGGTCCATGGTCGAGCAGAAGCAGACGGTCTTCTCGAGGAAGACCACCGTCTTGTCCGGGTGGTCCTGGGCGAGCCGTCGTACGAGGTTGAGCTCGGTGCCGATCGCCCACGCGCTCCCGGCAGGCGCCGCCTGCAGGGTCTTGATGATGAAGTCGGTCGACCCGACCAGGTCCGCGGCCTCGACGACCTCGTGCGTGCACTCGGGGTGGACCAGGACGTTGACACCGGGGACGCGCTCGCGGACGTCGCGCACGGCGTCGACGGTGAAGCGGCCGTGGACCGAGCAGTGCCCCTTCCACAGGATGATCTTCGCGTCCTGGAGCTGCGGGACCGTCAGGCCGCCGCCGGGCTTGTGCGGGTCGTAGACGACGCAGTCCTCGAGCGACAGCCCGAGCTCGCGGACGGCGGTGTTGCGGCCGAGGTGCTGGTCCGGCATGAAGAGCACCTTGGTGCCCTTGCCGTACGCCCACTCGAGCGCGCGCTTG
The DNA here is from genome assembly GCA_046593875.1 of Mycobacteriales bacterium. Taxonomy (GTDB): domain Bacteria; phylum Actinomycetota; class Actinomycetes; order Mycobacteriales; family SCTD01; genus SCTD01. The sequence goes on along the minus strand of JBKJQQ010000044.1, from coordinate 3,844 downwards.
GCGTTGCTGGAGGTGCAGACCGTCCCGCCGTGCCGACCGGTGAAGGCCTTGATGGCGGCGCTGCTGTTCATGTAGGTGACCGGCACGGTGACCTCCGCGACACCGGCCTCGGTCAGGACGTCCCAGCACTCCTCCACCTGGTCGAAGGTCGCCATGTCGGCCATCGAGCAGCCCGCGGCGAGGTCGGGCAGCAGCACCGCCTGGTCCGGACCGGTGAGGATGTCGGCGGACTCGGCCATGAAGTGCACGCCGCAGAAGACGATGAACTCCGCGTCCGGGCGGGCGGCGGCCTGCTGCGCCAGGCGGAAGCTGTCGCCGGTCACGTCGGCGAACGCGATGACCTCGTCCCGCTGGTAGTGGTGGCCGAGGATGAACACCCGGTCGCCCAGCGCCGCCTTGGCCGCGCGGGCGCGCTCGACCAGCGTCGGGTCGGACGAGGCCGGGAGCTCGCCGGGGCAGTCGACGCCGCGCTCGGAGTCCGGGTCCTTCTGGCGGCCGAGCATGAGCAGGGCGAGCGGGGTCGGCTCCACGCCGGGCATGAGCTCGAGCTCGGGGGTCATGACAGCTCCTCGTCGGCGGGGGGTAAGCGTCGCACAGACGACAACATGCCGATGCGGGGGTCTCTTCCTGGACCCGATGTCCGCGGGCTGCCGGGCGTGCACCTTCTCGTCGTGTCTTGTCCACGTTCCTTCCACCCGTTCTCTCTAGCGTCCGACTCGCCCACTGACCCTGACCCCCGGGTGAGCGCCCGGAGAGGCGGAGACGCAACGATGACCGCGACCACCCCCGGATTCGACCGGCGCACGCTGCTGCGCGGGTCTGCCCTGCTCGGCGGCGCCGCCGTGATGAGCGGACCCCTGCACGCTCTCGGCATGCGGGCTGCCGCCGGCGCACCTCCCTCGGCCAGCGCCGGCTACGGGCCGCTCGTCGACAAGGGCGACCTGATGCTGCCCAAGGCCTTCGAGTACGTGGTGCTCGACCGGCAGGGCTCGACCATGCGCGGAGGCATGCCCACCCCGGGCATCTTCGACGGCATGGGGGCCTTCCCGGGCCCGAGCGACACCACGATCCTCATCCGCAACCACGAGAACCGGGAGCGGCCGGGCGAGACGAAGGTCGTGACTGGGCCAGGCTTCGAGTACGACGAGACGTCGTTCGGCGGATGCGTCAAGGTCATCGTCGGACGCGGCGCGGACGGCAAGCCGGTCAAGCGGGAGTCCTTCCCCGTACTCGGCGGTACGTCGACCAACTGCGCCGGCGGACAGACCCCGTGGAAGACGTGGATCACCTGCGAGGAGGTCGTCAAGCGCACCAACGGGATCAAGCACGGTTACAGCTTCGAGATCGACGCCTACGCAGACGGTCCCGTTGCCGCGGTGGCGATCCCGCGGGCCGGCCGCTTCAGCCACGAGGCCGTGGCCTGGCTCGGCAAGACGCTGTACCAAGCGGAGGACCGCAGCAAGTCTGCGGACGCAGTGCGGGGCCAGATCGGTGCGGCGTTCTACCGCTACGTGCCGGACGGCCAAGTGGGCCGCGCGGGCGACCTCGCCGAGACCACGGGTGTGCTCCAGGCGCTCAAGCTCAGCAGCGAGCCCAACGCTGACATGGACATCGCCCGGGTCGTCGGTCAGCCGTACGCCGTCGAGTGGGTGACGATCGACGAGCCGGACCACGAGGACGACAGCGACAACCGCCGGGACCGCGTCGCGGGCTTCACCCCGACCCGCGTGCAGGCCGCGGACAAGGGCGCTGCGGTGTTCTCGCGCACCGAGGGCGCCTGGGTCGGGCGCGGCAAGGTCTACTTCGACTGCACCAGCGGCGGCGAGGCGAGGCTCGGCCAGATCTGGGAGTACGACCCGGGCCGGGAGGTGCTCACCCTGATCTTCGAGTCCGACGACGCCGCGCAGCTGCAGAGCCCGGACAACATCGTGATCGTGCCGCAGACGGGCGACGTCTTCGCGCAGGAGGACGGCGCCGGCGCGCAGTTCGTGCGCGGCATCACCCAGGACGGCGAGATCTACGACTTCGCCATGACCGTCACGAGCGACTCGGAGTTCTGCGGCGGCTGCTTCGACCCGTCGGGCCGCGTGTTCTTCCTCAACCAGCAGGGCGACAGGGACACCTCGAGCGGGCCGGCGGTGAAGCAAGGCGTGACGTACGCGATCTGGGGGCCGTTCCAGGCCCGCGCCGGGGCGAACAACCGCTGACCCGCTCGACCTGAGCCCGGCCGCTCGCCCCTGACCCGGCGCGCGGCCGGTGCCGTGCCAGGCTCCGATGATGCGCGTGCTGATCGCTCCGGACGGCTTCGGCGGCACGCTGTCCGGGGCGCAGGCGGCCGAGGCGATGGCCGCGGGCTGGCACGCCGTCGCGCCGGACGACGAGCTCGTCCTGGCGCCGCTGTCCGACGGCGGGCCGGGCCTGATCGACGTGCTGGGCGTGGCGCTGCCGGCCGCCGTGAGGCACGTGCTGACGGTGCAGGACCCGCTCGGACGGCCGGTGGAGGCGGCGGTCCTGCTGGACGGGACGACCGCGTACGTCGAGTCGGCGCAGGCGTGCGGGCTGCACCTGCTCGCGGACGCCGAGCGCGACCCGAAGGTGACGAGCAGCCACGGCGTCGGCCAGCTCGTCGACCGAGCGGTCAAGATCGGCGCGCGCACGGTCGTGGTCGGCCTCGGCGGCAGCGGCACCAACGACGGCGGCGCGGGGATGCTCTGGGCGCTGGGTCCCGAGGGCTACGACGCGCAGGGGATGCGGCCCGAGCCCGGCGGTGCCTGGCTGCGCGGCATCGAGGGGATCGACGGCTGGCCGGTGCTCGACGGCGTCGAGCTGGTCGCCGCGACCGACGTGAACAGCCCGCTGCTCGGCCTGCGCGGCGCGTCCGCCGTCTTCGGGCCGCAGAAGGGCGCCACCCGCGAGGACGTCGCCCTGCTCGACGGTGCGCTGGCGCGCTGGGCGGACGTCCTCGAGGCGCACTGCGGCCGCAGCGTCCGGGACGAGCCGGGGGCGGGCGCAGCCGGCGGTCTCGGGGCGGCCCTGCTCGCGCTGGGTGCCCGTCGCGAGCCCGGCATCGCCCTGGTCCGGCGGCTCGTCGACCTGGAGGCGAAGGCGGCCGGCGTCGACCTGGTCCTGACCGGTGAGGGCACCTTCGACTTCTCCTCGCTGACCGGGAAGGTCGTCAGCGGCGTCGCCGCCCTGGCCGCCGAGCACGCGGTGCCGTGCCTGGTCCTCGCGGGCGCCGTGACCGTCGGCCGGCGGGAGGCGGCGGCCGCCGGGATCGAGGCGGCGTACTCCCTGGTCGAAGCGGTCGGCGTGCAGGCCGCGCTGGCCGAGCCCGCGGAGGAGCTCGCGGCGCTCGCGGCCCGCGTCGCGAGGCAGTGGTCGCCGGCCGGACGTGCCACGATGGAAGGGTCCTGAGCCTCCCGGCGTTGAGCAGGACGCACACCACAGACATCCCACGGAGGCCCGCATGACCGCACCGGAGACGACCACCCCCGCCACCGACAGCCTGGTCGGCGTCGTCCTCAGCGACCCCGCCGCCGACAAGGTCAAGGCGCTGCTGGCGCAGGAGGGTCGTGACGACCTGGCCCTGCGCGTGGCCGTCCAGCCCGGCGGCTGCTCGGGCCTGCGCTACCAGCTGTTCTTCGACGAGCGCTCGCTCGACGGCGACGCCGTGCAGACCTACGGCGACGGCACCGTCAAGGTCGTCGTGGACCGGATGAGCGTCCCGTACCTCGCCGGCGCGACGATCGACTTCGTCGACACCATCGAGAAGCAGGGCTTCACCATCGACAACCCCAACGCGGGCGGGTCCTGCGCCTGCGGCGAGTCCTTCCACTAGGCACCG
>JBKJQQ010000238.1:0-9287 GCA_046593875.1 Mycobacteriales bacterium | reverse complement strand
TTCCCGCTGTTCGTCAAGCAGATCAAGAGCCAGCGCCGCATGCAGGAGCTCGCGCCCAAGATCAAGGAGCTGCAGAAGCTGCACAAGGGCGACCGCGAGACGCTCAACGTCGAGATGATGAAGCTCTACAAGGAGAACAACGCCAACCCCATCTCGGGCTGCCTGCCGCTGCTGCTGCAGCTGCCGGTCTTCTTCGCGCTGTTCACCGTCATCCGCGACTTCAAGACCAACGCCGACGCCGCGTACGGCCTGACGGCGCAGCAGCTGCGCGAGGGCGCGGTCGCGCAGGTCTTCGGCGCCCCGATCAGCGCAGCCTTCAACAGCCCGGGGTCGGTGCTCGACGAGCTCGGCGCCGAGGCGCTGACCGTGCGCGTGGTCGCGTTCCTCATGGTGCTGGGCATGGGCGCGTCGACGTTCTGGACGCAGCGCCAGCTGATGGCGCGCGCCGGGACGACCGACCCGCAGCAGGTCATGGTGCAGAAGCTGCTGCTCTACGTGCTGCCGCTGTCCTTCGCCGTCTCCGGCGTCTTCTTCCCGATCGGTGTGCTCCTGTACTGGCTGACGACCAACATCTGGTCCATGGGCCAGCAGGCCTGGGTCATCAAGCGGATGCCGCCGGTCAACCTCAACCCCGGCAAGCCGGGCCCGGCCGGCGAGCCCAAGGCCGCCAAGACCAAGCCGGCCTCCACCACCGTCGTCCCCGCGCCCGCCTCCTCGGTCACCACCTCGGTGACGCGCAGCGGCGGCGCCACCCCGAAGGCCGCCGTGTCGGCCGCCGGCAACCGCCGGCCCTCGGGCGCCCGCAAGAACAAGGGACGTCGCGGCGGCCGGCGCTAGCCTGCCTGTCGCGCTTCCCCCGAGACTGACTGCAGAAGGACACCTGTGACCGAGCCCGACACGACCGAGACCCTCAGCGGGCAGGACCTGCTCGTCCGCGAGGGCGACATCGCCGGGGACTACCTCGAGCGCCTGCTCGACATCGCCGACGTCGACGGCGACATCGACATGGACGTCGAGGGGGAGCGCGCCGTCGTCGCGATCGTCGGCGACGGGCTCGACGCGCTGGTCGGCCAGCACGGCCAGGTGCTGGAGGCCGTGCAGGAGCTGACCCGGCTCGCCGTCGTGCGCGAGACCGGTGTGCGCAGCCGGCTCATGCTCGACATCGGCGGGTGGCGCGCCGCCCGCAAGGACGAGCTCACCACCATCGGGACCCGGGCCGCGACGCGTGCGCTCGAGTCCGGCGAGCCGGTGCGCCTGGCGCCCATGACGCCGTTCGAGCGCAAGGTCGTGCACGACGCGGTCGCGGCGGTCGACGGCGTCGAGAGCGAGTCCGAGGGCGTGGAGCCCGAGCGTCGCGTGGTGGTCCTGCTCTCCGGCTCCTGATGTCGGTGGACTCCCTGCTCACTGCGCCGCCGTACGCCGCGGACGTCTTCGGCGACGCGCTGCCGGTGATGGAGCGCTACGCCGCGCTGCTCGCCGGTGCCGGCGTCGAGCGCGGGCTGATCGGCCCGCGCGAGGCGCCCCGGCTCTGGGAGCGGCACCTGCTCAACTGCGCCGGTCTCGCGTCGCTGCTCGAGCCGGGCCAGGTCGTGGCCGACGTCGGCTCCGGCGCGGGCCTGCCCGGGATCGTGCTGGCCGCGATGCGACCGGACGTCACCGTGCTGCTGGTCGAGCCGCTGCTGCGCCGGGCGACGTTCCTGTCCGAGGTGGTCGAGGAGCTCGGCCTGCGCAGCGCGGTCGTGCGGCGTGCCCGCGCCGAGGAGCTCAAGGGCAAGCTGCTCGTCGACGTCGTGACCGCTCGCGCGGTCGCCCCCCTGGACCGGCTCGCCGGCTGGTCGCTCCCGCTGCTGAACCCCGGTGGCCGGCTGCTCGCGCTCAAGGGCGAGCGGGCCGACAGCGAGCTCGCCTCCTCGGGGGCGGCGCTCAAGGCGGCGGGCGCTGCCTCGTCGTCGGTGGTCGTCGTGGGCTCGGAGGAGCAGCAGACGCTCGGCCGGGTGGTCGTGGTCGTCCGCGACAGCACGCCGCTGCCGGGCAGCAAGAAGAAGAAGGCGCGCCGATGAGCGGGCTGGGCTGGCCGGGGCGCGGCAAGCGCGGTGCGCACGGGCAGGATGCCTCGGAGGGACTGGGCTGGCCGGGCCGCCGGGAGCCCGCAGCAGCCCACGGCGTCGCGACGGCTCCTGCAGCCGCTCCCCCCGCCACCGCGACGGTCACGCTGCCTGCCGTCCTCCCACCCGAGCTGCGGACCGGGCCCGAGGCACCGGTCGCCCCGGTGGTCGTCGTGGCGCCGGTCGAGCAGGTCGCCATCGCCGACCCGGTCCCGTTCGAGGCCTCCCTTCCCGCTCCCGCCGAGCCGGACGCACCCGCCGACCGCCTGCGCGCCACGCTCCAGGACGACGCGCCGGAGGACCTGCCGTTCGCCGCGCAGGCCGCGGCCGCCGTACGCGCCCTCAACCCCAGCGGTCGCCACGACTTCCCCAGGCCGGCTACGCGCCGCATCATCACCATCGCCAACCAGAAGGGCGGCGTCGGCAAGACCACGACGACGGTCAACCTGGCCGCGGCGCTCGCGCTGCACGGCGCGAAGGTCCTGGTCATCGACCTGGACCCACAGGGCAACTGCTCGACCGGGCTCGGCGTCGAGCACCGCTCCGGCACCCCGAACGTCTACGACGTCCTCATCGACGAGGCGCCGCTCGCCGAGGTGCTGCAGCCGGCGGACGGCCTGCCGAACCTGTGGTGCGTCCCCGCGACCATCGACCTGGCCGGCGCCGAGATCGAGCTGGTCAGCGTCGTCGCGCGCGAGTCCCGCCTCAAGAACGCCATCGAGGCCTACTGCGAAGGACCCGGCAAGGACATCGACTACGTCCTGGTCGACTGCCCGCCCTCGCTGGGCCTGCTGACCGTCAACGCGATGGTCGCGACGCAGGAGCTGCTCATCCCGATCCAGTGCGAGTACTACGCGCTCGAGGGACTCGGCCAGCTGCTCAAGAACGTCGAGCTGGTCAAGCAGCACCTCAACCGGCGGCTGCACGTCTCGACCATCCTGCTGACGATGTACGACTCCCGCACGCGGCTGGCCGACCAGGTCGCGCAGGAGGTACGCAACCACTTCGGCGAGACGGTGCTGACCACGTCGATCCCGCGCAGCGTCCGCGTCTCGGAGGCGCCGGGCTACGGCCAGTCGGTCGTGACGTACGACCCCGGCTCGCGCGGCTCGCTGGCCTACGTCGAGGCAGCGCGCGAGATCGCCGTACGAGGCGCGGGCACGTGACCACACCCCCACGTCGTACGGGCGGGCTCGGGCGCGGGCTCGGTGCCCTCATCCCCACCGGGCCGACGTCGGTCGCCGAGGCGCCGCAGGCCGTCGCCGGTGCGCGCTTCGCCGAGCTGCCGCTGGACCGCATCTCCCCGAACCCGCTCCAGCCGCGCACGCACTTCGACCCCGAGGCGCTCGCTGAGCTGGTCGTCTCGATCCGCGAGGTCGGGCTGCTGCAGCCGGTCGTCGTGCGCGAGATCGACGCCGACGCAGGCGGTCCGCGCTACGAGCTGGTGATGGGCGAGCGCCGCTGGCGCGCGTCGCAGGAGGCGGGCACCGGCACGATCCCCGCGATCGTGCGCGACACCAGTGACGACGCCATGCTCCGCGACGCGCTGCTGGAGAACCTGCACCGCAGCCAGCTCAACCCGCTCGAGGAGGCGGCGGCCTACCAGCAGCTGTTGCACGAGTTCGGGGCGACGCACGAGGAGCTGGCCACCCGCATCGGTCGCTCGCGGCCGCAGATCTCCAACACGATCCGGCTGCTGCAGCTGCCGGCGCCGGTGCAGCGCCGGGTCGCCGCGGGCGTCCTGAGCGCCGGGCACGCCCGCGCGATCCTCGGCCTCGGCTCGCCGGAGGCCATGGAGACGATGGCGACCCGCGTGGTCGCCGAGGGCCTGAGCGTGCGCGGCGTCGAGGAGGCCGTGCAGCTCGCGGTCTCGGACGGGCCGCCTGCCGACAAGACCCGCGCGAAGAACCGCAAGCCTGTCGCCCCCGGCCTGGTCGAGCTGGCCGACCGGCTGAGCGACCGCTTCGAGACCCGGGTGAAGGTCGACATGGGCCGCGCCAAGGGCAAGGTCACCATCGAGTTCGCGACGCTCGACGACCTCCACCGCATCATCGCCCTCCTCGAGCCGCAGGACAGCGCCCCCCTCTCCAGCTGACCCACCCCATCTGAGCTGACCCACCCCAGCTCACCTGGAGCTAGCCGCGGGCGGCCGCCTGCTCCAGAAGCTCGCGCAGCAGCTCGCCGAACGACAGCCCGGCCGCGTCCACCGCCATCGGCAGCAGCGAGGTCTCCGTCATGCCGGGCGAGGTGTTGACCTCGAGCAGCTGCACCACGCCGTCGGCATCGACCACGAGGTCGACGCGCGACAGGTCGCGCAGGCCCAGGGCGGTGTGCGCGGTGACGGCGGCCTGCGCGACGGCGACCGCGGCGTCGTCCGCGAGCCGCGCCGGCGCGAAGTACTCGGTGTGCCCGGCGGTGTAGCGGGCGGTGTAGTCGTAGACCCCCGACAGCGGGACGACCTCGACCGCCGGCAACGCGCGAGCGCCGTCACCGGTGTCGACGACGGTGACCGCCACCTCGGTACCGGTCACGAAGCGCTCGACCAGCGCGGCCTCGCCGTAGGAGAAGCAGCTGACCATCGCCGCCGGCAGCTCGTCGGGCTTGTCGACCTGCGTGCAGCCGAGCGCCGAACCGCCGCGGGCGGGCTTGACCATCAGCGGCAGGCCGAGGTGGCCGACCAGCCGGTCGAGCACCGCACTCGCGCCGAGCTCGCGGAAGGCCGCGTGCGGCAGCACCACCGAGGCAGGCGTCGTCAGACCCGCGCGCACCGCCAGCGCCTTCGCCGTCGGCTTGTCCCACGCCATGCGGCAGGCCGCGGGCGGTGAGCCGACGTACGGCACGCCGGCCACGTCGAGGACCTCGCGCAGCGCGCCGTCCTCACCCGCGCCGCCGTGCAGCGCGACGAGCACCGCGTCGTAGGGCGTGTCCGCGAGGACGGACAGCAGCGAGGCGTCGGCGTCGCGCAGGTCGGCCTCGACGCCGGCCGAGCGCAGCGCGTCGAGCACGCGCCGGCCGGACTTCAGCGAGACGTCGCGCTCGTGCGAGAGCCCGCCCGCGAGGACGAGGAACCGGCTCATGCCATGTCCGGGGAGGGCGACTCGGCCTGCTGGCGGGCGGGGCGCAGGGGTCCGGTGGACCCGAAGGTGGCGCGCAGGTCGACCTCCTCCTCGAGGACGGTGGCGAGGCGACGGACGCCCTCGCGGATGCGGTCGGGTTCGGGGTAGCAGTACGACAGGCGCAGGTGGTTGCGGCCGGAGCCGTCGGCGTAGAAGGCGGTCCCGGGCACGAAGGCGACGCGTGCGGTGACCGCGCGCGGGAGCAGCACCTTCGAGTCCAGCTCACCGGGCAGCGTCACCCAGACGTAGAAGCCACCGGTCGGGTGCGTCCACGTGGTCCCGGCCGGCATCTGCTGCGACAGCGCGTCGAGCATCGCGTCGCGGCGCTCGCGGTACATCGACCGGAACGCCGTCACCTGCCCCTGCCAGTCCTGCGTGCCGAGGTACTCCGCGACGACCATCTGGTTCAGCTGAGGCGGACACAGCACGGCGGCCTCGGCGGCGAGCACGAGCTTCTCGCGCACGGCGTGCGGCGCGAGCACCCAGCCGACGCGCAGCCCCGGCGCGAACGTCTTGCTGAACGACCCGAGGTAGAGCACGTCGTCCTCACCACCGCGGGCACGGATCGCGCGGGTCGGCGGCGCGTCGAAGCCGAGCAGGCCGTACGGGTTGTCCTCGAGTACGAGAAGCCCTGCGGCTGAGCAGATCTCCAGGACCTCGTCGCGCCGCTCCTCCGCCATCGAGACGCCGGCGGGGTTGTGGAAGTTCGGCACCGTGTAGAGGAACTTCGGCTTCTTGCCGGCCGCCTGCACCCGCGCGATCGTCTCGCGCAGCGCCTCGGGCACCAGCCCGTCGGCGTCCATCGCGACGTGCACGACCTCGGCCTGGTAGGCCGCGAAGGTCCCGAGCGCACCGACGTACGACGGTGCCTCGGCGATGACGACGTCACCCGGGTCGATGAACACGCGGGTCACGAGGTCGAGCGCCTGCTGGCTGCCGACCGTGACGACGACGTCCTCCGGCGAGGCCTCGACGCCCTCGAGCGCCATGACCGTGCAGATCAGCTCGCGCAGCACCGGGTCGCCCTGGCCGGAGCCGTACTGCAGTGCCTGCGTGCCGCGCGTCTGCACCAGCTCGCCCATGAGCTTGCCGACGGCGTCGAGCGGGAGCGCGGACAGGTTCGGCATGCCGCCGGCCAGGCTGACCACCTCGGGGCGGCTGGCCACGGCGAACAGGGCTCGGATCTCGGAGGCCGTCATGCCGTGCGTGCGCTGCGCGTAACGGCTCGTGAAGGCGTCGAGGGTGACGCCCGGTCCGGTCCGGGGTGTCCCGCCGTGTGACATGCGTCGACGGTACCTGCGGGGGTCCAGCCGGTTCTGGCGCGACATCTCGACCCCGCGCCGCGGCCGTCCTACCCTGGTGCGCGGTCGTCCCCGGCAGGCAGGAGCTCCGTAGTGCGCGCGCGCCCTCCTGCCCGACGCGTCGGCGGCCTGTCGCTCGGTCTGCTGCTCGGCCTGCTGCTCGGTCTCGCCGCCGGCTGGGTGGCCGGGCTGCTGCGCGCGCCGAAGGCGTCAGTCACCAGGACCTGGCCGTGACCCGGCGCGCGGTCAACATCACGCTGGACAACCTCGACGACCTGCCGGGGCGCTGCCGCAAGTGCGTGTTCTGGGAGCTCGACCCGGTCTCGCTGGACCGCGCGCAGGAGGCCGGCGACACGGCGTTCGAGAAGGAGTCGTGGGTCTCGGCGACGCTGCTCGACTGGGGCAGCTGCGGCAAGGTCGTCTACGTCGACGGCGTCCCCGCAGGCTTCGTGATGTACGCACCCCCCGGCTACGTGCCCCGCTCCATCGCCTTCCCGACCAGCCCGGTCAGCGCCGACGCGGTACTGCTCATGACCGGCCACGTCCACCCGGACTTCGCCGGTGGGGGCATCGGCCGGGTGCTGCTGCAGTCGGTCGCCAAGGACCTGACCCGCCGCGGGGTGCGCGCCATCGAGGCGTTCGGCGACGAGAAGTGGGAGTCGCCGGCGTGCGTGCTGCCCGCCGAGCACCTGCGCAGCGTCGGCTTCAAGACGGTCCGGCCGCACCACCGCTACCCGCGGCTGCGGCTCGAGCTGAAGTCTGCGGTCTCCTGGCGCGAGGACGTCGAGGTCGCCCTCGAGCGGCTGCTCGGGTCGATGAGCCCGGACCCGCTGCTGCGCCCGGTCTGAGCACCGACCCGCGGCCCGCGCCGCCGATCACCGTCACGATCCCGGGCCGCGGTGCCGCGCCCGCCGAGCTGCTCGCCGTCGGCGCCCCCCCGCCCCGCCGGGCCCCGCTGCCCGTACAGCTGCGGACGCTCGCGACGGTGGTCCTGCTCGTCCTCGGCTCGGGTGTCGCCGCGGCGGTCGACCAGGAGAACGCGCCGCCACCACCGCCACCCGCTCCGGTCGTCGGCTTCCCCGGGGTGACCGCCCGCGCGCAGGTGCAGGACGAGCGCGAGCTCGTCACCCGCATCCAGCTCGAGGTCGTCGTCGCCGGTGCCGCGACCGGGCAGGGCGACACCGGTGGACCGGCAGAGCCCGAGCAGCTCCGGCTGCTCGACGTGGCCGCTCGCGGCTTCGGTGTGCGCCTGGTCGGCCGGTCGACGCCGCTGGTGCTCGGCGAGATCGGCCGCTTCGGCAGCGGGCTGCAGTACGTCGTGCCGCTCGGGGCCGAGGTCGTCGTCGTCGACTGCAGCGTCGAGGTGGGCGCGCCGCGCCGCGTCACCCTGCAGCTGCGCCGCGGCGACGGGCCGAGCCGACCGGTCCAGGTGCAGGGCGGCCCGGAGCTGGTCCGCGCCCTCGACGACCTGGTCCGCCGCACGTGCCGCCGCCCGCGGGGGTAGGTAGGGGTCGCTCCGGGGCTGGTCCGGTGTTGCGAGGCGCCCGCAGAGCGCGACGAAAGGCGCCTTCACAAGATCACCAGGATGATCACGTGCGTGTTGCCGGTCATACATACGGTGATCATCCTGATGATCTTGCCCCCGGCGGGCGCCCGGTCGGGCGGGCGGGACGCGGGCCTGGGCGAGCGTCAGGATCGTGCCCCAGGCTGGGTGCTGTGGTGGTTGAACCTCCCGTTCTTCGACCGCTGGGCGCACGTCTGGATGTGGCGCCATGCTTGTCACGAAGTGGAGCCGCCCACAGAAGACCCCGAGGTGCCTCCCGGACCTGACGCCGGTGTGCGCGAACCGGCCCAGCCAACTCCGACGCCCCCACCTCCGGCGCAGGCTGCCGTTGACCTGACGGAGTGAACAGAAGCGCTCGCTCTGCACGAGGCGAGAGGCGACCGCTCGGCCTCGCAGCGCGCTCCGGTGCGTTGCAGCGGGTTCGTGCCGAGCGGCAGCCCGAGTGCAAACGGAACCGGACTACACCCGGCTGAAGTCCGGCAGCTTCATGACGCCGGTCGGCGGGTCGAGGTCGGCCGGCAGGTAGAGCCGCTGGATCGCGACGAGCACCGCCTCGGCCACCGTGTCGCGGAACGCCGGATCGGCCAGCCGCGCCGCGTCTCCCGGGTGCGTCACGTAGCCGAGCTCGAGCCGCACCGCGGGCATCCGGGTCAGCCGCAGCATCTCCCACGTCTTCTCGTGGACGCGGCCGTCGAGCAGGTCGGTGCGTGCGACGACCTCGCGCTGCACCAGCGAGGCGAGCTGCTCGCCGACGGTCGAGGTCGTGCCGCGGCCGGCGCCGAAGTGGTAGCTCGACACCCCGTGGCAGCTCGGCGTCGGCGCGCGGTCGACGTGCAGCGACAGCACCAGGTCGGCGCCCGCCTCGTTGACGAACTCCGCCCGCTCCGCGTCGGTGGGGCAGCTGTCGGTGCCGCGGGTGAGCAGCGTCCGGACGCCGACGGCGGTGAGCCGGCCCTCCAGCCGCGCGGCCAGGTCCTCGACGACCGCCGCCTCCTCGAGACCGTGTCCGGTGCAGCCGCGGTCGGCGCCGCCGTGGCCGGGGTCGAGCACGACGACCTTGCCGGGCAGGGCGGCGCCCGAGCGGTGCAGCGCCTCGGTCTCGCGCAGCACCTGCGGGCGCCCGCCGGTGACGTGCCGCCCGAGCTGGCGCAGCGCGCGCAGCGTCGCCGGTCCGCAGGTCCCGTCAGGTACGAGGCCGTAC
>JBKJQQ010000186.1:0-5760 GCA_046593875.1 Mycobacteriales bacterium | reverse complement strand
CCGCCGCGCTGCGTCGTGGCGTTTGCGGGCGGCGTCGGCGTCCACCACGATCGCGGCGCGCTTGACGGCCGCGCGCAGCTCACCGGGCGTCAGCTCCAGGACGTCGTCGCCCTGGCCCAGGACGGCGTCCAGGACGAGCACGGCGTGCGGCGGCGCCAGGGTCTCGATCTCGTCCAGGACCGCCAGGGCGTGCCCGACCAGCAGCCGGCCCTGCTCGAGCGCCACGGCCAGGCGGGGCTGGGACATCAACCGGCAGGCCTGATTGACCCGGCCGGTCGCGGTGTGCGGGGAGAGGTGCAGCACGCACGCGACCTCACCCGGGACGAACTCCCGCTGCTCCGGCGGTGACGCCTCCAGCATCGCCACGATGACCCGGCACTCCCGCACGAACCCCGCGGCCTGCTCCCGCGCCGCCGCCCGCAAGGCACCGGTCAGCACCGGCGGCGAGGGGAACAGCAGGTCTGCCATGCCAAGAAACCTAGACCCGCCCTCCGACAGAACCGGAGGCCGAAAGAGCCTGTGGAAGAGCAGGATTCAGGAGATTTCCGCGAAGGACCGTGCAAGGACTTCCACCTCGCGCTGTGCGACGCAGGGCCCGGTCATGCCGACGGGCCGGCCCCAAAGGGGGACCGGCCCGCCGATGTGAGAGCGGGATCAGCCGCAGCCCTTGGGCTTGCAGCTCGGGCTGGACGTGCTGGTCGGCTTGCCGCCCTTGCGGGTCGGCGAGGGGCTGGTCGTGGGCTGCGATGTCGCCGTCCCCGTCGGCGAGGGCTCGGACGTGGGCGAGAGCGTTGGAGCAGCCGTCGGCGAGGACGTCGGCGTCCCGTCCGCGCTCGTCGTACCGAGGGTGTACGGGCAACCGGCGGTGGCCGTGTCGGCGTCCGGGATGAGCAGCACGGCGTCCCGACGGGTCGTGACCGTCAGACCGCCCAGCACCTCTCCGTCCGCGAGCGCCGGCGACAGCGCGGCGCGCGGGAACAGGATGCTGATCGTGTCGGCGGCGGCGTCGAAGGTCCCGGTGGTCGTGCCGAGCTGGCGCCGACCGCCTCCCGTCCCGCCCTGGTCGCCGTAGCGGAAGGTCATCGCTCCGGTCGCGGTCGCTCGCTGCGCCAAGGCGTAGTACGAGGTGCCCCGCAGGCCGAAGGTCTGCTCGACGATCTGGCCGTTGGGGCCGGCAACCAGGTCGTCGACCTCGACGGTCAGGCGGACGCCGCCCGCCTCGGTGGACAGCGTCCCGCCGACCACGTCGAGCGAGGGGTCGTTCGGGGTGAGGCCGGGGTTGCCGAGCAGGTTGGTCGCGTCGCCCCGGCCGTCGGTGTAGCTGTCCGTGCAGGCAGCGGCGACGACCGGCGGGGCGGTGGTCCCGGTGAGCAGCGCGTAGGCGCCCATCACGTCGACCAGGCCGTGGCCCTTGTCGAAGGACGTCTGCGAGCCCAGGTTCAGCGGGTCGGCCTCGTAGGCGCCGCCGGCGGCGAAGCGGTGCGCGCCGTTCTCGATCGCGTGCTCGATGTCGGCCGGGCTGGCCTTGGGCGCGCCCTCGAGCAGCTGCGCGACGATGCCGGCGATGTGCGGGGCCGCCATCGAGGTGCCGCTGATCGTGTTGAAGGTCGCGACGTCCGTGGCCCCCGGGCCGTTGACCGGGAGGGTCGCGGAGGAGTTGCAGATGGTGAGGTACGGGCGGCAGGCCGACAGGATCGTGTCGCCGGGGGCGCTGATGTCGGGGTAGGTGTCCGTGCTGCCCTTGACTCCGCGTGAGCTGAACGAGGACAGGGCGCCGTTCCGCGTGCCGGTCCCGTCGTCGTCGTACGACGCGACCATCAGGATGCCGGGCGTCGGGTCCATGCCCGGGCCGTTCGTGGTCTGGCCGGCGCCCGAGCCGTCGCCACCGTCGTTGCCCGCAGCCCAGACGGTGAGCACGCCCTGGGCGAGCAGGGAGCGCTGCAGCTTGGCCGTCACGCCGTTGGGGTCGAACGCGCTGCCGCCCGGGGCGCCGTAGGAGTTGTTGGTGACGCGGATCGGCGGGCAGGCGGTCACGGACACGCCGGCGCCGCAGGGGGCGGCGTGGTGGTTGAGCACCCAGTTGAGGCCGGTGTTGCCGCCGTAGACGCTGACGGCCTGACCGACGGCCAGGCCGACGAGCTTGGCGCCGGGCGCTGCGCCCTGGACGGTCTTGCCGTTGGCGAGCGTCGTCCGGTTGCCGGCCGCGATGCCGGCGACGTGCGTGCCGTGGCCGCCGGTCGACAGCGTGTCGCTGTCGTTGCCGGGGACGTCGGTGAAGCACAGGTCGGTGTTGGTGAAGCTGACGAACAGGCAGGCGCTCTTGAGGTTGCGCACGACCTTGCTCGACCCGTCGGCCTCGCGGAAGAACGGGTGCGTCCCGTCGATGCCGGAGTCGATGACGGCAATCGAGATGTCGCTGCCGTCGAGGTCGGAGCCGTCGGTGCCGTTCAGGGTCCGGACCGCCTCGGCCCCGCGGGTCGCGACGTGCGAGGTGTCCAGCAGCGGGACCACCGGCAGGTCGCCTTCGACGTAGGTCACCCGGTCCTGCTCGCGCGCCGCGTCGATCTGTGCCGGCGTGCCGTCAGCCACCGCGACCGCGACCTTGTCGAAGACCTCGACCAGGCGGAGCCCGCTGGCCGCCACGGCCTCGCGGGCGGCCGTCGCCGTGTCGGCGTGGACGTACACCCGCAGCACCTCGGCGGAGCCGGCGTCCGCCAGCTGCTCCTGCAACCAGGGCTGCACGCCGGCGGGGGAGTCGGCCGCGGCCAGCGCGAAGGCGGGGACCGGGCCCAGCAGGAGGGCGGCGGCGGACAGGACGGCGGCGCGGCGCGGATGGCGCACGGGACTCCTCAGAGGCAGCAGGACGGGACGATCTACGGCTTTCGCCGTGATCGCCCCGGTTCCTGCGCCGCCCGAGGACCTAGATCAAGCCGGCAGACCGCACCACGTCGACCAGCCCGTGCCCCTTGTCGACGCTGGTCAGCCCGCCCCGCGGGTCGGCCTCGTACGCCGCCCCGTTCGTGAAGCCGTACGCCCCGTCGACCAGCGCGCGCTCGATCGTCGCGGGGGTCGCGGCCGGGTTCTTCTCGAACAGCTGGGCGACGATGCCGGCGATGTGCGGCGTGGCCATCGAGGTGCCGCTGATCGTGTTGTAGTCGCCGCCTGCGACCGGCGCGAAGCCGGTGCTGCAGATCGGCAGGTAGGCCCGGCAGGCCGACTGGATGTTGGTGCCCGGCGCGCTGATGTCCGGGTAGGTCTGGAGCTGGCCCCGGGTGCCGCGCGAGCTGAAGCTCGACACCAGGCCGTCACGGGTCCCCGTGCCGCGGTCGTCGTACGACGCGACCATCAGGATGCCGCCGGTCGGGTCCATGCCCGGGCCGTTGGTGGTCTGCGAGCGGCCGGAGCCGTCGCCGCCGTCGTTGCCCGCCGCCCAGGCGGTCACGACGCCCGCGGCGGCCAGCGCGCGCTGGAGCTTCACGGTGGTGCTGTTCGGGTCGAAGGCCGATCCGCCGCTGACGCCGTAGGAGTTGTTGGTGACCTTGACGGGCGGGCAGCTGCCGTCGCCGCACGGGTCGGCGTGATTGTTCAGGACCCAGTTCAGGCCGGTGTTGCCGCCGTAGACGCTGATGGCCTGGCCGACCGCGAGGGCCACGACCTTCGCGCCGGGTGCCGCGCCCTGGATCCGCTTGCCGCCCACCGTGGTCGGGCTCCCGGCCGCGATGCCGGCGACGTGCGTGCCGTGGCCGCCGGTCGAGAGCGTGTCGCTGTCGTTGCCCACGACGTCGACGAAGCAGCTGTTGGCGTTGGTGAAGGAGACGAACAGGCAGGCGCTCTTGAGGTTGCGCACGACCTTGCTGCCGCCGTCGGCCTCGCGGAAGAACGGGTGCGTGCCGTCGACGCCGGAGTCGATGACGGCGATCGAGACGCCGCTGCCGTCGAGGTCGCTGCCGTCGGGACCGTCGAGCGTGGCGACCGCCTCCGCGCCGCGGGTGGCGGTGTTCGAGGTGGCGAGCAGCGGGGTCACCGGCAGGTCGCCCTCGACGTAGGTCACGCCCGGCTGCAGGCGCGCGGCGCGCACCGCCGTCGGGGTGCCGACCGCGACCGCCACGCCGACCTGGTCGAAGACCTCCTGCACGCCGAGCCCGGCGGAGCGCGCTGCCGTGGTGGCCCGTGCCGCCGTGTCGGCGTGCACGTAGACGCGCAGCACCTCCGTGGGTGCGGCCGAGGCCAGCCGGTCCTGCAGCCACGCCTGCACCGGGGCGGCCGTCACGGCCGACGAGGGGGAGGCGACCAGGGCCGAGGCGCCCGTCGCGAGGAGGAGGGTGGCGGCGGTGAGGCCGGCCGTACGGCGGGTGGCGCGCATGTCGCTCCTGGGTCGGGGGGGGTGGTTCGTCCCCCCTCGTACGGATGAGCGGCCGGATCCTCGCGCTCCTCGCTAGGCTTGCCGAGGTGACGACGCCGCCCGCAGATGCCGACACCGTCCTGGTCGTGGACTTCGGCGCGCAGTACGCGCAGCTGATCGCCCGCCGCGTGCGCGAGTGCCACGTCTACAGCGAGATCGTGCCGCACACGATCACCGCGGACGAGATCCGTGCCCGCGCGCCCAAGGCCGTGATCCTGTCCGGCGGGCCGAGCTCGGTCTACGCCGAGGGCGCCCCCCAGGTTGCCGCCGGCTTCTTCGACACCGGTGTCCCGACGTTCGGCATCTGCTACGGCTTCCAAGCCATGGCGGCCTCGCTCGGCGGCACTGTCGCGCGTACCGGCACCGCGGAGTTCGGCCGGACGGCGCTGGCCGTCGTCGACCCCGGTGTCCTGCTCTCCGGCCTGCCCACCGGCCTCGACGTGTGGATGTCCCACAACGACGCCGTGTCCGAGGCCCCGGCCGGCTTCCGGGTCACCGCGTCGACGACGCAGACGCCGGTCGCCGCCTTCGAGGACGTCGACCGTGGCCTGTACGGCGTGCAGTTCCACCCGGAGGTCCTGCACACCCAGCACGGCCAGGACGTCCTGAAGCGCTTCCTGATCGACGGTGCCGGCTGCCGGCCGACCTGGACGATGGTCAACATCGTCGAGGACCAGGTCGAGCGGATCCGCGCGCAGGTCGGGTCCGGCCGCGTGATCTGCGGCCTGTCCGGCGGTGTCGACTCCGCCGTCGCCGCAGCGCTCGTGCAGCGGGCCGTCGGCGACCAGCTGACCTGCGTGTTCGTCGACCACGGACTGCTGCGCAAGGGCGAGGCCGAGCAGGTCGAGCAGGACTTCGTCGCCGCCACCGGCGTCGACCTGCACGTCGTCGAGGCGAGCAAGACCTTCCTCGACGCGCTGGCCGGCGTCACCGACCCGGAGACCAAGCGCAAGGCGATCGGCCGCGAGTTCATCCGCGCCTTCGAGGCCGCGGCGCGCGAGATCAGCGCCGACGAGCCCGTCGACTTCCTCGTGCAGGGCACCCTCTACCCGGACGTCGTCGAGTCCGGCGGCGGTTCCGGGACCTCGAACATCAAGAGCCACCACAACGTCGGCGGCCTGCCGGAGGACCTGCAGTTCGCCCTCGTCGAGCCGCTGCGCACGCTGTTCAAGGACGAGGTGCGCAGGGTCGGTGTCGAGCTCGGCCTGCCCGAGGCGATCGTCTGGCGCCAGCCGTTCCCGGGCCCCGGCCTCGGGATCCGCATCATCGGCGAGGTCACCCAGGACCGGCTCGACCTGCTCCGCGAGGCCGATGCGATCGCCCGCGAGGAGCTCACCGCCGCCGGGCTGGACCGCGAC
>JBKJQQ010000187.1:0-17587 GCA_046593875.1 Mycobacteriales bacterium | reverse complement strand
CCGACCAGGTCCGCGAGACCATCCAGTCGACCCTCTACACGCTGCTCATGCAGCGCCGCTCGGTCTTCTTCTAAGACCTCCTACGCCGGGTCAGCGGCGGGTGGCCGACCGGACTGCTGTCCGAGTGGCGGACTGCAGGGCGGACTGGAGGGCGAGGCCGGCGGCCGCGGCGTGGCCGTGACCCGCGTGGCGACGGCGCAGGGCCAGACCTGCCACCACACTGCCGGCGAGCGCACCCGCACCAGCAGCGGCTGGGACACCGACCTTGGCGGCCTTGCGGCCGGTGCGGAAGTCCTTGACGACCCAGCCGCGGGCGCGCGCCTCCTCGCGCAGGGCGGTGTCGGGGTTGACCGCCACGGCGTGCCCGACGAGCGAGAGCATGGGGACGTCGTTGGAGGAGTCGGAGTAGGCCGTGCAGCGCGACAGGTCGAGGCCCTCACGCTCGGCCAGCGCCCGGACCGCCTCCGCCTTGGCCGGCCCGTGCAGCGGCTCGCCGACCAGGCGCCCGGTGTAGAGGCCGTCCTCCACCTCGCTGACCGTGCCGAGTGCGCCGGTCAGCCCGAGCCGGGCGGCGATGATGCGGGCCAGCTCGACCGGCGTCGCGGTCACCAGCCACACCCGCTGGCCAGCGTCGAGGTGCTGCTGGGCCAGCGCGCGGGTGCCGCCCCAGATCCGGCGCTCCATGAGCTCGTCGTAGATCTCCTCGCCGTAGGCGACGATCTCGGCCACCGACTTGCCGGCCACCAGCCCCAGCGCCTTGTCGCGGGCCTCAGCCACGGCGTCGAGGTCCTCGGTGCCCCGGACGCGGAAGGCCAGCTGCTGCCAGCCGAAGCGCAGCAGGTCCTTGGTGGTGATCAGCCCCCGCCCGGCCATGCCCTTGCCGAAGAAGTAGATCGACGCGCCGCGGATCATCGTGTTGTCCACGTCGAAGAACGCTGCCGCGGTCGGGTCCGGGGGTACGGACAGGCTGTCCTCGACCTCCGCCGCCGCAGCGGACGCTGCTCCGGCCAGCACGGCCCGGACGTCGGGCTCCTCGCCCCGGCCTCGGCTGAGGGCACGGCCGGGGACACGCAGGACGCGGGGCACGCGGACCTCCTGGACGCAGTGGGCAGAGCGGTCAGCGCGAGCGTAGTGCGGCAACGCCGAAGGCCCCCGCTCGCTGAGCGGGGGCCTTCGGGAGGTGGTGCGGAGTGCTAGACCGTCGCGCGGCGGCGGCGGATCACCAGGGCGCCACCGATGAGGGTGACGGCGAGGGCGGCGATGCCCATCTCGCCACCGGTGCGGGGCAGGCTGACCGGCGTCGTGGTCGGGACCTCGGCCGGCGGGGCGACGAGCTGGCTGCCGACGGCGGCGTTGGCCGTGACGAGCTGGAGCGTCAAGAACTTCTGACCGGCCGGCATCAGGGCGGCCAGGGCCACCGGGTTGATGGTGACGGTCGTGGCGTTGACGGCGGCGGCGGAGCTGGTGCCGTCGGGGGAGACGCTGGTCGCGCCCTTGCCGATCTGGACGTCCAGGCCGATCTGCTGCGCGAGCAGGCCGGTGACGGCGTCGACCGCGGTGTTGACGGTCTTCTCGAGGTCGGCCGGGAGGGCGTTGCCGACGGTGCCGCCGACGTTCAGGCCGGCCTCGTCGACGATCGCGGTGAGGGCGCCGTTGCCGAGGGAGACGTCGAGGACGGGCGCCTTGGTGGTGGCGCTGCCCGAGCCGGCGGTGCCGCCGGCGATCGCGGTGGCGGCGGACTCGACGGCCGAGATCTTGACCAGGCCGTTGAGGACGTTGATGCCCTTGACCTGGTTGCTGACGGCCGAGGTGACCGCGTTGCCCTTGCGGCTGATGGTCTGGTCGCTGATGACCGAGTCGATGGTGACCAGGTCGGTCGCCGAGCCGAGCAGGCCGACGACGCCGGTCAGGTCGGTCAGCGTCTCGGTCAGCGCCGTGACGGCGGTGTTGATCGCGGCCTGCGCGGTCGCGGTGACCGGAGCGGCGGTGTTCTGGGTCGCGCCGTTCAGGGTGGCGATGGCGCTGTTGACGGTGTCGGTGACGGTGCCGGCGGCGGCGGCAGTGCCGGCGCTCGTGGTGCCGAGGGCCGTCTCGAGGGCCGTGGTGACCGGAGCGGTCACGGCGGCGACCTGCGGGAGGGCCAGCGCGCCGACGGAGACGCGGGCGACGCCGCTGTTGCTCTGGGCCAGGACGCCGTCCTTGGCCGGGTCGGCGACCTTGGAGACCAGCGGGAGGACGGACAGCTTGATGCCGGCCTGGTCGATCGCGAAGGCGGCGGAGGTCTGCTCGCGGGCGCCGGTCAGCGTGGCGGCGGTGGTCTTGTTGAGCAGGTCGGACAGGACCGGGGTGGTGCCCTTGCCGAGGACGGCGGTGGTGCTGGCGAGCGGGCCGTTGACCGTGCTGACGGAGCCGTCGGTGAGGGAGATCGTCTGCTCGATCTTGCTGCCGAGCGGCGTGCCCGCGAGGGCGGCCGGCAGGTTGATCGTGATCTTGAGGGCGGAACCGGTGCCGGAGGCCGTCATCCGGTTCTCCGGGGCGAGGGCGGCACCGGCCGGCGCAGCGCCGACGGCGACGAGGGTGCCGGTGGCGACGGCGAGGGCGGTCAGGCGAGCGAGGTGTCCCATGGACAGGTCGTTCCTTCCGGAAGGCTCCGGGGCGCTTGCCCCGAGGAGTGGTGGTCGTTCTCCGGACGAAGCAGCTGGAGGTCCCCGCCGCGCATCGTCTTGACCCCAGCAACGAGGTGGTTCCGGGCCGGTGACGGGTCTCACCGAAGAAATTTTGCCGGGACAGGTGTGAGATCCGGATCCGGGGGCCGCTACCGGACAGAACGGACGCAGTTCGCCGTGCGCACGTCGACGACCTGTGCTGCACGGAGCCGGTCGGGGGTGCGCCCGGCGCGGTCGGTCCAGCGGGGGCCGCTCGCGGGCGGGTCGTGCGCGCCGGCGACGACCCCGGGAGCTACGGGCGGGGCGGGAGCGGGGCGAGCACCGGCAGCGGCGCCGGCGCGGGGGCCGGCGTGGGCGTGCTGTCCGAGGAGCTGCGGGTCGCGCTGCCGCTGCTGCCGGGCAGGACCTCGCCGAGAGCGGGCGCGAGCGTCGGGGTGGGCACCGGGACCGGCAGCGACGGCACCGGGACCGGCAGCGAGGGCACCGGTGCGGGCAGGCCACCGCCGGACGGGGACGGCGAGGGGGCGGGCGAGGACGGCGCGGGCGAGGGGGCCGGCGTGGGCTCCTCGGTCGGCTCGTCGGTCGGCTGCGGGGCGGGCGCGTCGGTGGCGGGCGCCCTCGGACCGGGCGCGGGGGCCGGGGCGGGGGTGGCGCAGTCGCACGGCGCCTCGCCGGCGGAGGTGCTCGTCCCGGGAGCGGTGGGCGCGCCCGGCAGCGTCGGGGCGGCCGTCGTCGGGTCGCAGCTGGCGGCGCAGGTGCCGATCGCTAGCAGCTCGTCGGTGGTCTCGGCGACCCCCGTCAGCAGGGCGAGCGAGATGCGGGCGCGGTCCTGGGCGCGGGGCGGCAGGGCGGGCAGCAGCAGGGTCAGACCGGCGCTCTGCCGGTCCGCGAAGGTGGACAGGACACGCAGCGGCGCCAGGGTGCGGGCCTCGCGGAAGGCCTCGTTGAGCAGCGCGGTGCCCTCGCGGGTCTGCTCGTCCATGTCGGCCAGCGTCTGCTTCACGCGCTCCACGGCGTCGGCGCCGAGGGCGTCGCCGGCGGCAAGCGGCTGGGTGGCGCTGCGCGTGGTGATGCCGGCGTCGGAGGCGGCCGGGCCGACGTCGGGGCCGGCGTCCGCGGCGTCGCGACCGAGCGTCAGGCCACGGACCTCGCGCAGGCGGGTCGAGGCGAACTCCAGGTGCTGGGTGCCCTTCTCGACGTCGCCGTCGGCGGTGCGCAGCTGGAAGGCCTCGGCGGTCTTCTTCACGCCGTAGAAGGGGTCGCCCGGCAGCGACTGGCTGCCGGCC
This sequence comes from Mycobacteriales bacterium, assembly GCA_046593875.1. GTDB lineage: Bacteria > Actinomycetota > Actinomycetes > Mycobacteriales > SCTD01 > SCTD01. Next base: position 13,635 of record JBKJQQ010000187.1, on the reverse strand, counting down.
ACGGCGACACCGGAGACCGCGACGACCGACGCCATCGCCCCCGCGGCGACGGTGCCGGTGCGGCGACGCCACGAGACGGCGGAGGCGAGCGGGGCGGCCTGCGGGGCGGCGGCCTGGACGGTCGCGACGGCCATGAGGCGCATGCGCAGCGCGTCGCGGAACTCCGCCCGCGGGACGACGACCTCGTCGAGGCCGGCGCCGACGGTGCGCAGCCGGGCCGCGAGGGCCAGACCGGGGAGGTCTGCAGCCGTACCGCCGTCGAGGGCGCGGGCGAAGCCGGCGGCGCCACGGGTCCCGAAGGGGTTCACCGCTGCACCTCCCGTCCTTCACCTGAGTGGCCTCGTCCTGCACGCACGGTCACGAGAGGCAACGACCGTAGGCGGGAGGCGGTGACGGGTGCGCAACGAGAATGACTCGTTGTGACTATGCGGACACCCAGCAGAGCCGTCATAGCTCCACGCCCTCGGGCAGGAGCCGACCCAGCGAGCGGATGGCGCGGTACTGCAGCGCCTTGATCGCCCCGTCGTTCTTGCCCATGGCCTGCGCGGTCTCGGCGACCGAGAGCCCCTGCAGGAAGCGCAGGACGATGCACTCCTGCTGCTCGGCGTTGAGCTGCTTGACCGCCTCGAGCAGCACCTTGTTCTGCATCGCTTCGAGGACGGCGTTCTCCGGGCCGTCGTGCGAGACGCGCGCCTCACTGACGGCAGTGACGTCGTCGGACGTCATCTCGAGCTTGTAGCGGCTGCTCTTGTAGTGGTCGGCGATCAGGTTGCGGGCGATCGTCACGAACCAGGCGCCGACGTCGCGGCCCTGCCAGGTGAACGAGCCGAGCCGGCGCAGCGCCCGCAGGAACGTCTCGCTGGTGAGGTCCTCGGCCACCTGCGCGCTGCCGACGCGGTAGTAGACGTAGCGGTAGACCTGGTCGACGTAGCGGTCGTACAGCTCGCCGAAGGCCTCGGTGTCGCCGGCCTGTGCGCGCTGGACGAGCGCGAGGGTGACCGCGACCTCGCCCTCGGCGGGAGCGTGCACCACGGCGGTCGTGTCGTCGCCGGCGACGGTGGGCGCGGGCAGGCTGACGGCCGTGGACGGACGGGGGGCCACCACGGTGGGCGGGGTCACCCCTGCATCCGGGCGAGGGCGCGACGGGACCCGGAGGCAGCTCGCGAGGCGCGGCTCACGGGGTCTCCTGTCGCACGGGAGGGACGCCCACTCCCTGACCCCGGCGGGTCGCGGACGTGAGCGTGACCACAGATGGTACGGGAACGGCTACCCCCTGTGTCGGCAGGTGGCCGCCTCGCCCTGAGGCCGGGCGGCGCTCAGTCCCGGCGGGAGAGCGCCAGCGTGAGCCGGGACAGCTCGCGCTCCAGCCGGGGCAGGCCCTCCACCTTGCCCAGGCACAGGGCCACTCCCGCCTCGCGCGCCTGCTCCTCGATGGTGGCGTCGAGGTAGGCCGTGTAGAGGACGACCTGCTGGCCCGCGCGCACCGCGCGCAGCCGGCGGGTGGCCTCGAGGCCGTCGATGCCCGGCATGCGCAGGTCCATCACCACGACGTGCGGGTCGTGCTCGACCGCCAGCGCGACCGCCTCGTCGCCGCCGGCGGCGGTGCCGACGACCTCGAAGCCGTCCAGCGCGAGCATGTCCGCGACGAAGCGCCGCACGTGCTCGGTGTCGTCGACCACGAGCACGCGGACCGCCTTGGCGCCGCGCGCGGGGTCGTGGGTCACGGTCCCACCTTGCCGTACGCGTCACGATCCACGTCGCGGACGTACCCTCGAAGCATGTCACCGGCTGCCGTCCCCCGCGCAGGACGTGCCGGTGCATCCCGTTCTGCCCGCCCCCCGGGCGCCCCCCGCCGGCTGTCCCCGGCGGCCCGCCGGCGCCGCCGCGGCCGCCGCGCCGCTCGCACCTTCCTCGTCCTCGTGCTCGCGGTCGTGGTCGGGCTGACGACCTTCGTGACCGGGCTGCTGGCCGCGCCCTTCGACGTGCGCGCCGTCCCACCGGCGCCGAAGTCGGTGCTGCTGCTGTCCTCGGACGGGACCCAGTTCGCACAGATCCGCCCGCCGCAGCGGCGCGAGGTCATCAAGGCCGAGGACATCCCCGACGTGATGCGCAAGGCCATCATCTCGGCGGAGGACTCGCAGTTCCTCGTGCACAAGGGCGTCGACCCGTCGGCGACGCTGCGCGCGGCCTACCGCGACCTGGCCGGCGGTCGCACGCAGGGCGGCTCGACGATCACCCAGCAGTACGTCAAGAACGTCTACGTCGGCAACGAGCGGACGCTGCTGCGCAAGGTGAAGGAGGCCGGCCTCGCGGTCCGGCTGGAGAACCGCAAGAGCAAGGAGGAGATCCTCACCGACTACCTCAACGTGCTCTACCTCGGCAACAACGTCTACGGCGTGCAGGCGGCGGCCAAGTACTACTTCGGCGTCGACGTCAAGGACCTCGACCTGGACGAGGGGCGCAAGCGGCGCGACGAGGGCCTCGCGCTGGCGCGCGCCTCCATGATGGCCGGCATCGCGCCCGCCCCGTCGGCGTGGAACCCGGTCAAGGACTTCACGACCGCCCGCAAGCGGCAGCAGTACACGCTGAACCAGATGGTGATCAACAAGCACATCACCACCCAGCAGGCCAGCGACGCCTTCCGTCGCACGGCTGCGGTCAAGCCCCTCATGGAGACGCCGCCGGAGCCGCCGAGCACGTCGCCGGAGTTCGCCGACCTGGTCAAGGCCCAGCTGCGCGCGAAGTACAAGGACGACGAGGACGCGCTCTACCGCGGTGGCCTGCGCGTGACGACGACGCTGGACAGCGACCTCCAGGAGGCCGTCACCCGCGCGGCGAAGGAGGTCCTACCGGACGACAGCGACCCGCAGACCGCCGTGGTCGCCGTCGACATCCGCAACGGCGACGTGAAGGCGATGACGACGCTGCGCCGCGTCCCGGAGCTGATCGACAAGAAGGGCAACCGCCGCGAGGCCACGTTCGGCTACCAGCGCGACGACTTCAACCTGGCGACCAACGCCAAGCGCTCGACGGGCTCCACCATCAAGCCCTTCACGCTCGCCGTCGCGCTGGAGAAGGGGCTGTCGCTCAACACCCGCCGCCCCGCCCCGGCGTGCAGCACGATCCGCGACCGCTTCGCCAAGGACGGCATCTACCGCTACTGCAACGCCGCCGGTGAGGACGGCGGCAGCCGCGGCCGCATCACCCTGCGCCGCGCGCTGCAGGGCTCGGTCAACACCGTCTACGTGCCGCTGGCCATCGAGGTCGGCCGCGAGCGGATCCGGAAGGTGATGCTCGACTCCGGCGTCGTCGCCAACGAGGAGAAGTTCTTCACCAGCATCAGCTCGTTCGGCCTGGGGCCGTCGGCGCTGGTCACGCCGCTGTCGATGGCCAACGCCTTCGGCACGCTGATGAACGACGGCGTGCACATGAAGCCCCGCTACGTCACCGAGACGCGCTCCTCCGACGGTGCCGTGCTCGAGAAGGAGCCGGCCAAGCCCGAGCCGGTGCGGCGGGCCATGCCCAGCGACGTCGCCGACCGCGTGGTCGAGGCGATGTCCGGCGTCACGCAGCCCGGCGGCACCGCCCGCGACGCGCGCCAGGACTTCCCGGTCTACGGCAAGACCGGCACGACCAACGACAGCACCGACGCCTGGTTCATCGGCTGCGCCAAGTCCCCGCAGAACATCTGCCTGTCGGTGTGGATGGGCTACGAGGACCAGAACTGCGACGGCGTCCAGAGCCGTTCCTGCGGCGGCATGAAGAACGTCAACGGCGTCAAGCAGGTCTTCGGCGGGACGCTCCCGGCCAAGATCTTCGACCGCACCTTCGAGATCCTGCGGGAGATCCAGGCGGAGAAGCGGCGGGTGGCCAACGGTGAGCCGCCGGCCTCGACCGCTCCCACCGCCACCGAGGCCGAGCCGGTGCAGACGACCCGGCCGCGCCGCCGCCGCGCGACGCAGGCCCCGGCACCGGCCCCCGAGGTGCAGCAGCAGCCCACGCAGGCGCCCCCGCCGGCCGACCCCCAGCCTTCGCAGGCGCCTCCGCAGGAGCCGCCGCCGATCGTCCCGCCGACCTCCGACCCGAGCCCGGGCGGCGAGGCCCCACCGGGCTGACGTCGGGGTGCTTGCTGCTGTGGAACACTTCCGAACGGTCGGTCGTGTGCCGCCGGCCGCGACCGGAGGGGCTGGCAGTGACTGAACCCGGAGCCGGGAACCTCGCCGAGCTGGTGCGCTCCGCCGCCCAGCGCCGGGGCGACGCCGCCGCCTTCGTCCACCGCGGCAGCACGCTCACGTGGGCGCAGGTCGATGCCGCGGTCGACGCCGCGGCCGGCGGGCTGCTGGCCCTCGGCCTGGTGCCGGGGGATCGCGTCGGCATCCACCTGCCCAACACCCCGGACTTCCCGGTCGCGTACTTCGGCGTCCTGCGGGCGGGCCTGGTCGCCGTGCCGCTCAACCCCGGCTACACCCGCGACGAGCTGGCCCACGCCCTCGGCGACAGCGGCGCCCGCGCGCTGGTCACCACCCGCGGCACCGCGGCCACCGCGCAGGTCGTGGCCGCCGAGCTCGACGGGCTCGAGCACCTGGTCGTCACCGGCGTCGACACGGCCCCGCCCGGCGCGACCACCTGGGACGCGCTGCTCGAGGCCGGGGGCGGTCCGGTGGAGAGCGACCGCGGCGGCGAGGACCTCGCGGTGCTGATCTACACCTCGGGCACCAGCGGCAAGCCCAAGGGCGCGATGCTCCCGCACCGGGCGCTGCTCGCGAACCTCGCGCAGGGCGCCGAGATCGACCCCCCGGTCATCGCCGCGGACGACGTCGTGCTGCTCGTCCTGCCGCTGTTCCACATCTACGGCCTCAACGCCGGCCTCGGGGCGGTCGCCCGCGAGGCCGCGACCGGCGTGCTCGTGGAGCGCTTCGACCCGGTCGAGACGCTGGCCGAGATCCGCAGGCACGGCATCACCAGCGTGCTGGGCGCCCCGCCGATGTACGTCGCCTGGTCGATGCTCCCCGACGTCGGCGACGCCTTCACCTCCGTACGGGTGGCGCTCTCGGGCGCGGCCCCGCTGCCCGGCCCGGTGCTCCACCGGATCCTGGACATCACCGGGCACCACGTCTTCGAGGGCTACGGCCTCACCGAGACCGCCCCGGTGCTGACGAGCACGCTGATGAGCGAGGTCGCCAAGCCCTTCTCGATCGGTCAGCCCATCCCGGGCGTCGAGCTGGTCCTGCGCGATGAGGCCGGCCGCGAGGTGCACGAGGGCGACCCCGGCGAGATCGTCGTACGAGGGGCGAACCTCTTCCTCGGCTACTGGCCCGACGCCACCGACGGGCCGGACGGCGACGGCTGGTTCGCCACCGGCGACATCGCGGTGCTCGACGACGACGGCGACCTGTTCCTGGTCGACCGCCGCAAGGAGCTGATCCTGGTGAGCGGCTTCAACGTCTACCCGCGCGAGGTCGAGGACGTGCTGGCGGCGCACCCGGACGTCGTGGAGGCGGCGGTGCTCGGGGTCACCCACCCGTACACCGGGGAGTCGGTCAAGGCGCTGGTCGTCCTCACGGCCGGCGCTCGCGTCTCCGCCGACGACCTGATCGCGCACTGCGCCCGGTCGCTGGCCCGCTTCAAGTGCCCGACGTCGGTGGAGTTCGTCGACGAGCTGCCGCACAGCGCGACCGGCAAGGTCAGCAAGGGCAGGCTGCGCGAGCTCGCTGGGTGAGGGACAGCATGAGGCTCGGGCGTCGCCGGGTCGGCGCGGTGGTGCTGGTGACGCGGGAGGGCTGCACGCTCTGCGCGTCGGCCGAGCCCGTCGTCGCGAAGGCCGCCGCCGACGCAGGCGTGCCGCTGGAGGTGCGCGACGTGGATGCCGCTGACGAGGACCGCGCGCGGTGGAGCGACAAGGTGCCGGTGGTGCTGCTCGACGGGGTCGAGCACGCCTACTGGCGCATCGACGAGAAGGTGCTCCGGAAGGCCCTCGGCCTGCGGCTGTGACGACGCTCACCGACTTTGTGCATCCGTTCACAAGCGCGTAACCTGGCGTCTGCAGGGGCAGCGCGGTCGCGCCCCGTCGGGCGGGAGACGTCGTGAGCGCGCAGGCCAGCGGTCCTCGTGCCACTGACGTGCCGGGCGCCCGACGCGCCGAGGTCCCCGAGGCGACCGTCGCGCGGCTGCCGGTCTACCTGCGCGCCCTGCACGCCCTGGCCGACGACGGCCGTACGACGGTGAGCAGCGAGGCGCTGGCCACGGCCGCGGGCGTGGGCTCGGCGAAGCTGCGCAAGGACCTGTCCCATCTGGGGTCCTACGGCACCCGGGGTGTGGGCTACGAGGTGCAGGAGCTGGTCTTCCACATCAGCGGTGCGCTCGGCCTCGGGCAGCGCTGGTCGGTGGTGCTCGTCGGCGTCGGCAACCTCGGGCAGGCGCTGGCCGGCTACGGCGGCTTCGACGACCGCGGCTTCCGGATCGCCGCGCTGCTCGACGCCGACGCGTCCCGCCTCGGTGACGTCGTCAACGGGATGGCGATCCGTTCGCTGGACGAGCTGGCCGACGTCGTCCGCGACGAGGACGTCTCCATCGGCGTCATCGCGACGCCGGCCGCGGGGGCGCAGGACGTCTGCGACCAGCTGGTGGCGGCCGGAGTCCGGAGCATCCTCAACTTCGCCCCGACCGTGCTGCAGGTGCCGGACGACGTCGACGTGCGCCGCGTCGACCTGAGCAACGAGCTGCAGATCCTGTCCTTCCACGAGCACCGCAAGGCCCGCGCCGAGGTGCCCGCGTGATCACAGTTCACGACGACGCCCCGACGGCCCGGCGCGAGGTGTCCCGGTGAGCGTCCTCATCGTCGGCATCTCGCACCGCAGCGCGCCGGTCAGCCTGCTCGAGCAGGTCACCGTCGGCGTGGGTGACGGCACCGGCGTGCTCCCGGACCTGCGCAGCAGCGGCCCGCTCGCCGAGGCCGTCGTGCTGTCCACCTGCAACCGGGTCGAGGTCTACGCCGACACCGAGGGCTTCCACGCCGGGGTCGACGCCGTCAGCGACCTGCTCTCCCGGGTGTCCGGCGTCCCCCTCGACGAGCTCAAGCGGCACCTCTACGTCCACTGGGAGGGCCAAGCCGTCCTGCACCTGTTCGAGGTCGCCTGCGGCCTGGACTCCATGGTCGTCGGGGAGTCGCAGATCCTCGGCCAGCTGCGGCGGGCCTACGCCAGCGCCCGCGACGGCGGGGCCGGCCCGACGCTGCACGAGCTGTTCCAGAAGGCGCTCAAGGTCGGCAAGCGCGCGCACAGCGAGACCGGCATCGACGGTGCCGGCCGCTCGCTGGTCACCGTCGGGCTGGAGCGTGCCGTCGCCGCGGTCGGACCGCTCGAGGGCCGCAGCGTCCTGGTCGTCGGCGCCGGCTCGATGGGCGCGCTCGCGGGGGCGACCCTGCGTCGCGCCGGTGCCGGCTCCGTCGTCGTGGCCAACCGCACCCTGGACCGCGCCGAGCGGCTCGCCGACAACCTCGGGGGCCGCGGCATCGGGCTCGACGAGCTCGAGATCGCCCTGGTGGAGGCCGATGTCGTCGTCTCCTCGACCGGGGCGACCGGCACCGTCGTGACCTGCGAGGCGGTCGAGCGGGCGCTCGACAAGCGCGAGGGCCGTCCGCTGGCGATCCTCGACCTGGCGCTGCCGCGCGACGTCGAGGCCGGTGTCCGCGACCTGCCCGGCGTCACGCTGGTCGACCTCGCGTCGCTGCAGCAGGTGCTCGCCACCACCGAGGCCGGCGCCGACGTCGAGGCCGCCCGCGGCATCGTCACGCAGGAGGTCGGCGACTTCCTGGCCTGGCAGCGCGCGGCCAAGATCGCCCCGACCGTCGTCGCCCTGCGCAGCCGCGCCGAGGAGGTCGTCGCCGGCGAGCTGACCCGGCTCGAGACGCGGGTCGACCTCGACGACGCCGCCCGCGCCGAGGTGCAGGCCACCGTCCGCCGGGTCGTGGACAAGCTGCTGCACACCCCGACCGTGCGGGTGAAGGAGCTCCAGGAGGCACCCGAGGGCCTGTCGTACGCCGACGCGCTGCGCGAGCTGTTCGGCCTGGACCGCGCCGCCCCGGCCGCCGTCATCGCGACCCCCCTGACGGTGGTCGAGGACGCATGACCGACCGCATGCTGCGCCTCGGCACTCGAGGCAGCGCGCTGGCGCTCGCCCAGAGCGGACAGGTCGCCGCGACGCTGGTGGCCGAGCTCGGCATCCAGGTCGAGCTCGTCACGGTGCAGACCGCCGGTGACGTGAGCTCGGCCGCGATCGCGCAGATCGGCAGCACCGGCGTCTTCGTGACCGCCCTGCGGGACGCGCTCCTGGCGGACGAGGTCGACCTGGCCGTCCACTCCTACAAGGACCTGCCGACCGCCGTCGCTCCCGGGCTGGTCATCGCCGCGGTGCCCCTGCGGGAGGACCCGCGCGACGTGCTCGTCGCCCGCGACGGGCTGACCATCGGCGAGCTGCCGGCCGGGGCGCGGATCGGCACCGGCTCGCCGCGTCGCACGGCGCAGCTGCACGGCCTCGGGCTGGGCCTGGAGGTGGTCCCGATCCGCGGCAACGTCGACACCCGGATCGGCAAGGTCCGGGCCGGCGAGCTCGACGCGGTCGTCCTGGCGCGGGCCGGCCTGCAGCGGCTCGGCCGGCTGGAGGACGCGACCGAGGTGATCGACCCGCTGACGATGCTGCCCGCGCCGGCGCAGGGCGCGCTCGCGATCGAGTGCCGGTCCGACGATCTGGAGCTGGTCCGGCTGCTGGGCGTGCTCGACGACGAGGACAGCCGCAGTGCCGTCGACGCCGAGCGCGCGCTGCTGGGCGCGCTCGAGGCGGGCTGCAGCGCGCCGGTCGGTGCGCTCGCCCAGGTCGCCGAGGGCGACAGCGGGCTGGAGATCTACCTGCGCGGCCTGGTGGCCGCCCTGGACGGCACTGACGCGGTCCGCCTCTCGGCGACCGGTCCGATGTCCGAGGCCGCGGAGGTGGGACGCCGGCTCGCTGCCGAGCTGCTCGACCTCGGCGCCGCGGACCTGATGGGAGAACGCGAATGAGCCCCAGCAAGAAGGCCGCCGGCCCCGCCGGTCAGGTCGCCCTCGTCGGTGCAGGCACCGGCGCTCCCGGTCTGCTCGCTGTCCGTGCCGCCGAGCTGATCGGCGCCGCCGACCTGCTGCTCGTCGACAGCCGCGTCGACGACGCGCTGCTGGCCGGCGTGCGCGAGGACGCCGAGGTCGTGCGGACCGAGCCCGGCGACGCGCAGGGCGCGGCGCTGGTCGCGGCCAGCAAGGACGGCCGCACCGCCGTCCGGCTGCTGCCGGGCGACCCCTACGCCACCGCCGAGGGGCTCAAGGAGGCCGAGGTCGTCCTCAAGGCCAAGCAGCGCCTCGAGGTCGTCCCCGGCGTGACGCTCGAGCAGGTGGTGCCCGCCTCGGCCGGCATCGCCGCGAGCACGCCGCGCACCGTCGCGCGCGTCGACGACGGCACACCGTGGCGCGCGCTGGCGGCGACCTCCGGCACCCTCGTCCTGCTCACCGCCGCGGGCGAGGTGGCCAAGAGCGCGGCCTCCCTCGTCGAGCACGGCCGCAAGGGCAGCGAGGCCGTCTCGGTCACCGTCGGGGGCACCACCTCCGAGCAGCGCACCGTGACGGCGACCCTCGACAGCGTCGAGTCCTTGCTCGCGGACCTGACCGGGGACGCGGTCGTCGTCGTCGGCGACGCGGTCAAGAAGGCCGAGAAGCACGCGTGGTTCGAGAGCCGTGCGCTCTACGGCTGGCGCGTGCTCGTCCCGCGCACCCGCGACCAGGCCGGTGCGCTGTCGGCGGTGCTCCGCTCGTACGGCGCCGTGCCCGTCGAGGTGCCGACCATCGCCGTCGAGCCCCCGCGCACCCCCGCTCCGATGGAGCGGGCCGTCAAGGGGATGCACGACGGCAAGTACGCCTGGGTCGCCTTCACCTCCGTCAACGCCGTCAAGGCCGTCCGCGAGAAGCTCGAGGAGTACGGCCTGGACGCCCGCGCGCTGTCCGGCCTGAAGGTCGCAGCCGTCGGCGACACGACCGCGCAGGCGCTGATCGACTTCGGCATCCGCCCCGACCTGGTGCCGAGCGGCCAGCAGTCCAGCGAGGGCCTGCTCGCCGACTGGGCGCCCTACGACGACGTCTTCGACCCGATCGACCGGGTCTTCCTGCCGCGCGCCGACATCGCGACCGACACGCTCCTGGCCGGCCTGCAGGAGCTGGGCTGGCAGGTCGACGACGTCACGGCCTACCGGACCGTCCGCGCGGCGCCGCCGCCCGCCGAGACCCGCGAGGCGCTCAAGGGCGGCGGCTACGACGCGGTGCTCTTCACCTCGAGCTCGACCGTGCGCAACCTCGTCGGCATCGCCGGCAAGCCGCACGACACCACGATCCTGGCCTGCATCGGCCCGGCCACCGACGCGACGGCGAAGGAGCTCGGCCTTCGTGTCGACGTCCTGGCGCCCAAGCCCGACGTCGCGACGCTGGTCGAGGCGCTGGCGGCCTTCGCGGTCGAGCGGCGCAAGACGACCGACGCGCTGCCCAGCGCCGCCCACCGGCGCAAGGTGGCGCGGGCCGCTCGCAAGTGAGCGCCTTCCCGGCGGCCCGCCCGCGCCGGCTGCGACGCACACCGGCGCTGCGACGGCTGGTGGCCGACGTGCACGTGCGCCCGTCGGACCTGGTGCTGCCGGTGTTCGTCAAGGAGGGCATCTCCTCGGCGCAGCCGATCGCGTCGATGCCGGGGGTCGTGCAGCACACCCGTGCTTCGGTGAGACAGGCTGCTGCTGAGGCGGTCTCGGCGGGCGTCGGCGGGATCATCCTGTTCGGCATCCCGGCGGTGAAGGACGCGCGCGGCTCGGGCGCCGACGACCCCTCCGGCATCGTGCAGCTCGCGCTGGCCGACGTCGTGGCCGAGGTGGGTGACGAGCTGGTCGTCATGACCGACCTGTGCCTGGACGAGTACACCGACCACGGCCACTGCGGTCTGCTGACGCCGGACGGCGACGTCGACAACGACGCGACGCTGGAGCGCTACGCGTCCGCCGCCGTCGCGCAGGCGCGCGCGGGTTCTCAGGTGGTGGCCCCGTCCGGGATGATGGACGGACAGGTCGCGGCGATCCGCTCTGCGCTTGACGCAGACGGGTTCGCCTGGCTGCCGATCCTGGCCTACAGCGCGAAGTACGCCTCCGCCTACTACGGGCCGTTTCGCGACGCGGCCGAGTGCGCTCCCGCCTTCGGCGACCGGGCCGGCTACCAGCAGTCGTACGCGCGGTCCGCCGCCGAGGGAGTGCGCGAGGCCCTGCTGGACATCGCGGAGGGGGCCGACGCCGTCATGGTCAAGCCCGCCGGCGCCTACCTCGACGTCGTGCGCGCGGTCGCCGACGCGGTCGACGTGCCGGTCGCGGCATACCAGGTCAGCGGTGAGTACGCGATGGTCGAGGCCGCTGCGGCGCAGGGCTGGATCGATCGCGAGCGCATCATCCTCGAGCAGCTGACCGCCATCCGTCGCGCCGGTGCCTCGATGGTGCTGACCTACTGGGCGACCGAAGCGGCCGGCTGGCTCTCGTGAGCGACGGGGTGGCGACGGCGGTCTTCGTGCTGTCGCTCGCGCTGGGCGCATGGGGGCTGGCGTGGGCAGCCCGCGACGTGCTGCTGCCCAAGCTCCACCTGCAGGCGCTGTTCCTGCTGCAGGCCGTCCTGGTCGTGCAGGCTGGCCTGGCCCTGGTGCGCATGGGGGACTGGGGCGGCTCCAAGGGCGAGCTGACCGGCTACCTCGCGGTGTCCGCGCTGCTCGTGCCCGGTGGGCTGGTGCTGGCGGTGGAGGAGCGGTCGCGTTACGGCACGCTCGTCCTGGCCGTGGCCTGCCTCGTGGTGGCCGTCGTCGAGGTGCGCCTGCTGTCCGTCTGGGACGCCGGCCTGTCCCGATGACCCCGCCGCGCGCGCTGACCTCGCCCTCCGCGCTGGCCCCGCCCCCCGTGGTGATCGTCCCCTCGGGTGCGGCGACACGCCGGTGAAGCGCGTACCCGGGGAAGATCACCGAGAGTCGGGGGAGACGGGCGGCCGGGTCGGGCGCGGGCCCGGTCGGCTGCTCGTCGCGGTCTACGCCGTCTTCGCGCTGGCCGGCTCGTCGCGGGCGGTGCTGCAGCTGGCGACCCGCTTCGACGACGCCCCGGTGGCGTACCTGCTGTCGGCACTGGCGGCTGCCGTCTACGTGGTGGCCGCCGTCGCCCTGGCTCGCGATCTGCGTCGGACCGCCCTCTACGCCTGCGGTTTCGAGCTGGTCGGCGTCCTGGTGGTCGGCACCGTGTCGCTGCTCCTGCCGGACGCCTTCCCGGACCAGACGGTCTGGTCGACCTACGGCAGCGGCTACGGCTTCGTCCCGCTCGTGCTCCCGGTGCTCGGCCTGCTGCGCCTGCGCTCCACTCGCTAGCCGCTCCAGCCGGGGCCCGCGTCCCACGCCCGCCCCTCGGCCAGCGCCGCGACCACGGCGGCCGCGCGGGCGTCGGCCTCGCGGTTCAGCACGTGCTCGCTGGTCATCAGCGTCGTGTGGCTCTTCACCTTCGACCAGGTGACGGTGCGGCCGGCCAGCAGCCCGGCGATGCGCGCGACGAGGTCGGCGTTCTTGACCGCCGAGCCCTCCTTGGTGACCCACCGCTCCGGGGGCACCCGGCCGCCGCGGCTCCAGGAGTGCACCCACGTCGTCACGCACTTCTGCGCGTAGGTGCTGTCGTAGACGACGTGCAGCGGCCGGTCCGCCGGCACCGCCTCCAGCAGGGCCCGGATCGCCACCAGCTCGCCGACGTTGTTGGTCGAGACCCCCTCCACGGCCAGCGCCTGCCAGCAGTCGGCGGACATGAACCACGCACCGGCCGCGTGCCCCGGGTTCGGCCGCGCGGAGCCGTCGGTCGCGGCGACGACCGGAGGGCCGGCCACCGGCGGCGCCTCGTCGTCGAACAGGGCGCCCTGGGTCACGCGGGGAACGTACTGTCCGCGTCATGGCGACCGTCCTCACCGTCAAGGAACGGCTCAAGCGGCAGATCAACGCGCTCGAGCCGATGCACCTGCGGGCCGCGACCCTCAACGACATCAGCGTGTCCGCGGCGGTGCAGGCCGCGGGCGACCTCGGTGCGCGGACGCTGAACGTCCCCGTCCGCGTCGTACGACCCGAGCACGACGACGTGGTCGTCGTCGGGCTGTCGGTGAAGGCCGGTGGCTACGGCAAGCACGAGGTGATCGTTCCGGCCACGCCGATGACCAACGACCAGTACGCCGACTACCTGGAGTTCCGCGCGGAGCTCGGTCCGGACGAGGCGCTGGCCACGGTGCTCGAGGGCTAGTCGACCCAGCCGTTGGCGTTGAGGCAGCGGCCGTCTTTGAGGGTGATGGCCTGTCCGCGGTGGAGGGCGGCGTGGTCCTGCTCGCAGAGCAGGACGGTGTCCTTGACGCTGGTCCTTCCGCTTGTGGCCCAGGCGTCGACGTGGTGCGGGATGAGCGGGTGTCCTGGTCCTCGGCAGCAGCCGGTGCCTTGGCAGTGCCCGCCGGTCTCGAGGTGCTTGATCCGGCGTTCGTGCGGCTTCAACGTCCTCTGGACGTGGCTGGTCTCGACGACCCGGTGGCCGAGTCC
>JBKJQQ010000099.1:0-3799 GCA_046593875.1 Mycobacteriales bacterium | reverse complement strand
AGGCCGTAGCGCCGGGAGTACTCGCGGGTGCTGGGGAAGTACGCCGCACCCATGCGCTCGCGCTGCACGCGAAGCATCATCACGACGTCGCTCTTGGGGAGCACCGCGTCGAGGTCGTAGCTCGTCTGGCAGGGCCACTGGTCGACGCCGGTCGGCAGCAGCGTCGGCGGCGCGACGAGGGTCACGTCGGCGCCGAGCGTGTGCAGCAGCAGGACGTTGGAGCGCGCGACCCGGCTGTGCAGGATGTCGCCGACGATCGTGACCTTGAGGCCCTCGATGCGGCCGAGGCGCTGGCGCATCGTGTAGGCGTCGAGCAGGGCCTGGGTGGGGTGCTCGTGCGTGCCGTCGCCGGCGTTGATGACCGAGCCGCGGATGAAGCGGGACAGGTTGACCGGCGCGCCGGACCAGGAGTGGCGGACGACGACCGCGTCCGAGCCCATGGCCTCCAGCGTCATGGCGGTGTCCTTCAGGGTCTCCCCCTTGCTGACGCTCGAGCCCTTGGCGCTGAAGTTGATGACGTCAGCGGACAGCCGCTTAGCCGCCAGCTCGAACGACGTGCGGGTGCGGGTCGAGTCCTCGAAGAACAGGTTGACGACCGTGCGGCCGCGAAGCGTGGGGAGCTTCTTCACCGTGGCGCGCTCGGTCAGCTGGGCGAGCTCGGTCGCGGTGTCGAGGACGAGCGTCGCATCGTCGAAGGTGAGGTCGGCGGCGGAGAGCAGGTGGCGCTTCACTCGTTCCTGCCCGCGTCAGCAGGGCCCAGCAGGACCGCGTCGCGGCCGTCGTCCTCAGTGAGCAGCACGTGGACGGCCTCCTGCAGCGAGGTCGGGATGTTCTTGCCGACGTAGTCCGCGCGGATGGGCAGCTCGCGGTGGCCGCGGTCCACCAGGACCGCCAGCTGCACGGCGCGGGGCCGGCCGAGGTCGGCGAGCGCGTCGAGCGCGGCGCGTACGGTCCGACCGGAGAACAGGACGTCGTCGACGAGCACGACGAGCTTGCCGTCGATGCCGTCCGCGGGGACGTCGGTCTCCTCGAGCGCGCGGGGGCTCTTGAGGCGCAGGTCGTCGCGGTAGAGCGTGATGTCCAGGCTGCCGGTCGGCAGCGCGACGCCCTCGAACGCCTGCACGCGGGCGGCCAGCCGGCGGGCCAGGGTGATGCCGCGGGTGGGGATGCCGAGCAGGACGACGCCGTCGCCGCCGCGGGTCTTCTCGAGCAGCTCGTGGGCCATCCGGTCGACGACGCGGCCGACCTCCGGACCCTGGAGGACGGGGCGGGCGGCGGCGGGGTCCCCGCTCACGGGGCGCGCCTGGGCAGCCGACATGCGGCCTCCTTCCCCGCCTCACGGGACGGGCTCGGTGGAGGGTGCTGGTTCGACGCCGACCGTACACCCGGCGCGGCTGCTTGACGCATGTCGTCACTCCCCGTAGCGTGACTGTGCGTAACCAGAACCACCGTGGGTAGTCAACACGGGCAATCAAGCAGGACGTGGCGAGGCAGTGACCCCCGGGGTATCACGGTCACCGCTCCCGGATCCTCGGGAGCGCTCCGGGGCGAGCCAGTGGTGAGACCGACGCCCCGTGACGATCGACGCGGCCCAGGCCGCGCCTGACGACGGGAGCCCGGCACCATGAGCGACTACGCGAAGTCCCTCGGTGCGCGCCTGCGCGCCATCCGCACCCAGCAGGGGCTGTCCCTGCACGGTGTCGAGGAGAAGTCCCAGGGCCGCTGGAAGGCCGTCGTCGTGGGCTCCTACGAGCGCGGCGACCGCGCAGTGACCGTGCAGCGCCTGTCCGAGCTGGCCGACTTCTACGGCGTGCCGGTCTCCGAGCTGCTGCCCGAGGGTGTCTCCACCCCCGCGAACGAGCCGGCTTCTCGCCTGATCATCGACCTCGAGCAGCTGTCCGCCGTGCCGGCCGACAAGGCCGCCCCCCTGGCGCGCTACGCCGCGACCATCCAGAGCCAGCGCGGCGACTACAACGGCCGCGTGCTGTCGATCCGCCAGGAGGACCTCCGGTCACTGGCGGTCATCTACGACGCCTCTCCTGGCGCGCTGACCGAGCAGCTGATCGGCTGGGGCGTCCTGTCCGCCGACGCCCGCCGCCACATCGACGCCTGACGCTCGGACGCGGGGCTGCCGTCAGCCCTAGGCCGGCCGCGTCAGGTCCTCGGCCGGCCGCTTCAGATCCTCGGCCGGCCCGTTGCTCCACAGCCGATCACCGTGGCGCCGTCAAGATCAACTGTGGGGCCCTGCAGTCCACGCACCGGCGCGCGGCCCTCACAGCTGATCAAGGGATCCCGCCCGGTTGATCAGCTGTGTAGACCCGACACCACGGACCAGCCGGCCAGGCCACACAGTTGATCAGCCGGGTGAACCTCGTGATCGGCTGTGTCGGCGCGGACCCCCGCTGAGAGAGCCTCAGACCGCGAGGCTGGGCTTCAGCTGGAGGAGCCGGGCCAGCAGGCCGTTGACGAAGCCGGCGCTCTCGTCGGTCGACAGGCTGCTGACCAGGGCCACGGCCTCCGCAACCGCCACCCCGTCCGGGACGTCGTCGCACCAGAGCAGCTCGTACGCCCCGATGCGCAGCGCCGCGAGATCCACCGGCGGCATGCGGTCGAGCGTCCACTCCTCGGCGTAGGTCGCCAACAGCTCGTCGATGCGCTCCTGGTGCGTCACCACGCCCTCGACCAGGACGGCGGCGTACTCCGGCACCGGCGGGTCGCTGTGCGCGAGCCGCTCCCGCAGCGTGGCCATCGGGTCGTTGTCGCGTTGCGCCGCCTCGTAGAGGATGTCCAGCGCGCGCTTGCGGGCCTTGCTCCGAGCACCCACTAGCCGTGTCCGCTCAAGAATTCACACGACCGAGGTAGCGCCCGTCGCGGGTGTCGACCTTGATCTTCTCGCCCGTGGTGAGAAACAGCGGCACCTGGATCTCCGCACCGGTCTCGAGCGTGGCCGGCTTCGTGCCACCGGTCGACCGGTCGCCCTGCAGGCCGGGGTCGGTGTGCTGGACGATCAGCTCGACGCTCGCCGGAAGCTCGACGTAGAGGGCGGCGCCGTCGTGCATCGCGACCATCGCCTCCATGTTCTCCAGGAGGTAGTCCTTGACCGTGCCCAGCGTCTGCTCGGGGACGTAGAGCTGGTCGAAGGTGTCCTGGTCCATGAAGACGTAGTCGGTGCCCTCCTTGTAGAGGTAGGTCATCGTCCGCTTGTCGACCGTCGCGACCTCGACCTTGGTGCCGGCGTTGAAGGTCTTGTCGACCACCTTGCCGGTCAGCACGTTCTTCAGCGTGGTGCGCACGAAAGCGCCGCCCTTGCCGGGCTTGACGTGCTGGAACTCGACGACACCCCACAGCCCGTTGTCGAGCTGGAGCACCATGCCGTTCTTGAGGTCGTTCGTGGAGGCCATGAGCATGCAGGCTACCGGAGCCCGGTACGGCGAAAGGAGCCCTCAGCCGAGCGGCTTGGCCCAGCCCTCGAGCACAGCGGCAATGTCAGCGACGTCCGCCTTACCTTCAGCGACGGAGATCACCAGCCCGTAGGCGGGATCGTCCGGCGCCTCCAGACTCCAGCCGTTGATGTCGTAGAAAACGACCGTCGCTGTCCACCCCAGTCGCTTGTTGCCGTCAAACAGTGCGTGGTTCCGGACAAGTGAGTGCAGCAGAGCACCGGCCTTGAGATGGACCGTTGCGTAGGCCTCGAAGTCCCCGAAGCCCGACCCTGGTCGGGCTGCTGCGGAGGCGATCAGACCGAAGTCGCGAACGAGCGCTTGGCCGCCGACGGCGTGGTCGGCCAGATGCAGGAGAT
>JBKJQQ010000096.1:0-11562 GCA_046593875.1 Mycobacteriales bacterium | reverse complement strand
CGAGGTCGACGTCACCAAGATCGCCCGGCTGCGCGAGCAGGCCAAGGCGGCGTTCGAGCAGCGCGAGGGCGTGAAGCTGTCGTTCATGCCGTTCTTCGCCCAGGCGACGCTCGAGGCGCTCAAGGCGCACCCGGTCGTCAACGCCAGCGTGGACCAGCAGGGCGGCACGATCACCTACCACGACAGCGTCCACCTGGGCATCGCCGTCGACACCGAGCGCGGCCTGCTGGTGCCGGTCATCCACGGGGCCGGTGACCTCAACCTGGCTGGGCTGGCCAAGAAGGTCGCCGACCTCGCGCAGCGCACCCGCACCAACCAGGTCACCCCGGACGAGCTGGGCGGCGGCACCTTCACGCTGACCAACACCGGCTCGCGCGGTGCGCTGTTCGACACGCCGATCATCAACCAGCCGCAGGTCGGCGTCCTCGGCACCGGCGCGGTCGTCAAGCGCCCCATCGTCGTGAACGACCCGGAGCTCGGCGAGGTCGTCGCGATCCGCTCGATGGTCTACCTCGCGCTGACCTACGACCACCGGATCGTCGACGGCGCCGACGCCGCCCGCTTCCTGGTGACGGTGAAGGAGCGCCTCGAGGAGGGCGACTTCGCCGCCGAGCTCGGCCTCTAGGACCACCTGCCGCTGATCTTCCCCGCCTGCACCGCGACACGCGGTAAAGCGCTGCACGAGGGGAAGATCGGCGCGCTGAGCAGCCGGGCGGGGTCGCGGTCGGCCGGCCGGTGCACGAGACTGCACGCATGAAGATCGGGATCACCGGCGCGTCCGGACTCATCGGCACCGCCCTGCAGCCGGCCCTGCGCGCCGACGGCCACGAGGTCGTGCGCTTCGTGCGCGGGGACGCCGCGGCGCCGGACGAGCGGCCCTGGAACCCGTCTGCCCGACGGCTCGACCCCGCCCACGTCGAGGACCTCGACGCCGTCGTCCACCTGGCCGGTGCGGGGGTGGCCGACGAGCGCTGGACCGACGCGCGCAAGAAGGTCGTCCTCGACAGCCGGGTCGACGGCACCACGACGATCGCCCAGGCACTGGCGGCAGCGCAGGGACCGAAGGTGCTGCTCTCCTCGAGCGCCATCGGCTGGTACGGCGACACCGGGGACCGCCTCACCGACGAGACCGGCCCGACCGGGCAGGGCTTCCTGGCCGAGGTCTGCCGGCAGTGGGAGGACGCCACGGCTCCGGCCGAGGCCGCAGGCGTGCGGGTCGCGCACCTGCGCACCGGCATCGTGCTGTCCGGCAAGGGCGGCGCGCTCGGTCCGCAGCTGACCGTGTTCAAGCTGGGCCTCGGCGCCCCGCTCGGCTCCGGCAAGCAGTGGGTCTCCTGGATCTCGCTGCACGACGAGGTCGCGGCGATCCGCCACCTGCTGACCGCGGACGTCTCGGGCCCGGTCAACCTCGTCGGACCGGCCCCGGTCACCAACAAGGACTTCACCAAGGCCCTCGGCCGTGCCGTCCACCGGCCGACGATGCCGATCAAGGTGCCGGGCTTCGCGCTCAAGGCGATGCTGGGCGACTTCGCCGAGGAGGGCGTGCTGGTCGGGCAGCGCCTGGTCCCGAAGGTGCTGCAGGACAGCGGCTTCCGCTTCGCGCACGCCGACGTCGACGCCGCCCTGAAGGCCGAGCTGGCGAAGGCCTGAGGCCCGCCTCCCGAGGCGGGATCAAGGCGGTCTCGCACCGCTGAGACCGTGGGAGGTCCGGCGTTCATCGAGGGGCCGTGACGTGTCCCGGCAGCGGCCGGCCGCTCCTGGGTCAGACCGCCGGGCGCACCTGGACGAGCCGCCAGCCGGCACCGCTGCGAACCAGATCGACCACGAACGCCTTCTCGCCCCGCGCCGGCGCGCGACTGACGACGGCCCCCGTACCGTCGCGCACCTCGTACGCACCGAGCACGTCGACGACCCGCAGCCGGGCTGAGGCCGCCGTGGCCGAGAGCACCTCGACCGACCGCACCCGGTGCCGCAGGCCGTGCGCGGTCTGCCGCTGGTCCACCAGCGACTGCAGCAGCGCCGTGTCGGACGCCAGCCCGGGCGAGTCCGGCGCGTAGACCTGCGCCAGTGCGGCCGCGTCGCCGGCGGCAAAGGCGTCGGCGCGGGCGGCGTCCAGGCCGTCGAGCACCGGCGCCCAGTCGACCGCGACGGGAGGAGCCACGGCCGCCGGCACCACGAGCCGGGGCAAGGAGGCCCCCGCCTGCGAGGCGCCCCGGCCGGAGGCCCAGCCGACGACTGCGCCCACCACCAGCAGCGCCGCCAGGCCGAGTCCGAGCAGGACGCCCTGCGGGACCCGCCGGCGGGAAGCGACCGGATCGGCCGGCGCGGCAGCGCGTACGGCATGCGTCTGGCGCACCGCGGGCAGCGGACCGGCGGCGTCCGACGCGCCGGTGAGCCGGACGGGTGCGGCGGCGTGGGCCCGGCGCAAGGCAGACGCGAAGGCGGCGGCGTCCGGCCGCAGCGCAGGGTCGGCCACCAGCGCGGCCTCGACGGCGGCGACCAGCGGGCGCGGCGCCCAAGGAGCCAGCAGCCCCAGCGGAGCCCGACCGCCCGCAGCAGAGGCGGCCAGCACGTCGCCCACCGAGGAGCCCTCGTGCGGGGGCGACCCGGCGAGCATGTGGTGGCAGACCGCGGCGAGCGCCCACACGTCGGCGGCGGCGTCCGGCGCGCCGCCGCGCGCCACGGCCGGGTCGACGTACTCCGCCGTCCCGTCGACCGAGGCGAGCGGCTCCCCCGCCATGCGCGCCAGCCCGAGGTCGGACAGCAGCGGCATCCCGTCGGCGGTGAACAGCACGTTGGACGGGGTGACGTCGCCGTGCACCAGCCCGCGGCTGTGGGCGGCGGCCAGTGCCTGCGCCAGCGGCCCGGCGATCGTCACGACCTCCCCGGCGTCCAGCGACCCGCGCCGCGCGAGCAGCGCCGCCAAGGACCCGCCCGGTGCGTGGTCCAGGACGAGAACCGATCCGACGACCTCGCGCAGCCGCACGACGTAGGGCGTGTCCAGGCTGCGCAGCAGCGAGGCCTCCCGGCGCAGCGCGTCGACCGCCGCGGGGTCCGCGCCGTCCCGCAGCCGCTTGAGCGCGACGGTCTCGCCGGTGGCCAGCTCGCGCGCCCGCCACACCTCGCCGGTGGCGCCGAAGCCGAGCAGGGCCTGCACGTCGTAACCGGGCAGGGACCACACTTCGCTCACCGACGGGACTCTCCCAGACCTGGGGCGGCCGAACGGGTTGTCCACACCTACGCTGCCCGGGTGCCGGAGGTGGTGGTCGTCGGGGCTGGGCTGGCCGGCCTCGCGTGCGCCCGGCACCTGCAGGCCGCCGGCGTCGAGGTCGTCGTCCGGGAGGCGTCCGACGCGGTGGGTGGCCGGGTCCGTACCGACGTCGTCGACGGGATGCTGCTCGACCGCGGCTTCCAGGTGCACAACACCGGCTACCCGGAGGCGCAGCGGGTCCTGGACCACGAGGCGCTGGACCTCCGGCCCTTCGCGGCCGGCGCGATGGTCCGCGTCGGCGACCGGCTGCACCGCGTCGGCGACCCGCGCCGGGTCCCGACCTGGGCACCCGGCACCGTCCGAGCTCCGATCGGCTCGCTCAAGGACAAGGTGCTCATCGCGCGGCTCGCCGCCGAGGCCGGGCTGCACTCCGCCGACACCCTGCTGTCCCGGCCGGAGACCACGACGTACGACGCCCTGCGCGCCCGAGGCGTCTCGGACCTCGCGATCGACCGCTTCTTCCGGCCCTTCCTGACCGGTGTCTTCCTGGAGGACCGGCTCGGCACGAGCAGCCGCTTCTTCGACCTGGTCTGGCGGTCGTTCGTGCGCGGCAGCCAGTGCGTGCCGGCCGCCGGCATGGGCGCGATACCGCGACAGCTCGCGCACGGTCTGGACGTCAGGCTGCACGACCCTGTGAGCAGCGTCCGGCCGTACGCCGTCGACGGCACCAGGGCCCTCGCGGTGGTCGTCGCGACCAGCGGCTGGGCGGCGGCAGAGCTGGTGCCCGGCCTGGACGTCCCGCCCCCGAGCGGGGTCACCACGCAGTACCACCTGGCCGACGAACCGCCGCTCCGCGAGCCGGCCATCGTGCTGGACGGCGAGCGCAGCGGACCGGTCGCCAACACCGTCGTGCTGACGAACGCCGCACCCTCGTACGCCCCCGGCCGGCACCTCGTCAGCAGCAGCGTCGTCACCGGCGACGCGTCCGAACCGACTGTGCGCCAGCACCTCTCCCGCCTCTACGGCGTGGAGACCAAGCGATGGGAGCACGTCGCGACCTGCGCCGTGCCGCAGGCGCTGCCACGGCAGGACCCGCCGATGGGCCGCTTCCGCAAGCAGGTGCGGCTGGAAGCCGGGCTCTACGTGTGCGGCGACCACCGCGACAGCGCCTCGATCCAGGGCGCGCTGGTGTCCGGGCGCCGCGCCGCGACGGCGGTCCTGGCCGAGCTCCGGGCGTAGCCTCGGCACGGTGGAGGTCAGGCGGCTCGGGGTCGTGCCCTACGACGAGGCCTGGCGGCTGCAGCAGTCCGTCCACGCCGAGGTCGTTGCGGGCCACGAGGACGTGACGCTGCTGCTCGAGCACCCGCCGGTCTACACCGCGGGCAAGCGCACCGAGCCGTGGGAGCGGCCCACGGACGGCACGCCCGTCGTCGACGTCGACCGCGGAGGGAAGATCACCTGGCACGGCCCGGGGCAGGTCACCGGCTACCCGATCGTGCGGCTGGTCGACCCGGTCGACGTCGTGGCCTACGTCCGCGACGTGGAGCAGCTGCTCATCGACGTCTGCACCTCGCTGGGGCTCGCGACCGGACGCGTCGAGGGGCGCAGCGGCGTGTGGACCCCTGACGGTGCACGCAAGGTCGCGGCCATCGGCATCCGCGTCAGCCGCGGCGTGACGATGCACGGCTTCGCGCTGAACGCCGACCCGGACCTGACGGCCTACGACCGGATCGTGCCGTGCGGCATCGCCGACGCGACGGTCACGTCGCTGTCCCGCGAGCTCGGACGCGACGTGCCGGTGGCCGAGGTGCTGCCGCTGCTCGAGGCCCGGCTGCCCGGGCTGTCGGCCCGCGTCCTGGATGGGACGCTTACGGCATGACGCGGTGTTGGCTCCAGGTGTGACGACGGTGAGCCCGGACGGGCGCAAGATGCTGCGCCTCGAGGTGCGCAACAGCGCGGTGCCCATCGAGAGGAAGCCCGCCTGGATCAAGACCCGCGCCGTGATGGGCCCGGAGTACCGCGCCCTCAAGGGGCTGGTGAAGAGCCAGGGCCTGTCGACGGTCTGCGAGCAGGCCGCCTGCCCCAACATCTACGAGTGCTGGGAGGACCGCGAGGCGACCTTCCTCATCGGCGGCGACCAGTGCACGCGGCGCTGCGACTTCTGCAACATCGACACCGGCAAGCCCGCGGCCTACGACACCGACGAGCCGCGTCGCGTCGCGGAGTCCGTGGCGCAGATGGGCCTGCGCTATGCGACCGTCACCGGCGTCGCGCGTGACGACCTGCCGGACGGCGGGGCGTGGCTCTACGCCGAGACCGTGCGCCAGATCCACGCGGCCCTGCCGGGCATCGGCGTCGAGCTGCTCGTGCCCGACTTCAACGGCACACCAGCGCTTCTCGCCGAGGTGTTCGCCAGCCGGCCCGAGGTGCTGGCCCACAACGTCGAGACCGTCCCCCGCATCTTCAAGAGCATCCGGCCGGGGTTCCGCTACGACCGCTCGCTCGCCGTGCTCACCGCGGCGCGCGACGCCGGCCTGGTCACCAAGAGCAACCTCATTCTGGGCATGGGCGAGGAACGCGAGGAGATCAGCCAGGCGCTGCAGGACCTGCACGACGCCGGCTGCGACCTGGTGACCATCACGCAGTACCTGCGGCCGTCGCCGCGCCACCACCCGGTGGCCCGCTGGGTCGAGCCGGAGGAGTTCGTCGAGCTGTCCCAGGAGGCCGAGGACATCGGCTTCGCCGGCGTCATGAGCGGACCGCTCGTCCGCTCGTCCTACCGCGCGGGCCGGCTGTACGAACAGGCCGTCGCGCGCCGGGCAGCCGCGACCTGAGTCTGGACGACGCCCCTCTAGGCGAGGACGTCCTGAAGGCCTCGCCGGCCGGTCGTGGCGTGCGCGGTCGCGTAGCCGAGCCGCAGCACCATCTGCGGCGTCCCCGTCACCCCCAGCGCGCGTGCGAGCTGTGCCCGCGGACCGGGCAGGTCGACGACCTGCGCCAGCGGCTGCGCCTGCACGCCCTGCGCGGCGGCGTGCAGCAGCACCGAACCGAGCGCCTGGCCCGCCTCGAGCCAGGCCCGCGGGCCGTCCCGGAGCGTGGTCAGCACGACGACGACCGGCTCCTCCGCCGGCGGTGCCTCACCGGTCGAGCGCTCCGGCCGGGTGAGGCCGAAGTCGCGCAGCCGCAGGCTGCTGCCGCGGGGGCCGTCGGCGGACAGCGCTGCCGCCGGGATGCCGTCCTCGTGCGCGCTGTCGTGCACCCAGGCGGCCAGCTCGTGGCGGTAGGCGGGATCGCGCTCCTCGGTCCAGTCGGCCCCGGACAGCAGGACCTCCAGCGACACCCGGTCGCCCTCGTCGCGGACGATGCGCAGCGCCGCGCCCTCCTGCTCCGCGGCCAGCGCGAGCGCGTGCAGCAGCTCGTCCGGGACGGGGTCGGGGTCGAAGGCGTCCCGGACGGTGTGCCGCTGCAGGACCGCCAGCGCGAGCGCGAGCTCGGCGTCGTCAGGCGCCGCCCCCGCGGACAGCGCAACCCGCGCGAGCAGGCTCGGGTCACCCGGCTCCGGCAGGAGCTCGACGGAGACAGACAGGCCGAGCGCCCGGGCGGCCACCCGCGCGTGCACCAGCGCGGTCCCGCAGGAGACGTGCAGCAGGCGGCCGGTCGGGTCGAGCACCTCGAGGCGGCGGGCGGAGTCGGCCAGCAGGTCGAAGCCGTCCGCCCTCAACGCGAAGCGCCACGGCTGGGTGTTGTGCACGCTGGGGGCCAGCGTCGCCGCCTCGAGGACGTGCTGCAGCGAGGCGCTGAGACGGGGCGTGGCCATGAGGTCCTCCTGATGCGGGTGAGGACCCAGCGTCCCGCGGCGCAGCCTCGGGCGAGGGGGGTCGTACGGCACCTGTCCGCAGGACCTTGGTCCCTGGCGTACGGCGGCGCCGGCGGGTGGAGTGCAGGTGTCGGGCGGCAGAGCGTCCGCCCCGAGGAGCACCTGCCATGGCCCACCACGCCCTCCCTCGCACCGGCGTCCTCACCGGGGCCACCGGCGCTCTGCTGCTCGCCGGCGCCGTTCCCGCCTCGGCCCATGAGACGTGGTTCGTCCACCAGCCCGAGCGCTACCCGCTCCAGTGGTCCGAGCTCGGCCGCCCGGCGGTGCTCGCGGGTGTCGCCGGCGCCGCGATCCTCACGCTGGTCTGGCGCGCCGTGGCCGTACGTGTCGGGGCTCCGGAGCTGCGCGTGCTGCGTCCGATCGGCCGGCTCGCGCCGTACGCCCCGCGCCTGCTGGCCCTGCACCTCGGCCTGTCGCTGCTCCTGCTGACCCTGGGGCGCGCGGTCCTCGACCCGTCCGTCAACGTCCCCGACGGCCGGGGCGGGACCCTGCTGCTGCTGCCCCAGCTGGTCGTCGGCGTGCTGCTGGTCGCCGGCCGCTGGGTCCGGGCTGCCGCAGGCGGCGTGGTCGCGGCCGGCGTCGTGCTGCTCGCCCTGTCCGGGGTCCGCTCGCTGCTGATGTGCCTGGCGCTGCTGGGGATCGCGATCTTCCTGATCGCCGTGCCCCCGGGCCGCGACGGTCGCAGCGACCTCACCCGGCTCGCGCCGGCGGTGCTCGTCCTGCGCCTCGGCACGGCCGGCTCGCTGCTCGTGCTGGCCGTCGTCGAGAAGCTCGCCAACCCCGCGATGGGCCGCGCCATGCTCGAGCAGGAGCCGGTGCTGAACCTGCTGGCCCCGCTCGGCATGAGCGTCGGCACCTTCATCCTGCTGGCCGGCTGCATCGAGGTGCTCTTCGCCTTCCTCGTCCTGTCCGGAGCCGCGCCCCAGGTCGTCGCCCTCGTGGCGGCGGTCCCCTTCACGGCCAGCCTCGCGCTGTTCGGCGGCACCGAGCTGATCGGCCACCTGCCGGTCTACGGCGTCCTGCTGACGCTGCTCGTCCTGGGCAGCGACGACCGGACCGCTCCGGTCGTACGCGGCTTCGCGCAAGGCACTGCTGACCAGAGGTTCACGGCCACGTCATCTCGATGACACGCGACGGCGCCAGCCTCGAGGCACCCACCCCGGAGGTGCACCATGGCGCTCGCCTCGCTCGTGCAGGACCTGTTGATGCTGGCCGTGCCGCACGGCGGCCAGGAGGTCGCCCGCCGCAACGCCTGGGCGTCCATGTCGGCCGGCTCGGCGCGGGCCCGTGGCCGGCGAGAGGCCGACGAGGCCATGGCCGTCGCCCTCGCGACCGCCGCCCGTCGTGGGGCTAGGCACAGCACGGGCTCCTGACCCCGGAGGGGCCGCCGGCCGCGAGGTAGGTTCCGCGCCATGGCCGAACTGACGTACACGCCCGTCATCGGACTCACCCTCGCGGTGTTCCGCAGCCTGGGTCTGCGCTTCGCGGTCAGCGGCCACGAGCACGTGCCGAAGACCGGCGGGGCGGTCATGGCCATCAACCACGTCGGCTACCTGGACTTCACCTTCGCCGGGCTCGCGGCCCGCAAGGCTGGTCGGCTGGTCCGTTTCATGGCCAAGAAGGAGGTCTTCGACCACAAGGTCAGCGGCCCCCTGATGCGGGGCATGAAGCACATCCCGGTCGACCGCAAGGGCGCCGCGAACGACAGCTACCAGCGGGCCGTCACGTCCGTGCGGTCCGGCGAGATCGTCGGCGTCTTCCCCGAGGCCACCATCTCGGAGTCCTTCGACCTCAAGGACTTCAAGACCGGTGCAGCGCGGATGGCCATGGAGGCGGGGGTCCCGCTGCTGCCGTGCGTCGTGTGGGGCAGCCAGCGGGTCCTCACCAAGGGACGCCCCAAGGACTTCACCCGCGGCACCCCGATCCGCGTCGTCGTCGGCGAGGCCTTCACGCCCGACCCCTCGGCGGACCCCGTGGTCGTGACGGCCGACCTCAAGGTGCGCATGCAGGCGCTGCTCGACGAGGCGCGCGCGACCTACGACGGCGGGCCCCGTACGCCCGAGGACACCTGGTGGATCCCGGCCAGCCTGGGCGGCACCGCGCCGACCCTGGAGCAGGCCGCCCAGATCGCGCGCGACCGGGAGAGCGCACGGGCCGCCCGTCGTGCCGCGGAGGGCCCGACGCCCTGACGCTGCCGCCTATCCTTGCGACATGGCCCTGCTGAAGCGCTCCTCGAAGGCTGCTCCGACCAAGGGCAAGGCCGCACCCGCCGCGAAGAAGAAGCCCAAGGCGCCGCGGGGGGCCAAGCTCAAGCAGATCAAGATGGCGTTCACCGCCACCCGGGCGCAGGACCCGAAGGTCCTCCCGCTGGTGCTCGTGGCCTTCTTGGGCCCGCTGCTGGTCATGGTCGCGATCGGGCTCGTCCTCGGCGGGCTTCCGTACCTGGTCTTCCTGGGCTTCCTGCTCGGTCTGGTCTGCGCGGCGTTCGTGTTCGGCAAGCGCGTGCAGGCCACGGCGTACAGCCAGGTGGAGGGCCAGATCGGCGCGGCCGCAGCGATCCTCACGAACATGCGCGGTGACTGGCGCGTCACCCCGGCGGTCGGCTTCACCCGCGAGCAGGACCTCGTGCACCGCGTGATCGGGCGCCCCGGCGTGATCCTGGTGGCCGAGGGCTCGGGCAACCGGACCCGCAGCCTCATCGCGACGGAGAAGAAGAAGGTCGCCCGCATCGTCGGCGACACCCCGGTCTACGACGTCGTGGTCGGCGACGGCGAGGGGCAGATCGGCATCCGTCAGCTGGAGCGGCACTTCCTCAAGCTGCCGCGCAACATCAAGCCCAAGACCGTCAACGAGCTGGACCGCAAGTTCAAGGCGATGGGGACGCAGGCGCTGCCCATCCCGAAGGGCCCGATGCCCACGCGAGTGCCGCGCCGCTGACCCGGCTCAGCCGGCGAAGCTGGCGCTGCCGCGCAGGACGATCGTGCCGGCAGCCTTGTCGTGCAGGCCGCGGCCGTCGCGGTCGAGCAGGACGGCCGGGATCACCAGCACCAGCAGCGCCGTCCGGATCGCGGCCGGCATGAGGCCGGGGGCCGTCGCCAGGGCGGCGGTCCGGGCCACCCGGATCCCGATCAGCCGCATGCCGAGCGACTGCCCGGTCAGCGCCTGCAGCAGGATCACCTGGAGCACGAGCGAGCCGTCGACGATGACGGTGCGGACCAGGAACGACGGGTCGTCCACGAAGCTGTTGATCAGCGCGCCGATCAGCGCGCCGGCCAGGACGTCGACGAACAGCGCGGCGAAGCGCGAGCCGGTGGTCGCCACGGCGCCCTCGCCGTCCTCGGGCAGGCCGTAGCGACGGCCCGGCCAGGCGCCCTCGGTCCGGCGGTCGGTGCCCGCCGCGGCCAGCCCCGACATCCACGTGCCCGTCCAGCGCGCCATGATCGGAAGGCTAGTCCCGGACCCGGCAGGTCGCCCGCTCACGTAACCGTGGCGAAACACACGGGACACCGCTGGGTCACGCCCTCTCGCTAGCCTGCTCACAGCACCGACCGGCACGGCCGCCGCCGTGTCCCCGACTTCCCGGAGGACGTCCTTGTTCACCAGTGCCGCAGAGCTCCTGAAGTTCATCGAGAAGGAGGGCGTCGAGATGGTCGACGTCCGCTTCTGCGACCTGCCGGGCGTGATGCAGCACTTCACCGTCCCGGTCGGCTCGTTCACCCAGGACGTGTTCGACGACGGACTGGGCTTCGACGGCTCCTCCATCCGCGGCTTCCAGGAGATCCACGAGTCGGACATGCTCCTGCTCCCGGACCCGACCACCGCGCAGCTCGACCCGTTCCGGACCCGCAAGACCCTGATCGTCAACTTCTTCATCCACGACCCGCTCACCGGTGAGGCCTACTCCCGCGACCCGCGCAACGTGGCGAAGAAGGCCGAGGCCTACCTGAAGGGCTCGGGCGTGGCCGACACCTGCTTCTTCGGCGCCGAGGCCGAGTTCCACATCTTCGACAACATCCAGTACGACAGCCAGCCGCAGGGCAGCTTCTACAAGATCGACGCCGAGTCGGCGGCGTGGAACACCGGCAAGGAGGAGGAGGGCGGCAACCTCGGCTACAAGCCGCGCACCAAGGGCGGCTACTTCCCGGTCTCCCCGACCGACCACTACGCCGACCTGCGCGACGAGATCGCGGTGCGCCTGGAGGCCGCCGGCATGGTCGTCGAGCGCGGCCACCACGAGGTCGGCTCGGCCGGCCAGCAGGAGATCAACTACAAGTTCAACACCCTGCTCGCCGGCGCCGACCAGATGATGCTCTTCAAGTACATCGTGAAGAACACCGCCAACGAGTACGGCAAGTCCGCGACCTTCATGCCGAAGCCGATCATCGGCGACAACGGCTCGGGCATGCACTGCCACCAGTCGCTGTGGAAGGACGGCGCGCCGCTGTTCTACGACGAGGTCGGCTACGCCGGGCTC